>JBDTQB010000164.1:0-9718 GCA_039932395.1 Vicinamibacteria bacterium | reverse complement strand
TCGAGAATGGATTCCGGCGGCAGGTACGCGAGCGTTCCGACGATGATGTCGGACTTCGTCATGCGCGAGTCTTTGGGGCCAAGTGCGATGCCGAAGTCCATGAGCTTGGCGCGCCACTCTTCACCCTCGCGGGTGATCATGATGTTCTCGGGCTTGATGTCGCGATGAACAATGCCGCGCTGATGCGAATAGTTCAGCGCTTCCGCAACCTGCGCTCCGATATCGAGAACTTCGAAAGGCTTGAGGGTTTCGTCTTTCTGGACCGCTCGGAGCGTCTTGCCCTCCACGTAAGGCATGACGAAGAACAGATTGCCTTCGTAATCGGCGAAGTCGTAGATGGGGACGATGCCCGGGTGATCGAGCTTGGCGACGGCGCGCGCCTCGCGCTCAAAGCGCTCGCGCTGGTCGCCCTGCAGGTTGCCCGAGGTGAGCATCTTGATCGCGACTTCCCGTTCGAGCACGGGGTCGAGCGCCAGATACACCACTCCCATGCCCCCTCGACCGACCTCTCGGAGGATTTCGTATCTCGACGCGAGTTTGCGACCGATCACAGAGTGCTAGCTAAACAAGGAGAATATTTAGAGTTGCTCAAACGACGGCAATCCATAGGTCGGGATGATACCTGCCGCCGGGGTCGGGTAAACGCGCTCAAGCTAGGTTGGTGGAGCGGTGAGGAGGCCGACGAGACGCCTCGGACCGGCAACTTCGGCCACCAAACGCCCTCCCGTAAAGAGAGGTGGCGAAAGAAAACTGCCGCCATACTTGGTCCGGCCGATCAACTTGACGGTTCTGGCATCGATCACCGCCGTCTCATCTTCGAAAATAGAGGCCCAGATCCGGCCGTCCGAGAGGACCGGCGACGCGAAAGGACGGGACGAAAGCAGAACGCGATGCCGCATGTCGCCTCCGCCGAGCGAAACCTCGTAGTAGACCCCCTCAAACGAAAGGATGCCGACGCGCTTGCGGTCGAGGTAGTCGAGCGGCTTGTGCTTGACCCTGGCCCCAACTTTGAACTTCCAGCCATACGAACCATTCTTCGACACCTGGCGAACGAGGCGACTGCCTGAACCCAACACAACCCGCCCATCGGCGAAGATCGCGGGGGCGCCGAACTCCCCTTCCGGAGACTTGAGGCTGAATCGTTCGCGCCCGTCTTCGCGACCACGCACCACGAGGCTGCCCTCTTCGAGCGCCGCGATCGCATCGCCCGCCGTGTCGATTTCGCGAACATCCTTCGCGGGACGGTCGAACCTGAGCTCGCCCGTCGAGACGACGAGAGACGCGAAACCGGAGGCTCCTCCTACGAAGATCCGGTTGCCATCCAGCCGCACCGACTGAACGTCGCGAACGGCCGTCGTGGTCTTCCACTGAGCGTTCCCGTCCTGCGCGTTGATGCCGTAGGCGACGCCACCCTTCTCCACAAAAACCAGGAAGCCCGGCTTCGCCGCCACGAATCCAGGCACCTGTCCCGCGCGGGTCCAGAGTGACGTGCCGCTTCCTGGATCAAAGGCGATGATCGATCCATTGGAAAGCGCTGCAAAAGCAAGAGTTCCGTCCGTCGCTAACGGCGCGGAGAGCGCCGCGTCAAGCGGCGTCTGCCAGCGTGAGATCGCGGGGAAAGGCGGCTTGGGGGTTGCGACCGGAACTTTGGAGCACGAAACCGCCGTCCCGACCAGAATCAGGAGGGCAAGGGAACGGGTCTGCAAGTCGCTCATGAACCGGGAGGAAGTGTAGTGCAATCAGTCCTATACTCCCCGCATTCGTGACGTGGGGCGGCGACAAGCCGGTCAAAACCCGCAAGATATTTTCTGTTCGGCTGAGGTTTTTGATGACGCGAGACTCGATTCTCATCGTTGATTTCGGTTCTCAGTTCACCCACCTGATCGCCCGCCGTTTCCGCGAACTGGGCGTGTACTCCGAAATCATTCCGCCAAGCAGCTCGCTCAAGACGATTCAGGCTTACAAGCCCAAAGGGCTGGTTCTCTCGGGTGGCCCATCCAGCGTTTACGACAAGGGCGCTCCCCAGATCAGCCGCGAAGTCCTCGAAGGACTGGATATCCCGATTCTCGGCATCTGCTACGGCATGCAGTTGATGGCGAAGGTTCTGGGCGGCGAAGTGGTTCAGGCCGACTCCAAGGAATTCGGTCCTGCGGATCTTGAGGCTTCGCCCCAATCGCGTCTGCTACGCGGACTCTCGGCGCGTACTCGGGTCTGGATGAGCCACGGCGATTCGATCCTGCGTCCTCCGCGGGGCTTCTCGATTTCCGGCTCGACTTCCAACACCGCGGTCGGCGTGATGGAATATCCGAAGAAGGGCCTGTACGGCATTCAGTTCCACCCCGAGGTCAAACACACAATCCAGGGCATGCAGGTTCTCGGCAACTTCCTGGATCTGTGCGGCTGCACGCGCGACTGGGATCCGGCGTCGTTCGTGGGTGACACCATCGAGCGGATTCGCCAGCAGATCGGTAAGGAACGCGTCATCTGCGCCCTCTCCGGCGGGGTCGATTCCGCGGTGACCGCGGTCCTCGTCCACCAAGCGGTCAGATCGCAACTCACGTGCGTTTTCGTGGACAACGGCCTGCTTCGCAAGGATGAAGCGGTTCAGGTCAAGGAGCGCTTTGAAGCCAAGCTCGGCCTGCCCCTGATCTGCGTCGATGCGTCGAAGCGGTTTGAGAAAGCCCTCAAGAACGTCACCGATCCAGAGAAGAAGCGGAAGATCATCGGCAAAGAGTTCATCGATGTCTTCAAGGACGCCGCCAAAAAAATCGGTCCGGTGAAGTTCCTCGCTCAGGGAACGCTTTATCCCGACGTCATCGAATCGCAGTCGGTCAAGGGTCCCTCGGCGGTCATCAAGAGCCACCACAACGTGGGCGGACTGCCAAAGGCACTCGGCTTCAAGCTGGTCGAGCCTCTGCGTGAACTCTTTAAGGATGAGGTTCGCGCCGTCGGCCTGCGGCTCGGCCTCGAAGAAGAGTTCATCTTCCGCCAACCCTTCCCCGGTCCCGGCCTCGCAATTCGGGTGGTCGGGCCCATCACTCGGCCCGCTCTCGATACGCTGCGCGAGGCGGACGCCGTGGTGGTCGACGAAATCCGCAAGGCCGGCTTGTACCGGAAGGTCTGGCAGTCGTTCGCAGTTCTGCTTCCGGTGAAGTCGGTCGGGGTCATGGGCGACGGCCGCACCTACGACAACACCATCGCGATCCGCTGCGTCGATTCCGCCGACGGCATGACCGCCGACTGGGCACGCCTTCCCCACGATCTGCTCGCGCGGATGTCGTCCCGCCTCATCAACGAGGTGAAAGGCATCAACCGCGTGGTGTACGACATCTCGAGCAAGCCACCCGCCACGATTGAGTGGGAATAGGCCCAAGAGCTTCGGATCGGACGATCCTGAAATAAGTGCCATTATTTTAGAGATTGAGGCATTCTGTCGCTAGAATAACGACACTATGGCCAAGACCGTCGCCGCCTTGCTTCCCGGCACCGAAGCCCGGCTGCATGGGTTGGGCGCTCGGTTGCGCTTGGCGCGGCTCCGCCGCCGACTGACGGCAAAGCAGGTGGCGGCGCGCGCGGGCATGGCGCCCATGACGCTGCGCGGCCTTGAGCGAGGGGGCACCGGCGTGACCATGGGCGCTTACCTCGCCGTTCTGCAGGTCCTCGGTCTGGACGGGGATCTCGATCTGATCGCGAAGGGAGACGATCTCGGTCGCGATCTGCAGGATGCCCGCCTCCCGTCCATACGAGTCGCCGTGGCTTCCACCTCCCCGGTGGCACGAGACGTGGCAGGACGCAATGAATTCAAACCGGCGGCGGCCCCGAAGCCATGGGACACACGCGGGCTCGTCAGCTCGGAAGCGTTGGCTCGATTGTTGGTGCCGCTAAAGGCGGAAAGCCGGAAACCTCGCCGGAAGGAACCGAGACCCTGAATGGCTCAGGCGCTGATCGCCGTCTATGGGGACTGGAAGGGCTTGATGGGTCCGGTTCGCCTCGGTCTGCTCTACCCGCGCGCAGGGGCGGGTCGTGAAATTTTTGAGTTCGAATTCGAGACTTCAGTCCTCGAACGAAAGGAATTCATCGACCTCCATCTCGATCCGCGAATAGGCCTGTTTGAAGGCCGGCAACACCCGCCAACGGGGAGCCTCACTTTCGGCGTTTTCTCGGACGCGAGTCCGGATCGATGGGGACGAATGTTGATGCGGCGGCGACTGGAGCGCGATCAGCGGGCCGGCCGCGCGTCCAAGACGATGCGCCTGCGCGAATCAGACTATCTGCTGGGCGTGCATGATGCCTTCCGTTCCGGGGCGCTCCGCTTTCGCCTCAATGATCAGGGTGACTTCCTTGACAACCGTCACGGCATCGCAGCCCCTCCGTTCGTCCGGCTTCGGGAACTGGAAGCGGCCAGCCTCGCGCTGGAGCGCGACGAGCACAACACCTCGCCCAAAGCAGATGAATGGCTCAGGCTCCTGATCGCCCCCGGCGGATCGCTTGGGGGCGCCCGCCCCAAAGCCAGTGTTGTCGATCCCGAGGGTCATCTGTGGATCGCCAAATTTCCGAGTGTGCGGGATGAAGGGGACACCGGCGCTTGGGAACTTGTTCTCCACACACTCGCGCGTGCCTGTGGCCTTCGAGTTCCCGAAAGCGCCGCACGTCCTTTTGCCAGCCGGCGTCATACTTTTCTGGTGAAGCGCTTCGATCGGACGCCCTTTGGACAGCGCCTTCACTTCGCCTCTGCGATGACCCTCACCGGTAAGCAGGACGGTGACGACGCGACAACTGGGGCGAGCTACCTCGAACTGGCTCGTGTTCTGATTGACCACGGCGCCGCAGTTAAAGACGATCTGCGTGAGTTGTGGTCGCGCATCGTTTTCAATCTCCTCGTTTCAAACGCCGACGATCATCTGCGAAACCATGGCTTCCTGCTGTCTCCCCGCAAAGGCTGGCTGCTGTCCGCTGCGTACGACATGAATCCCGATCCGCATGCCGTCGGACTGAAGCTGAACATCAGCGACAGCGACAACGCGCTTGATCTCGATCTGGCTCGTTCCGTTTCCCCCTACTTCCGGGTTCGATCCGCTGAAGCGACCGAAATCATCGTTCACTTCCAGTCGGTGGTGACGCAATGGCGCGTCCTGGCGCAGGGCGTGGGCATTTCTCGGGACGAGCAGGACCGAATGGCTCAGGCGTTTCGCCTCGCGGAAACTGCCTGATGCCACATGCCACCGCGCGATTCAACCTCGCACAGATTGATCAGGCGCTGCGGGGTAGGCAGGCGCGCCTCATCCATGGAACCGCTCACGCCGCGGCGGTCGCTCTGATTCTGCGCACCTCAGGCGACGATCTCGATGCGCTCTTCATCAAGCGCGCCGATCATCCGAACGATCCTTGGTCCGGACACATCGGTCTGCCGGGCGGACGAGCGGAAGTGGGCGACCTCAGCTTGACTCATACGGCCATGCGCGAAACGGAAGAAGAGATTGGCCTGATTTTGCGCTCCGATACGGATCTCCTGGGTGCGCTCGACGAGACCCGTGCAACCGCGCGTAGCAAGGCGATCGACATGAAGATCGCACCGTTCGTGTTCATGGCCGAAAACGCGCCCGATCCGCTGACTCTCTCCGATGAAGTGGCCGCCACCCACTGGGTTCCGCTGACTGAGCTGTTCGACTCAGCCAACGTCTCTTCCGTCACCATGGAGCACTCAGGACAGACCCTGCGCTTCCCCGCGATCGGGGTCCGAGGCCTCACCATCTGGGGCCTGACCCTGAGAATGTTGCGCAACTTTGAAACTCTGATCTCCCGACCATGAGGATTTCTCTCTCCATCGCAGGATCTGATTCGGGCGGAGGCGCCGGCATCCAGGCCGATCTGTTGACGTTCGCCGCGCACGGAGTCCACGGTACGACCGCGATCACCGCGATCACCGCGCAGAACACGGTGACGGTGACCGCATGGCAGGCGCTCGAACCGTCCCTGGTGCGCGCGCAGATCGAAGCGGTGGCGGACGACATGGCCATCTCCTCGGTCAAGACAGGCATGCTCGCGAACCGCGCCATCATTGACGAGGTGGCTCGCGTCATCGGCGAGCGCGGCCTGCGGAACCTGGTCGTCGATCCGGTCATGGTGGCAAAAAGCGGCGATCGCCTGCTCGATCGTGACGCGGAACGTGCCTACGTCGAGAAACTGTTCCCGCTCGCCACCCTGGTGACGCCGAATATTCCTGAGGCCGAGGCCTTGCTGAGCGCTTCCATCACGTCGGTGGCCGACATGAAAGAAGCAGCGATGCTGCTCGCGCACATGGGATGTCGCGGAGTCCTTATGAAGGGCGGACATCTCGCAGGCGATCCCATCGACGTTCTCTGGGACGGCGTGAAGCTTCACGAGTTAGCGACCCCGCGCATCCACACGAAGAACACCCACGGCACCGGCTGCACGTACTCCGCCGCCATCGCCGCTCGGCTCGCCTATGGACATGATCTCGAGATGGCGGTTCGAGGCGCCAAGGACTATCTGACCGCCGCGATTCAAGAAGGGTATTCGCCGGGGCGGGGCCATGGTCCGGTGCGACATCTCAACAGCGATGCGATCTCCTCGCTGAAGCGGACGGACAGACGCGATCGTAAGCAGGACTGAGCCGAGCCGGGCACGAAACGTAGAATCCAGTTATGGATACGAAGGCTCTGCTCTCCCGACTCGGCATTGAACCCACGAACTCCGGCGGCAAAGGAGTGTCGTGGATCGCGACGCCTTCGGGCGAGGACATGGTTTCGACCAATCCGTCGACCGGCGAGGTCCTGGCGCGCGTTAAGGGCGTCAGCGATGCCGAGTACGACCGCATCGTCGACGAAGCTGCCGCAGTCTTCCAGAAGTGGCGGACGGTACCCGCTCCGAAGCGCGGCGAGATCGTGCGACAGATCGGCGACGCCCTGCGCGCGCAGAAGGATGACTTGGGCGCGCTCGTTAGTCTCGAGATGGGAAAAATCTTCGCCGAGGGCAAGGGCGAAGTGCAGGAAATGATCGACATCGCCGACTTCGCGACCGGCCTGTCCCGTCAGCTCTATGGCTTGACCATGCACTCCGAGCGCCCGGGGCATCGCATGTATGAGCAGTGGCATCCTCTTGGCCCGATCGGTGTGATCAGTGCCTTCAACTTCCCCGTGGCCGTCTGGTCGTGGAATGCGTTGGTGGCCGCGGCCTGCGGCGACACCGTGATCTGGAAGCCGTCCGAGCTGACGCCCCTCACCGCGATCGCGACGCAGAAGATCGCGGACAAGGTTCTCGACGCGCACGGATTCTCCGGCGTGTTCGCGCTGGTGATCGGCGGCCCGTCGATCGGCGCGCGCTTGACCTCCGACAAGCGATTGCCCCTGGTCAGCTTCACCGGCTCCACCGCGGTGGGACGCAAAGTTGGTGAAGGTGTGGCCCAACGTCTGGGACGAAGCCTGCTTGAACTCGGCGGCAACAACGGCATCATCGTGATGAAGGATGCGGATCTCGGCTTGGCCTTACGCGGTGTGGTCTTCGGCGCGGCTGGAACGGCGGGTCAGCGTTGCACCACCACCAGGCGCCTCTTCCTGCAGAAGGACATCGCCGCCGAGTTCACCGCGTCGCTCGTGAAGGCGTACGGCCAGATCAAGGTGGGTGATCCGATGGACGCGGGAACGTTGATGGGTCCGCTGATCAACGAACGCGCGGTCGCGTCCTTCAAGCGCGGTGTCGAGAACGCGGTGGCCGAGGGCGGCGAGGTTCTGTTCGGCGGCAAGGTGCTCAAGGGGCAGTTCGTCGAACCGACCGTCATCAAGGCACGCGCCGACATGAAGATCGTCTGCGAAGAAACGTTCGCGCCGATCCTCTACGTGATCGAGTTCGATACTTACGAAGATGCTCTCAAGGCGCACAACGATGTGCCCCAGGGCCTGTCGTCCGCGGTCTTCACTACCAATCTCCTCACCGCTGAAGCATTCCTCTCGGCGGCGGGCAGCGACTGCGGCATCGCTAACGTCAACATCGGCACGTCGGGCGCGGAGATCGGCGGAGCCTTCGGCGGAGAGAAGGACACCGGAGGCGGCCGCGAGTCGGGGTCGGACGCCTGGAAGGCCTACATGCGCCGACAGACCAACACCATCAACTACTCGAAGGATCTCCCGCTCGCGCAGGGCATCGTCTTCGGCGCTTAAATCAAGCCAGCCCGGGAGCGAGGCAACACTCGCTCCTTCTTACGCGAACGCTTTGGCGACGAGTTCATCCTGTTCGCTCATGTGAACCTTGTGCGAACCGGGTGCGGGTGAAGCGCTGGCCTCGCGGCCAACATATTTCGGGACACGGGTTTCGAACCCGGGCACTTCCCCGTCCAGGAAACGCTCGCGCACGAAGCGCCACGCGCCCATGTTCGAAGGCTCTTCCTGAACCCAGACGATCTCGGCGGTGACGGGGTAGTGACGGAGCACGTCGATCAACTCGGCTGCGGGGAACGGGTAGTAGCGCTCCAGGCGAATAATCGCGACGTCACGAGCACCACGGGTGTCGCGCTCCTTCATCAGGTCATACGTGACCTTGCCCGAGGTGATGATCACACGTCGCACCATCGAAGGGTCTACCGACGGGTCCCCCATGACGGGCTGGAAATGACCTTCGGTCAGATCCGCGAGGGTCGACACGCAGTGCGGAGCGCGCAGCAAAGACTTCGGCGTGAACACGATCAGCGGCTTTCGCATGCCCGAGCGTCCCTGGGAGCGAAGCAGATGAAAGAACGACGCCGGGGTTGACGGATAAGCGACGCGAAGGTTGTCCTCGGCGCAGAGGTTGAGGAAGCGCTCGATGCGCGCCGAGCTGTGCTCAGGGCCCTGGCCTTCATGACCATGAGGCAACAGCAGTGTGAGGCCGTTGGCTTGGTTCCACTTCTGCTCGGCGGCCGCGATGAACTGATCAATGATGACCTGCGCGCCGTTCATGAAGTCGCCAAACTGCGCTTCCCACAAAACGAGAGATCGCGGGTGGGTCGCGGAGTAGCCGAACTCGAAACCCATGACGGCGCATTCGGACAGCAGCGAGTCATAGACCTCGAACGACGAACCGCCGGCGGCGAGTTGCTGGAGCGCCACAAACTCTTTCGCGTCGCGATGGTCGTAGAGGATCGCGTGGCGCTGCGAGAAGGTTCCGCGGCCCACGTCCTGGCCGGAGAGTCGAACGGAAATGCCCTCGAGCAACAAGGTTCCAAACGCGAGCGCTTCGCCGGTCGACCAGTCCACTTCGCCCTTGCCCTTACCCTCAAGGAGGTCGGCGCGTTTCTTGAGGAAGCTCATGAGCTTGGGATGAACTTCAAAGCCCGCGGGAATGGTGGTCAGGCCCTGCAACGTGGCCCGGATGCGGCCGGACATCGCGGAGGAATCGACGGCGGGAAGATCGGCCGGAGCCACGGGAAGATCGGGATGAGCGCCGTTGCCTGGTTGATCCATCGCGGCACGCTTGGTCGCCCAGATCGTCTCAAGGTCTTCGCGCGACATCGCACCTGTCCTGACCAGCTTGTCGCCGTAGATCGTGGCGACGGACGGATGGGTCTTGATCTTCGCGTACATCGTCGGCTGGGTGTAGGACGGCTCGTCCCCTTCGTTGTGCCCCCAGCGCCGATAGCCGACCAGGTCGATGACGACGTCGTGCTTGAAAGTGCGCTGGAACTCGAACGCCATGTTCGCGACGTGAATCACGCCTTCGGGATCGT
>JBDTQB010000163.1:0-9739 GCA_039932395.1 Vicinamibacteria bacterium | reverse complement strand
TCACCGCCGTCCACAAAGCCAACATCATGAAGCTGTCCGATGGACTCTTCCTCGAGTGCTGCGCCAAGGTTGCGGCCGGCTTCCCCGACATCAAGTACGACGACATCATCGTGGACAACTGCTGCATGCAGCTCGTGCTCGATCCGACGCGTTTCGACATGCTGCTGCTTGAGAACCTGTATGGCGACATCGTGTCCGATCTGTGCGCCGGCCTCGTCGGCGGCCTCGGCCTGGCGCCGGGCGCCAACATCGGCGAGAAGGGCGCCACCTTCGAAGCGGTTCATGGCAGCGCCCCGGACATCGCGGGCAAGAACGTGGCGAACCCCATTGCGTTGATCCTGTCTGGCGCGCTGTTGCTCGACTACATCGGAGAGCACGCGGCGGGCAATCGCGTCCGGGCGGCGGTCCTATCGCTGCTCGCGGAAGGCAAGCAGATGCCGCACGATCTCGGCGGCACCGCGTCCACCACGGAGATCGCGGAAGCCATCGCCAAAAGAGTCTCGGGCTAAGACAGCATGAGCGCGGCCGCTCGGATCGCAGCGGCGTTCGGCTTCCTTCTCACCGCGACCGTCGTCTGCGCGCAAGAGGCGGCGAGTCTTCCCAATGGCAACACCTATGTTCGCAACGTCCTGAGGAGCGGCCCGCGCTCCCAGGATGCGGCGATCAACGACTATTCGTACGACATTGAGGAAGTGCAGGAGAACCTGAACAAGCAAGGTGTCGCGACGTCGCGCGACACTCTGCGCTACGAGGTTTATTTCGTCGAGAGGCGGCCGGTGCGACGCCTGATCTCCCGCAACGGCGCGCCGCTCAGCTCCACGGAACAGGCCGACGTCGATCGCAAAGCAGCCGCACTGGCCAAGGCGATTTCCGAAGGACGAACGGTGAGCGAGCAAGCAGGACTCCGTCTCGCCAGTCTGGTCGAATCCTTTGATTTCGAAACCCTGTTGCGTGAAGACCGCGCCGGGCGCAAGACGCTGGTCTTCGAGTTCAAGCCAAAGCCCGGAGCTGCAGCCAAATCAGGCACGAACAGCATCACCGATGCGGTCGCGGCCATCCTGACCGGCCAGGTTCATATCGACGAGCAGGATCGCCGCGTGGTGCTTCTCGAGGCCCACAGCCTGGAAGGACGGAAGGTCGGCGTGCGCACGGGTGTGAAGCTGGGCAAGTTCGAGCTGTCGATGGAGTACACCTCGGTGGCTGACGGAGTGTGGCTGCCGAAGAAGATCGTCTCGGTGGCCGCCGGGCGGGCCTTCCTGTTCAAGACGTTCCGGATTCGAAAAACAACGACGTATTCGAACTATCGTCGGTTCAGCATCAACACGGAAGAGAGACCGGCCAGCTGACCTGTCGATGGGTTCGCGCGGACGGCACCACGAACCGACGTCCCAAGGCTTGAGATAGCCTTGGAATGGGAGAATGCGTGTTCCGTGAGTGAGCCTTCTCCATCGATCCTGACCGCCGAAGCTCCGTGCTCGATCGGCAACGTCGCCACCGGTTTCGACATCCTCGGGCACACCCTCGAAGGCCCGACCGATCGCGTGACCGTGCGGCGCATCGAGGAGTCCACGGTGAGGCTCAGCTCGGTGACCGGTGTGATGACCGACCTCCCAAGGGACATCCAGCGCAACACCGCGCTGAGAGCTCTCGAAGCGCTCCGTCTCGGCCATCGTTTGACCTTCGGTTTCGAGATCGATGTTCACAAAGGCATCCCCCTTGGATCGGGCATGGGCGGTTCGGCAGCTTCGGCCGTGGCGGCGCTGGTCGCGGCGAACGGATTGCTGGACACACCGCTTTCCGCGATTGAGCTGTATCCCTACGCGGTCGAGGGCGAAGCGGCGGCGAGCGGCGGACATCACGGTGACAACGTGGGTCCCATGCTGACCGGCGGCCTGACGCTCTCCACTGCCGACCGACTCGTACGCCTGCCGGTACCGAAGGGCTTGACGTGTGTTCTGGTCCACCCGCATCTCGTCCTTGAGACGCGCCGCGCGCGCGAAGCTCTGGCTATGGCTTACGCGATCGGCGACTTCGTTCCTCAAAGTGCCAATCTGGCGCAGTTGATCACCGGCCTGTTCACCCAGAACACTTCGCTGATCCGCGCCGGTCTGCGGGACGTGCTGGTGGAACCACGCCGCGCCCACCTGATTCCGGGTTTCGCGGCGGTCAAGAAAGCGGCGCTCGATGCGGGTGCTTTGGGCGCGTCAATCTCCGGGGGCGGCCCAAGTGTCTTTGCCTGGTTTGAAGATCCGATGAGTGCCGCGTCCTCGGCTCTCGGCATGCAGGACGCTTTCAAAACAGCGGGCTTCGAATCGGACGTGGTGGTTGCAGCCGTCGATGGTCCAAAGACGAGAGTGATCTCATGAAGTTCATCAGCACCAACGGAGGCGCCGCGCCGGTGGATCTCCAAAGAGCGTTGCTTGCGGGCCTCGCCCCGGATGGCGGCTTGTACGTTCCGGAGCAAGTCGAACCGCTGCCGCTGAGCGCGTTTAACGGAGCGTCCACTCTTGCCGATGTCGCGCGCGTGATGCTCACGCCTTTCTTCTGGAACGACAGCCTGCTGCCTGACCTGAAGGCGATCTGCGATGAAAGTCTGAAGATCGCGACGCCGCTCGTGCCTATCGCCAAAGACACGCATCTTCTCGAGCTGTTTCATGGACCGACGGCTGCGTTCAAGGACTATGGCGCGCGCTTCCTCGCCCAGACGCTGGGACGGATGCGGCAGACGTCGCCGGACGGAAAGCCACGCACCATCCTGGTCGCGACGTCCGGCGACACGGGAAGTGCGGTGGCCGCGGCCTTTCACCAGAAGTCCGGCTTCAAGGTCGTCATCCTGTATCCCGACGGTCGCGTGTCTCCACGACAGGCGCATCAGTTGGGATGCTTCGGCGACAACATCCAGGCCTTCCGCGTTCCCGACGGCTTCGATGCCTGCCAGGCCCTGGTCAAGGAAGCGTTCTCCGACAGCGCTCTGCGCGACCAGGTCCCGTTGTCGTCGGCGAACAGCATCAGCCTTGGACGATTGCTTCCCCAAACAACCTATTACGCCTACGCCTCGCTTCAGCACTTCCGTGCGACCGGGCAGCCCTTGTCGTTCATCGTTCCCACGGGGAATCTCGGCAACGCGGTGGCGGCCCTCGTGGCCCGGGCGATGGGCCTGCCGATCCATCGTGTGCTTTTCGCGACGAATCAGAACCTGACGGTCCCTGACTTCATCGCGACCGGCGCTTATCAGGGACGTCCGAGCGTCAGCACCCTGGCGAACGCCATGGATGTCGGCGATCCATCCAATGTCGCGCGCCTGCGTTTCATGATGGGCCACGATCCCGATCTCCGCCGCGCGCTCGGCGCGCTTTCCGTGGATGACGACACCATCCGCGCGCGGATCCGTGAGGGCGAAGCGACGTATCAACAGGTCTTCTGCCCACACACCGCGTGCGCCATCGAGATGCTGGAACACGAGCGGAGGCAGGGTTCGACAGATAGTTTCTGCGTGGTCGCAACCGCGCATCCGTCGAAGTTCGACGACGTGGTGGAACCTCTGATTGGACACCGGGTCGAACCGCCGGCCGCCCTTCAGGCGATGCTTGACCGTCCTTCGATCAGCCAGCCGCTTGATTCCAGCTACCCAAGCCTCAGAAACCAGTTGCTTCACTTGTAGGATCGCGAAGGAGATGACTCGCGAACGCCTGGTGTCGGTCGACGCGTTTCGCGGCGCGACCGTCGCGGGGATGATTTTGGTCAACAACCCGGGCGACTGGGGTCACATCTACTGGCCGCTCGAGCACGCGCCCTGGAACGGCTGGACGCCCACCGATCTGATCTTTCCTTTCTTCCTTTTCCTGGTGGGCGCGTCGCTCGCGTTTTCCACTCGCGACACCACCAAGGCCGCAGCCGTCCGCGCGCTGAAGATCTTCGGCCTCGGTTTCTTCATGGCCTTCTATCCGCGCTTCAACGTGCTGACCGTGCGCATCCCGGGTGTGCTGGCGCGGATCGCGCTGTGCTACTTCGTGGCCTTCCTGGTGAAAAAGCACTTTGGCTTGAAGAGCGTGGCTGCGATTGCGGCCGCCTGCTGTCTGGGCTACTGGTTTCTGATGACGGTCGTTCCGGTGCCCGGTGGATTTCCGCCGAACCTTGAACCGGAAACCAATCTCGGCGCGTGGCTGGACCGACTGGTCTTCGGACCGCATCTGTGGATCACCTCGAAGACCTGGGACCCGGAAGGACTCTTGTCTTCTCTGCCGGCGGTCGGCACGACGCTGTTCGGCTATCTCGCGGGTTCGCTTTTCCGCGCCGGACTCAACGCTGCGGACATCATCCGGCGGCTGCTGATTTCGGGCTTCGTGCTGATGGTGGCCGGACTTGCCTGGGACACCGTGTTTCCGATCAACAAAAGCCTGTGGACGTCGTCCTACGTGCTGTTCACCGCCGGCCTCGCGTCGATCCTGCTCGCGGGCTTCTATTGGATCGCGGACGTCAAAGGGCATAAAGCGGTGATGAAGCCGTTCGTGATCTACGGAGTCAACGCCATCGTGGTCTTCGTGGCCTCGGGCCTTCTCGCGAAGACCATGGGCCTGATCAAGCTCCCGCTGGGCGACTCTGTCGTTTCGTCGCAGGTCTTCATGTATCGAATGTTCTTCCTGTCCTGGCTGACTCCGTTCAATGCCTCCCTCGCGTACGCGATCGCCAACGTGCTCGGCTGGTACGCGGTGCTTTGGTGGATGGACCGCCGGCAGATCTACATCAAGGTGTGAGTGTGCGCATCGGCATTGATCTCGGCGGAACGAAAATTGAAGGCGTGGCGCTGAATGGCGAGGGCGACGTCGTGGCCAGACGCCGGGTACCCACCCCTCAGGGTGAATACGAAGGCACGGTGCGCGCGATCGCCGATCTTGTCGCCCACCTCGATCAGGAAACCGGCAGGCGCGGTTCGGTGGGCGTGGGAATGCCCGGGATCATTTCGCCCGCGACGGGTGTGGTGAAGAACGCAAACTCCGTTTGTTTGAATGGCCATCCGCTGGACCGGGATCTAGCCACCGCGATGGGCCGACCCGTTCGCGTGGAAAACGACGCCAACTGTTTCGCGCTGTCCGAAGCGAGTGATGGCGCGGCCGCGGGACGGTCGTGCGTGTTTGGCGTCATCCTCGGCACCGGAACGGGCGGAGGCGTTGTGATCGATGGCCGCATCCTGCGCGGGCGCAATGCCATAGGTGGAGAGTGGGGACACAACGCCATGCCGCGACCGACCGCCTTGGAATGGCCCGGCGATGCCTGTTACTGCGGACTCACGGGTTGCATCGAACAATGCCTCTCTGGGCCAGCGCTTGCCAGGACCTATGAACGCGCGACCGGCCACGCAGCATCCACGTTCGACATCGTCCAGCGATCGCGCGCGGGCGAGACCGCCGCAGTCGAATGTCTGGACGGTTATGTGGATGGGCTCGCACGAGCGCTGGCTTCGATCATCAATGTTCTCGATCCCGATGCGATCGTGCTCGGAGGCGGGCTGTCCGGCATCGCGCGTCTTTACGAGGACACGCCGAAGCGATGGGCCCGCTATATCTTCTCGGACCGCGTTGACACGGAGCTTCTTCCACCCAAATTTGGCGATGCGAGCGGCGTCCGCGGCGCCGCGTGGCTGTGGCCGCTCGAATGAAGGCGCCCGCCTCACCGGTCTCCGGCTTTCACGTGCTGATCGTGGACGACCCGAATTCTCCGCCTCCAACCCGTGCTGGCCTTCTTGAATCGCTCGGGTGCTCCTGGACGCTCACCTCCTCGCAACAGGAGGCGCTGAACGCGCTCGATCGCGACGCCTTCGATCTCGCGATCATTGAAGAGCATCTCGGCGGCGTGTCGGCGCTCGACCTCGTGCCGCAGCTTCTGGCGAAGAGCCCGGCGCTCGATGTCCTCATCGTCGCCGATCAACCGACGGTAGAGACCGCGGTCGAAGCGATGCGTCATGGCGCTGCCGACTATTTGCCCAAGCCGGCGCCAGACCAGGACGTGCGACGCGCCCTGGAGCGGGTTGGCGCACGGCGTCGCGCGCGTACTCTCGCGGACGATCTGCGCTCCGCCATCGACCTTGGACAACCCGAACTGGACATGGTCTCACGCTCGCCGCGGATGAGCGCCGTCTTCGATGTCATCTCGGCGGCCGCGAACTCCGACGCGTCCGTGCTTTTCCGCGGTGAAAGCGGAACGGGGAAGAGCGTGCTCGCGCGCCTTCTGCATGCGCAGAGCCGGCGCGCCCGGAAAAGTTTCGTGGTGGTGAGCTGTCCGGTACTTTCCGAGGAGCTTCTCGCGAGTGAACTCTTCGGCCATGCGCAGGGAGCCTTTACCGGCGCTTCACGAGAGAAGCCCGGCCGGGTCGAGATCGCGCATGGGGGCACGCTCTTTCTCGACGAGATCGGGGACTTGCCGGCGTCGCTCCAGCCGAAGCTTCTTCGTTTCCTTCAAGACCGCGAATTCGAGCGGGTCGGCGAGACCCTGACGCGACGCGCGGACGTCCGGGTGGTGGCCGCGACTCATCGCGATCTTCCACAGGACGTTCGGGCGGGCCGTTTCCGAGAAGACCTGATGTATCGGCTCAACGTCATTGAAGTCACGGTTCCACCGCTGCGGGAGCGCCCGGAGGACATCGAGCGTGTCGCGAATCAGCTCCTCCGATATTTCGCGGCTAAGTCGAACCGGCCCACTCTGACCTTTTCAGAGCAGGCGGCGGCTGCTCTCATGAATTGGAACTGGCCAGGGAATCTGCGTGAGCTTCGGAACGTCATCGAGCGGGCGGTGGTGCTTTCCAAAGGCTCGTTCGTCGAAGCATCGGCGTTCCCTTTCCGGCCCGAGGCTTCGCGCGGTTCCGTCTCCGTAGGCGGCAAGCATTCGCTTGCGTCGATCGAAGACGCTCACATCGAGGCTGTCCTTGCCGGCTGCGCCACTCAGGATGAAGCGGCCGTGATCCTCGACGTGGACCCGTCGACCCTCTGGCGACGGAAGCAGCGCGCCCTTCCGGCCGCGGAGGCCATCAAGCCGGCAAAGGCTCCGCGAAAACAAAAGTCCGGCTAAGACGTCTCGGGCTTCTTCTCTTCGCGGCCATCCGCATGACGCGCGAAGCGGCCTTCGCTCCTCGGATGAACGGGCGCGTCGCTTTCGAAGGGCCAGCCTCCAAAGCGCGTCCGACGGAAGTCGGCGAATGCTTGCTGCAACTCACTCTCCTCGTTCATCACGAACGGACCGTACTGCGCCACGGGTTCGCCGATGGGTCGTCCTTGAAGGAGCAGAAGTTCGCATTCGGAATCACCTGCCTGAATCTCGATTTCGACGTCGCTCCGAACCTGGATCGCCGCATGCGACCTCTGGGTGTGAGCCGCCAGGCGGATCGAAGGGCCTGAGAAGAAGTACAAGGTTCGTTCGGTCTTCTCCCCCACCGCCTTCGGCAACGTCCATTTGGCGCCGGCCGCGAGACGAAGACTCCAGATCGCGACATCTGCTTCGGGTCGCGCCGCCCAGGACCTGGGAGGGGGCGGCGGAGCCTTCTTCCCGCCCAGTTCGCCGGCAACGATGGACACCTCGGTCTTCAGCAAAGCCTCGTCCACGAAGGTCTGAACCGGAATGTCCTCGCTCCACAACATGGCGAAGTGAGGTGCTGCCATCTTGTCGGCCGCCGGAAGGTTCAGCCAGATCTGAAAGAGTTCAAGCGGGTTGGGCTTGTCCTTTTCGAGAAGCGGAAACATCTCGCTGTGGACGATGCCGCTGCCCGCGGTCAGCCACTGGGCGTCACCGCGACCGAAGCGCGCCGTGGCCCCAAGCGAATCGGAATGATCGATGAGGCCGCGACGCACAAAGGTCACGGTCTCGAAGCCCCGATGCGGATGCTGAGGAAACCCGGGAATGACGTCGCCGTGGTACATGCTCCAGCCGTCTTTGCGGCTGAAGTCCTGTCCGATGTCGCGGCCGGTCAGGACATCTGCGGGGCCGAACTGTTCGTTCCCCGCAGGATAGGCATCATTGTGATGAACGCAGAACAGAAACGGATCGGAGGTTTCCCAAGGGAATCCGAGGGGGCGAACGGAGATGACGGAACTGGTCATGCCGTCACTCTGGCACGCGGACCGCTTGGGCCGGAAGGCGGATGCGCGCGATCAGAGCTTGAGAACGGCTTCACCGACGAGAACGGCGGTGCCGCCGATCTGCACCCAGCTGATTTCTTTGTCGGTGCTCGTGATCCGAATGGAGATCTCACAGGCGCGCTGCATCTTGGCACCCTGGTGGCTCACGAACTCGCACACATCTCCCGACACCACGCCGTGATGAACCAGATACGAACCAAGAGGACCCGAAGCACCCCCGGTGCCAGGATCTTCGGCGACGCCCAGGACCGGGGCAAACATCCTGCTGTAGAGGCGGACCTTCTGGATGGTCGTGTCCTCAACGGAGAAGACAAAAATCTTGTGCTCGGCCAGGCCATTCGCTTCGCAGGACTTCTGCCACCGCGCGCGATCCACCACCGCGCGATCCACCACGTGATTCGAAGCGAGGGGAATGTAGACGAAGGGAACCCCACAAGACACAATCTGGACGGGGAGCGACGCGGCGAGATCCGAAGTCTCAAGTCCGAGCGAGAGCGCGACATCGTCGCGGTTCTCGAACACCTTGCCAAAGGTGGGGAGCGGCTGGGTCATCCAGGCGAAGCGCGGCGACTTGTCCGACTCGTTCCATTCGATATCGACGGAGGTGGGTCCGACGCCTAGGTCCAGCGTGACGTGCTTGGTTCCATAGGGAATCCGGCCAAGCAGCGCCAGAGCGAAGGTGGTTCCGACGGTCGGATGTCCGGCCATGGGAAGTTCTCCGCCCGGCGTGAAGATGCGCACTTGCGCGAGCGATCCGTCCTGCACCGGCGGATACACGAACGTCGTCTCGGAGAAGCCCATCTCGCGCGCGATCGCTTGCATCATGTCGTCCGTCCAGACCGGCGGTTCGTGAAACACCGCGAGCTGATTTCCAGACAGAGGCGACTTGGTGAAGACGTCGAGATGAAGGTAGCGATGGGCGGTCGTCATGGCTCTTTACAGTAGCGACACCACCACGCGAAGGTCAAGATGCGGCTGGGCGATTGCGGACTGCAAGAGGCACTTCGTCGTTTCGTGCAGGCTGCAATCCGCAAGGTCTTGATGTCTTTCGCTAAGTCCCTGCGGCGACTCGAAATGCTCCCGCGTGATCCGCGGCATACGGCTTGCCCCTCATCCCTTCACTATGACAACAACATTGCTCAACCTCGTACCGTGGATTCTTGGAGGGCTCGCCGCCATCGCTTTGCTCAACTGGTTGCTGGGGGTGCGCTACATCCCGCACAGCCGCGTCGGTGTCATCGAGAAGCTCTGGGCGTCGCAAGGTTCGCTGCTCGAAGGCCGCATCCTCGCGACTCAAGGAGAGGCCGGCTTCCAGGCCGACATTCTGCGTGGCGGCGTGCACTATGGATTTTTCCCATGGCAGTACCGCATTCACCGTCAGCCGCTGGTGGTCGTTCCCGAAGGCCGCATCGGCTATGTGTTCGCGCGCGACGGCGCGCCTCTTCCTCCGACCCAGACTCTGGCGAAGGGCTCGGGCTCCGCGCTCTTTCAGGATGCGAGCGCATTCCTGAAGAACGGCGGCCAGCGTGGACGCCAGCGCGCCATTCTTCGTGAAGGTGTTTACGCGATCAACCTGTCGCTCTTCGTCGTCATCACCGAAGACCGGATCTACA
>JBDTQB010000162.1:0-9769 GCA_039932395.1 Vicinamibacteria bacterium | reverse complement strand
GACGACCGCGATGTTGGTCAGCAGGAATAGAAAGATGCGTTTGGCCACAGGTGCCTCCTCAAATACTTAGACGACGCAATGCTAGCGAGCGACGACCGCGCGTCCTAAATCTTCCATCCCATGAATTTGCTTATGGGTGGGATAGGTTCTGGTGGAGGTCACGCGCCGGGAACGGAGCACGACGAAGCGAGGAGATTACGTGCGGCCGCGACCATCGCCGTCGATCAGCATCGCGGCCAAAAGCGGGATCATGATCTCGTGGTGACCGGTGATCGAGTAGCCGCGACCCACGCCCTTGGTTGGGCGATTCACGACGTTCGTGTTCGGCCGGTAGCCCTGAATGAAGTCGAAGTTGGCGGTCGTGAAATCGGAAATCTCATGGCCAAGGTTGCGCGCCAGGGTGACGGCCTTCAAGAAGACTTCCGGCAGAAGCACCGCGGATCCGATGTTGAGATAGACCCCGCCTCCCCCGAGCCTTGCCACCTCTCCCGCCAGAATACGGAAGTCGAAATGTGAACCGCGGCCGACGGCTCCCGGATCGCATGAAGGATGCATATGGACGATGTCCGTTCCCATCGCGACATGGACCGTCGCGGGAATTCCGAGCCGCCACGCGGCGGCGAGGATGGAAAGGTCACGGAACTTCGTCGAGCGCCGCTCCATGATGTAGCGACCCACCGATGCGCCGAGCCCCAGACCCTCCAGCACGCCCTGGCTGATCGCGCGATTGATCTCTTCGCCCGTCTCGCGCGCCATGCCGAACTGCCCGCTGCCCAGAACCGCGTCGACTTCCTCGGAAGTCTGTCCCGAGATCGCGGTCTCAAAGTCGTGCACGATGCCCGCGCCGTTCAAGGCAATCGCGGTGATGAAGCCGCGCTCCATCAGATCAATGATGATCGGCGCGAGGCCGACCTTCAGGATATGCGCTCCCATGCCCCAGATCAGCGGACGCTTCTTCGCGCGGCCACGTTCAATGTTGTGGGCGACGGCACGCAACTGATCCGCGGCAAGAGTTTTCGGAAGAGAAGCAGCGAAGACTTGGAAACGAGATCCGCGCTTGTAGGGACGGCCGAAGTCTTTGACGCTGACTTTGCTGACCCGCGCGGCGAGCGGATACGTAGTCACCGCGCCGAGGTCGAGAGGCCTGGTCTTCGGATTTTTGCGTGGGCCCTTGCGAAGGGCCTTGCCGGGCGCAGACCCCTTCGCCTTCAACGCAGGCGCTCTTCGAGCAACTCGCAGAGGATGTGATTCATGAGGTGGTGAACCTCCTGAATACGGGGCGTGTCCTTGGAGGGCGCGGCAAAGAGATGGTCAACCAGAAGACCGAGCTGCCCCCCACCCTCGCCCGTCATGCCCACCGTAAGCAAGCCGCGCGACTTCGCCACGTGCATGGCTTCGAGAACGTTCTTGGAGTTGCCTGAGGTGCTGATGCCGACCGCGATGTCATCCGGGCGCGCATGCGCCTCGACCTGACGCTTGAAGACATATTCGTAGCCGTAGTCGTTGCCGATCGCGGTCATGATCGATGAGTCGGTGGTGAGAGCCAGGGCCGGGATCGGCGGGCCTTCCTTAGTGAAGCGACCGACGAGTTCACCTGCGAAGTGTTGAGCGTCAGCGGCGGAACCACCGTTGCCGAACACGAGCACCTTCCCGCCCTTGCGGACGCGCTCCGCGATCTGGTCCGCAAGCGTGACCAGTTCTGCGGCATGAACTTCAAAGAAGCGGCGCTTGACGTCAAGACTTTCCGCAATGACGGCGTCGACCCTGGCTTTGGACATCAACGGGATTATCTCTTGGAAGGCGTGCGGGACCAGAAAGCCTCCTTCGCAGGTCCGCTCGTAGAATCAGCAGGTGGCGAGAAAAAGGCAGAAAGCCCATCCTCCCGCGTCTCTGGGGCAGCCCGCTTCCGCGGCGGCCCGTCCCGCGGGAAAACCAGTTGCTGCGGCACGTCTTGTTCTGGGCGCCATCGTTATTGTCGTCATCGTTGTCGCCTCGGTCTGGCGGTCGACATCTCGCCGGGTTAAGCCAGACCCTCTCCTTTCAGTCGTTCTCATCACCGTCGATACGCTGCGGGCAGACGCCCTCGGCGTCTACGGTGGCCAGGCGGAGACCCCCTGGATCGACCGGCTGGCGCGGGAGGGGGTGCGGTTTGAGACCGCGCACGCGCACAACGTCGTGACGCTCCCCTCACACTCAAACATTCTCTCCGGGCAACTTGCGCTCAGCCACGGGGTTCGCGACAACACGGGATTCCGCTTTCCCACCGGGATGGAAACGGTGGCGACGCGACTCAAGTCTCTCGGGTTTCACACCGGCGCGTTTGTGAGCGCCTTCGTGCTCAACTCTCGTTTCGGACTCGATCGAGGCTTCGATGTTTATGACGATCAGGCCACCGGCATCGAGACTCAGTCGCCGTTCAAAGTGCCGGACCGGCCGGGCGCGGTCACCGTGGCGCGCGCCAAGGCCTGGATCGACGCGCAGGGCGCCTCGCAGTTTTTCGCCTGGGTTCACCTCTACGAACCCCACTCCCCGTACACCGCGCCAGAGCCCTTCGCCTCACGGTACGCGGGCCATCCCTATGCCGCTGAAGTCGCGGCCGCGGATGCCGCGCTTGGGCCGCTGCTCGAATCGATCATGGACGTCGGGCGCAAGCAGCGTGTGCTCGTCGTGTTCACCTCGGACCACGGCGAGGGGCTCGGAGAACATCAGGAATCAACCCACGGGGTCTTTGCCTACGAGTCGACCCTGCGGGTTCCCCTGATCCTCTGGTCGCCCATCCTTCCGGCCGCCACCGTGACGACTCCGGTTCGTCACATCGATATTCTGCCGACCATCCTCGACGCGCTCGGACGGAGCCGCGCCGCCGAACTTCCAGGACGAAGCCTCCTGCCGTTGGCCGCGGCGGGAGAAGGGGCGGTTACATCCTCCTACTTCGAATCGCTGTCTGCGTCGCTTAACCAGGGATGGGCTCCCCTGCGTGGCCTCTTCGACGGACGTTTCAAATACATCGACCTGCCGTTGCCGGAACTCTATGACCTCGACAAGGATCCGAAGGAGCTGAGGAATCTCGTCGCCACCGAGCCGATCGCTCTCGACCGACTGAGAACGGGCCTCGCGCGCGAGCGTGAGAAGGACCGGGGTTCGGATCGAGGCCAGGAGGACGCGGCCACTCTCGAAAAGCTAAGGGCGCTCGGATACGTCGCCGCTGGCGCCGCCGCGCCGACCAAGGATCAATACACAGAGGCGGATGATCCGAAGAACCTGATCGAGATCGATGAGCGCAACCGGCAGGTGGTCACACTGTTCAATCAAGGTGGCATCCACCTGGGCGAGGCCATTGACCTCGTCAAACGAAACCTCAGCGAACGTCCGGACATGTCGGGCGCCAACCTCCAGCTCGCGTATCTCGAGCGCACGCGCGGCGACCTGAAGGCGGCGGTCGCCGCCGCAAAACGTGCGGTCAAGCTCAAACCCCTCGATGGCGAGGCGGTGGCCCTGCTCGGCGCCTACCTCACGGAAATGGGCGAGCCGCAGGAAGCGATCAGGTATCTCGATCCTTATGCACAGGCGGGTGCCGTGAACTTCGATGTCCTGACTGCGCTTGGCCTCGCCCAAACGGCGCTCGGGAGAATCGACGCGGCCCGCAAAGCGTTCCTCGCAGCCCGCGAGATCGATCCTTCGAACGGATTGGCGATCGCGAACCTCGGCGTGCTCGAGTTGATGGCCGGGAACCGAGAGGCCGCCCGCACCGCCCTCGAGCACGCGATCGAACTCGACCCACAGATTGCCAAGGCCCACAACACGTTGGGCGTCATGGCGGCCCAGGAGGGCCGTCCCGCGGAAGCGATCGAGCGCTGGAAACGGTCGGTCGAGATCAACGAGAACGACTACCAGACCCTTTTCAATCTGGCCGGCACCCTTGACCAGGCGGGACGCCGGGGCGAAGCGCGCGGCTACTTCGAAGCGTACCTGCGGGTCGCTCCACCTGCCCTCGAAGCGCGCGACATCGCGCGGGTCCGCGCCTGGCTTGCGAGGCCCGCCCGATAGGTCAAACGATTGAATTCGAAACAGATAGACGACCCGCGATAGCCTCACCTGGCTTTGCGGCGCTCATCTTTCAAGCTCGGCCTCGCTCTCTTCGCAGCCCTTGGTTGCGCTTGCCGCGAGAGTTCATCGCCGAGGTCAAAGGGCGCCTCGGTCATTCTTATCACCATCGATACGCTGCGCGCGGATCGCCTCGGCGCTTACGGCTCCAAAGCCGGACTCACGCCAGGTCTCGACGCCCTCGCTTCTCAGTCGGTGGTGTTCGAGGAGGCCTACTCTCATGTGCCTCTCACTCTTCCGGCGCACACCTCGTTGTTCACGTCCCTCCTGCCGCCGCGGCACGGGGTGCGCGACAACCTCGGCTACACCCTCGGCGAACACCGGACCGTCGCCGAGACCTTCAAGGCTCACGGTTACATGACGCTCGGCGCCGTGTCGTCATTCGTTCTCCGCAAGGGCACGGGAATCGCGCGGGGCTTCGACAAGTACGATGACGACATCCCCACCCGCACCGATGCAGCCCTCGGACACCAGCAGCGCGAGGGCGCCCGCACCGCGCAGTTGCTCGCCGATCTCATCTCCGCAAGCCCTGGCCCGATCTTCGCGTTTCTCCACATCTACGAGCCGCACACGCCCTACGAGCCGCCCGCGCGGCATCGCGGCCACGCATCTCCCTACGATGGCGAAGTCGCGTGGGCGGATGAAATCGTCACCGGCTTCATGGACAAACTGCGCGACCTCGGACGTTTCGACAACGCGATCGTCGCGGTGACCGCGGACCATGGTGAGGGCCTTGGAGATCACGGCGAGGAGGAGCATGGCGTTCTTCTCTATCGCGAGGCCTTGCACGTGCCCATGCTGATCCGCCTCCCCGGGGCTGCGCTCGTTCGGAGGATTCCGACCACCGTCCGCCAGGTTGACCTGGCCCAAACGCTTCTCGACCTGGCCGGCCTCCCCGCGATGCCGGAAACGGACGGCGAGACCCTTGTGCCGCTGATGCTGGGTCCGGGTCCGAACCGAGTGTCGTACGCCGAGTCGTTCTACGGGCGCCTTCACATGGGCTGGAGCGAGATCTTCGCGGTGACCGAAGGCAAGGACCGCTACATTCAAGCCCCGCGGCCCGAGTTTTTCGACATCGTCGCCGACCCGCTCGAGAAGAACAACCTCTTCGCGGCGCGCGGGCCGCTGGCCGCGCGCATGGATGGATGGGTCAGGGAACAAAGTTCGAAGAGCGTCTTCACCCAGCCAGGGGAAGTGGATGCGCAAACGAGGGAGAAGCTGCGATCCCTGGGCTACCTCGGCGGATCGGCCGCAGTCGCCCCATCCAGCCCAGGCGAACGCCTTCCCGATCCCAAAGATCAAATCGGTTCCTGGGCGGTGTTCGAGAAAGGCCTGAGCTTGCGCCAGGCGGGCCGTCTCGACGAGGCGATTCGCGTCTTCGAGGGCGTGCTTCGAGAGAACCCCGGCATGTCGGACGGGTGGGAAACCCTGGCGCAGACGCTGTTCCTGGCGGGCCGTCCTCAAGAGGCGAGGCGCGCGTTCGACCGGGTCATCGCCTTCGATCCCGCCCGCTCGTCGGCCCACCTGTCCATAGCGAAACTCGAAAGGCTCGCGGGACACGCCGACAAGGCGCGCGAACACGCGAACATCGCGGCGGAGCGGGACCCCGGCGGGGCCTACGAGTTCGTCGCCGAACTCGAACTGAGCCAGGGACGGCTGGCCGAGGCGGCGACGGCAGCGCAGCGTAGCCTCGACGCCGACCCGTCGCGGCCCATGAGCCACTACACGCTCGGGCTCGCCGCCATGCGTCGCGGCGACATGAAGGAAGCCGAAGCCAGGTTCCGAAGTGCCATGGAGCGGAGCGCCTCCGACACCGGACGAATCTTCGCGAACCTGCACGCGAGTCTCGCCGACTGCCTCGCTCGCATGGGGCGGGAAACAGAGGCGGAAGCCGAGTTCAGAAAGGAAATCGAAATCGTCCCGGCAAGCAGGCCCGGCCGCGTGGGTCTCGCCATGCTCCTCCGCTCGCAGGGTCGCGATGCCGACGCCCGAGCGTCGATCGAGGGGCTTGCCGAGCAAGCGGGGGCGGGACCGGAGGATTTCGAGGTCGTCATCAGAACGCTCTTGGCGCTGGGCGATGGCGAGGCCGCGAACCGCTGGCGAAGCCGGGCGCGCGCGCAATTCCCGCGGGATCCGCGATTCAGATGAAAGGGAGCCGCCGGCAAGCCACGGCCTGGGTCGCCGCGATTGCGCTCAACACGGCCTGTGGTCCCGGGGGGGAGCGCGTACCGCCTTCTCGCCCGAGCGTGATCCTGATCTCCATCGACACTCTTCGTGCGGACCATGTGGGCGTCCGCAACCTGACGCCCTCGATAGACGCGTTCGCGAAGACCGCGATGCGCTTCACGTCCGCCTGGAGCCACACACCACTGACCCTGCCCGCCCACGCGTCCATCCTCACCGGCCTTCTCCCCACCAACCACGGGGTCCGGGACAATGTGGGCTTCGAACTTCGCGCGGGCTCGACTCTGGCGGAGCGGTTCAAGAAGGCGGGCTACGTCACCGGCGGTTTCGTCTCATCCACGGTGCTGAGACGCGAAACGGGGATCGCCCGGGGGTTCGACACCTTTGACGATCAGATGCCGGGGGCTGGACTGGAGCGCCCGGGAAGCGCAACCGTCGCATTGGCCCTGAGGTTCGCCGCGGCGCATCGCGCGGCTCCCTTCTTTCTCTTCGTGCACCTGTACGACCCGCACACCCCCTACGCTGCGCCTCAGGCCTTCGCCGCGCGCGGCGAAAGCGACTACGACCGGGAGATCGCGGCCGCCGACGCAGCGGTGGGAGTTCTTCTCGACGGCCTGCGCGCGATCGGCCTTGGACGTGCCGCGATCGCAGTGACCGCAGACCACGGAGAGGGTCTCGGGGACCATGGCGAAGCGGAACATGGCCTGTTGCTGTACGCGGAGGCGCTCCGGGTTCCTCTCCTGATCGCGCGACCGGATGGCGGGGGAGCGGGCAGCGCGATCGCGGCCACCGTTCGCCATGTTGACATCGCTCCGACCTTGCTGAGTCTCGCCGGTCTGGATTCGGGCGGCACCGACGGAGCGCCCCTTGTGCCGAATCTGACCGGAGGCTCACGCGTGGCCTACTCCGAAACCTGGTACCCGCGGCTGCATTTTGGTTGGAGCGAACTGGCATCGGCCGCTGAGGGGCGATGGCACTACATCGCGGGCCCGAAACCGGAGTTGTACGACCTCGAAGCAGATCCCGGGGAAGCCTCGAATCTCAACGCCGACCCCGCGCGCCCTGGGGCAGCAATGGCGCGTTACCTGACGGCTCTTCAGGGGAGCGCAAAGCCTTCAACTTCACAACCGATCTCGGATGAGACGGAAGAGCGCTTGCGATCCCTCGGGTACTTGGGCGCCACGCGGGCCTCAAAGAACAGCGGCGGCGCGAACCCGCGCGACAAGCTGAGGTTTTATCAGCCCTTCATGACCGCCTTCACACAGGCTCACGCGGCACGCGCGCTAGGCGACCTGCCCAAGGCCGTGGAACACTATCGACGCGCCATCGATCTCCTCCGCCTCGAGGAAGGTCTCGTCGTACCGAAACTCCAGTTCGGTCTGGGCGACTCCCTTGCCCGCCTCGGACGAACGGATCCCGCATTGAAGGCGTTCCGGGCGGAACTTGCGATCGATCCCACGAACATCGAGACCAGGACCGCCCTGGGCTCGCTGTATTGGTCCGTGGGCCAGGACGACAGCGCCCGCGAGGCCATCACCGGCATCGTGACCGCGAATCCGAAGGCAGGAGAGCGCGAGTACGCCGCGGTGATCCATGCCTTCGAGGTGCTGGGCGACACCACCGGTGCGGCGGCGTGGCACCTTCAGGTGCGGAAGTTGAGGCGGCAATAGAGAAGGCCGCCTTTGTTTGGAACAAAGAAAACGGCCGGCCTCGAAACGCGAGACCGGCCATCCAACGGCTTGAGGCGACTAGAACGCGACTCGAACGCCGATACGCGCGATCCTTGGGCTGATCACTTCTTCAACCCGGCCGAAGCTCGCCGCTCCAGCATTGCGTGCGCGAGACAAAACAACGTCGTTGTTGAGAGCGTTAAACAGCTCAAGCGACGGGGTGAGGGTCACGCGGCCGATCTTGGAGTTACGAGCGAGACGGAAGTCGATGTTCCAAAGATTGTCATACCGCTGAGCGTCAGCGGCTCCAGAAAGAACTCTGGTGTTTCCGTCAAGCCCCAGCGGATTGAGCGTGATGTTCGAAGGCCGGATGCCGCCTTGACGTCCGAACACTGCGGTCGAGAGGCTAAAGCTGGCAGGCAGATTGAGGAGAGCGTCCGCGTAGACCTGCCACTTGTAGGAAGAATAGAAGCTGGCCTTTCCCGAACCGCCGGAAACAACCGACACCGGCCCGCCATCAATGAGTGGCTCGCTCTCACGCTTCGTCGGGTTGCCGAAGAAGTTGACGCGCGCGTCGTCTGAATAGTCCTCGGTCCAGTCGTTCAACGAGATAGCGACGTTCGCCATCCACCGGCCCGACATCCTTTTCTTCATGGTGAATTCCAGGCCGCTGAACTGTCGCGTGTAGCCCTGCTGATTCGTCCGATAACGACCGCCTCCGCCCGCAGTCACGAGGTCGGCAGGCGCCGTGTACCTCACGATCGTGACGCCTCTGGACGTGACGTCCGTCCCTCGAACGTACTGGGAGGGTTGGATGATGGAGCAGGTCGCACCGACCGCGCATTCCGCCGACTTGAATGGGGTGTACTGCAGATTCGTCGTCTTTCGGAACGTGTAGGCGGCGCCGATCGCGAGGTTCGGCACGAGCTCGTGGTCGATTCCGACAACAAACTCGTTGTCGCGTTGGTTCTTCAGGTTCGGATCAATACGACCGGGCGCAGTCCCCGTGCGGTTCGTGGGGTTGATGTTGTACGAGTAGAGCACTCCGCCCGCGACGTCGACTTCGCTTGGCTGCACCTTGCGATCGTTGTTGGCGTCGTTCCAGCCGTAAGCAAGATAGCCCGACGGCACGGCCGCCGCGTTGACGATCCCATAGCTCAGCTGCGCAGCGTAGTTCGCATAGGAACCGCGGATCACGCTCTTGCGGGACTCGTTGAGCGCGTAGGAGACGCCAACACGCGGCGAAAGGTTCTTCCAATCAATCAGGTTCTCCGAGCCCGCGTAGTTCACGGCCGGGGCCAATGCGGGAAAAGAAACATTGGCTGGGATGGAGGTGGGGAGATTCTTCGCCGCTTGCGCGTCGAGTCGCACGCCAACGTTGGCGGTCAGGCGATTCCTGGTCAGAACATCGCCCACGTAGGCCGAAGCGTAGCGTCCCTCGTTGTGAGGGAGAGCATCGCGATGAACCCAGGCGGCAGCGGGGCCGCCCGCTACGATCCCGGCGATTTGGTTGCCGGTGTAGTGACTCGTGTCGTTAGTGGTCGCGACGCGATAGCCGAACCCGAACTTCAACTGGTTGTTGCCGCCCAGGCCCTGGAAGAAATAACTGGCGTCCACGTTTGCCGTCTTCTGCGGACGACGCCCGAGGTACGTTTCGTAGGTTCCCGACGCCAGGCTCGTGTCGAAATTCAAGGTGTAGCTCTCGGTATCCGGGCCCGCCGAGATGAGGGAGAAGCCGGTGTCGTAGTAGGCAGCTTTGATGCTTGCGAAGAAGTTGGAGGAGAAGGTGTGGTTGATCTCGAGCTTCGTCA
>JBDTQB010000161.1:0-9833 GCA_039932395.1 Vicinamibacteria bacterium | reverse complement strand
CGGCGACGGCTTGTCGCAGGAGCCTCAGCGCTTTCGGAAAGTCGGTGGCTCTGAGCGCATCCATGCCGGCCAGATAGTCGGCCGCACCTGGGTCTCCCGGATTAGGGGTCGTCACGGGAAGAGGCGTAGTGACGACTTTCGCCACCGGTGTTGGGAGGTCTGGCCCGGGGGTCTGGCTCACATAACGCCAGCCCGCGAAGACCACCCCCAACGTCAGGATGACGAAGACCAGAGGCACCATGGGGCTTTGTCCCTCGTCCTCCGAGGTGACGAAGAAACCGGGCTTCCCCTTCTTGGAAGCCGTGCCGTCGCCGGCCTTTACTCCCTCAAGCGGCTCGCCGCATTTGACGCAGAACTCTTTGTCGAGCCGGTTCCTTGTCGAGCACTGGGGGCACGTCCGGAAATTAGCCTTCATGTCGACTCGAAGAGTAATCCCGAAACACCCCTTTTGGAAAGGGGGTGGTTGAGATTCCAGCGCTGCACCGCTCCCAAGCCTTGGGCGGTTGACGAACCACCGTTGGCCTGGGAGTCGAGCATTTATCAGCTACTGATTAGCCCGGCAGGACGACGTGCCCAACCGGTACGGAACAGCGGTTGTCCGGAAGTTGGCGTGCGCGGGGTTCGCCGCATCGCCACCGGTGTAGACCGCACTTGCGCTGTCGCCGACGCCGCTGACGTAGCCAATATCCGGTGAGTCCGGTGGAGTGGGAGGCGCGCCCTGGCCCAATCCCAAATCGAGCACCAACTGACCGCCGGTCGTGACGTGCTCGTCGTTGATACGGTTCCCATTCAGCGTGACGAACTCGTCATCGGAGTTCAGCGTCGACGAACTGAGGTCATACGCCGCGGAATTCGTTGCTGCGTTTAAAGCGAAGAGAACGCCGTTGAACTGAGAAATGCATCCGGCGTAGGAAGTCGAGAACTCGTTGCCGCTGAAGAACACAACTGGGAAGACAGGGTTGGTCCCACTGGTGTCTCTGGGATCCCGGGCAAACGCGGTGGCAGGCTGAGACTGACCGCGAAACTTGAGACCGAGGTTCCGAACGAGATACGGAGCGATCGTGTAAGAACCCTCATCGCGATATCCATACAACCGGAACGGGGTCCCCGATGTCCTCAGCGGGATACGATGATCATTACCTGATTCGACGAAGACGTGCACGGGCGCCGGAGGAGCGGGGCTCGCGGCTGGCGTCGGGTAGAACTTGAGCAAGGCCACCGAATTCGCAAAGGGCTGGTCGACGCCATCCGCGGCTCGCGCATCCGCCATGATCACGGGGGGGCTCGTGGGTGCGGCGGTTGAGTATTTCCAGACCCGACCGTGAAGGTCAGGGAAATAGACCGCCTTCACGAGGGTTTCCGCGTAGTTCGCGGTGAAGGAGTAGTCGAGCGGTCCGGTGCCATCAGCGTTCTCAGAATGCAGACTGGGCGACGCCACAAGGCTATTTCGGAACGGCGCGGCAGCAGACTGAGTGCCTGAAGCTACGGTGAAGGCTTTGACAATATCTCCATTTCGAGGGGAGATCGCGAAGAACGTCTGGCCTTCCGCTGCAACCGAGGAGTAACCCGATCCTACGAACAGCATGTGATCATTCCCTGCGAAATCCGCCGGGTCGACGCGACCCACCGACGGCACAGACCACGTGTAACCCATTTTCGCGAAGTTCGTGGCGTCGTAGAGATCCGGATTGCCACGGCTCCACACCACGATCGGCAAGGCGGTGTCGAGGCTGTGAGTTCCCACCGTGCCCGAGACCGTAACGTCCATGCCCGTATAGGCCTTGCCGCCAATGCCACGACCAAAGAACGCCATGGTTCTCCAGACACCCGTTGCGGTGACCGTCTTGCTGGGCGACGTGCCCAGACCCTTGGTCCAGGAACCGTCGATGAAGACATCAGAGAAACGAACGGGAGCCGCCAGCATGTAGACCTTGTTGGCGTCATTCTTCTGTGGCGTCAGCAGCAAAGGCAGCTTGCCCAGCTGGTCGAAGGGTACGAAGGCCCAGAGTTCCTCCCCGCCGCTCTCAACCGTTCCAGACTTGCAGCCCAAAGACAGACTGTTGCCTCGCGATGAGTAGGCGCCGGCCGGACACGGGCCGGCGCGGAACGCGTGAAGGCCTGCGTTAGTCGCGTGATATACCACGCTCATCATCGGCTTCAGAGAAACATCATTCGTCGCAGTGAGCGCTGGAAGCAGGGCGCTGCCGTCTACGTCCGGATTTCGAAGGCCGAACCCGCTGTTGACGCCATTTACTGAGAAGCATCCGTTTGGAACTGGATCATCCGTGGGTGGGCAGGGATCTCCAGATCCCGTCCCCTTGCGGGCGCCATCCCGGTAAAGAATATATTCCGCGAGCTTGAAATTGTTGGTCGCAGCTTGCGGCGGGGGGCCGATCAAGCCGGGCGCAGCAAGAGTCGACTCAGCCATCACCCATGGACGTGCTTCGTAGAGGATTTCATTTGCGCCGCCGACAACCCGCTTTGGGTTACCCAAGACCCGACGGGGCGTAGCTCCGGCGATCCACGCAAGAACGATTTCGCGTGCTTCACGTTGAGCCCTGGCAAGCTTCACCGCCGCCGTTCCGGTGAAACAGCTCCCCGCCGTGGCGGCCTTGCATGCGTCTGGGACAATGAGCTGGACGGCAGCCACGCTGGCAGCCGAACTTATCCCAAGGACAGTATCCAGAATGCCGGGGCTGTCGGCCGCGTCTGCAGGGCTGACCGCGGTAGATGGAGGCCAGAGGGCAACCCGCTCAAAGCCTCCGCTTGGCCCGGCCAGGGACACAGACTGATCCACCAGCGTCTGAGGCGTGTATTCGCTGCTGGTGAGCTTGCCGTTCATTCGGGTACTAAAAACGCGTCGCTTGATCTTTGCCGTGGAGGTTCGAGTGTTCGCCAATGTTCCATCGCCACGCAGCTGCGCGAAGGTCCACTCGGAGGTTCCCATACCGTCTGTGCCGGTGACACCGTTGACAACGCGATCCTCGATCTTCTGTCCGGCGTCCCAGACCAGTGACCCTGTTCCTCCGGAATTCCGGAAGGCTTTGAGATGACCTTGAAAATTCGGCATGACGAACGTCGATTGAAGGAGGATCGGGAGGGTACGGGAGTAGCGACCCAGCGGATTGATCGGATCCTGAAGCGGCATGATGGCCGGCGTAGGTGTCGGTGGGACCGCAGGGGGGGCAGGAGCAGCGATGGCCACATACTCGTAGACTGTTTCTGTGATGGACTGTTGGTCGGAAAATTCCCCATCCTGGGTGAGGTTGATGGCGCCCTGGAGTGCGGACGCCAGACTCGCTGCGGTAGCGGCTGTATAGGCAGGCTTACACGTCGTGCAAGCGGCGATCTGCGCAGCGGTGGGGACCGCGGACCATCTGGTTGCAAAACCGGCGCCTGTGGTTGGCCTGACCATTCCCGTTCCACCGTAGGCGATGTAATTACCACGGGAGGCCTGAGCGCCGACGCCGAAGAGAATGACGAACGTAGTCACTTTTGATTCGGGATCGCGCGCACCAGACGGGGGCCACGTGCCACCAGTGCTGATGCTGGTTCCATTGTAAAGCTCCTGAGCGGAGTAGGCCGCACGAAGGGCGTGGGCATCGAGGTTACTGCCGCTGAAGGCCGTGGCGGCGAAACCAGAATCGGTGGGCTTCTCTCCCGCCGTGCCGGTCGCCCGCTCGCAGGTGTCGTCACCGTCTGTCACGAAGATGACGAAGCTCTTCTGACGTTTGCCCACGGGCTGCAGTTTAACGCCGGTGGAAGCGTTATTCCAGATGTTGTAAAACTCTGTGTAGAGCGCGGTTAGTGAATCGGCAATCGGAGTGGCCGAGTTGGTTCGGATTCCGACCTGCTCGGGCACGGAGCTGTTCGTGGTAAAAGTTATGGTGCCCAGGAAGTTGTCGGTGTATCCAGCGATTGCGCCCCCCGCGATAGCAATGGTAGGCGCCAGATAGGGCCCGATGGTCCCAATCTGCATGTCGTTCGAGCAGGCGCCCATACCCACCAGGGGATCGAGGCCTTGACAGGCGGCGGCCGAATTTGACCACTGCGCACCGTTGAATTTGAAAGTGAAAGGGGTGCCTGTTGTCACTGGAGAGCCCGCGGGGTCGCACGTGGTCATCGGCTGCACGATGAGGCTTGCGGAGGTCAGGCTTGGCGTCGCAAACGGGATCACCGCGCAGGGCGTACCGGTGGCGCTGTCAATCTGAAGTGTGGCATCTGTGAAGAATTTGTCAGCGTAAGCCCACCGCACGTTGGTCGGGGCACCCGTACGGCCCTGGCGAGGGCCGTCGTTGTAGGTGGTGGTGCTGTCGCGGTAAGCAGTCTTGGCCACCGCGGTTCCGGACGGCTCAACCATGGCGGCCGAAACGCTGGAGACGTTGCCCGAGCCCATGCCGGTTGCGGTCCGGACGGCCGCCGTGAATGAGGCGCCATTGATCACGAAAGGAACGGGGGTCGCGTTGGTCGTATCGACCACCAGCTTGCTACTGATGAGGGTTACCCGGTAGGTATTGGTCTTGCCGGGGGCGGCGTTGAGAGCATTTTGGAACGCGGTCACAAGTAGGGCAACGGAACTGTAGTTTCCGGCCGCAAGAGTCGCGTTGCGCGTCGTGCCGTTTTCTGTGAAGGTGAAGGCATCCGCTGCGGCGAGATTTATCGTTCCGGCATTGGACGGGGCGGTGAGGGTGATCGCAAGCGGCGTGTCGCCAGTGGGCAGACCAAGCGCCTGCCGAAGCTCGGCCACGATTGAGCTTCCCTTGATGATGGTGTTGGCCGGATTCGCGTTCGTGGTGGTGATCGCAAATCTCGCATCCGTCCCGCCGGGACCGTCAATGAAGGTGACCTTGTACGTGTTCGTCTTTCCGGCGGTCCCGTTCAATGCGTTCTGGGTGGCAATGGCGAGATCCCAACCCGTGTTGTAGTCGCCAATCGGAGAGGCGCCTCCGGCAACCGCGGGCGAAACACGCAGCGTGCCGTTCTCCGTGAACGTGATCGTGTCGTTGGCGGTCAACTTGAACTGCCGCAGATCGAACAGGGCCGACGTGCTCAGGATGCCAGTGCTCTCCACGTCGTCGGTCGAATAGACAAACCGCTTGGTGGTCGGCATAGTGGTTACAGCACCCTTGTAGCGCCCAAGCGCGAAACTCGCGATGGTTTGGTTGTCAGCAACGATCTGGTTGACGACGGCCTTGGCTTGCGCCAGTTTCGAGTTTGGCTCGTCGTCGTTGAAACTACCGTTCGAGTCGACAGCCTCGTCCATCGAACCCGAGCTGTCCAGAACGATGTAAACGTTCGGACGCACTTTGGTGGACAGCACGTCCAGAGGATCAATCCCTTGCTCACCCGTAGGGATGCCGAAGACGGGACGGTCGCCGGTGGCGATGACGCCGAGCACGATCCCGGAGAGCATGAGGACCCAGCGGCTGGTGCGGGAACGGAAATAGTTTTTGAATTCAAGTGCGTTCATGATGTTTCCTTGGTCCTACTTGAGGACGCCGGTGCCCGTGAGGGAACCTGTGGGGAGCGCGGTCGTGATCGTGGTCCCGGTGAGAGTCGTGCATCCCGTGAACCCGGTGTTCTGCGGGCCCCCTCCGGCCTGGCCGGACCGTCCTTCACACACAGATCCGCCGCCGGTGGTGCCACTGCCACCGACACGCCGCAGGACAGTCTCAATGACGAACTTTGAAGAGCCTCGGCGAGCGAAATTGTTACTCATGCTGGCACCGTTGTACGGTGCGACCCCCTCCGATACAAGAATGAGGGCATCGGGGCCTGGGTAGTCGCGTGCCATCGATTGTCCGGGAATCATCTCGATGGGGCGGCGAATCCACAGGGTAAAAGCTCCGCCGATTGGGAGACCCTCCACATTCGATGTGTACTGATAACTAATACCGCCAGGGATCTGCAAGACGGCGCCGTAGCCCGCCCCTCCTCCCAGGGAATCGCACTTATAGCCTTCGAAGTTGCGTATCGGTCGACCTTCTGAATCGAAAGCCGTGGTGACTTTGGCAGTGGGGGCGGGGGCCCCGAAGGTAAGCGTGGTCAGGTTGGGGTTCCATGCTGCAGGCACAGCGCGCACATCCGGCAGGAGGTCGGACCATAGGAGTCCGGGTGGGAGCTGAGCGAGCACTTTCTTTCCCACCTCAATCCCGGCCTCCGCGTTGTACCGAGCCTGTTCCGTCCAACGGTGGTTGAGTGAAATCTGTGACTCTGTCGAGGTGGTGGCGCTGAGCGACAAACCCAAAGTGGTCAACAGCACCAAAGTGAGCAGAGCGAGGATCAAAGCGAATCCTGCTTCGCTCTTCGATTCCCGGGCCAAGGGGCGTTCCGTGTTAGTCATGTGTTTTTCCTGTACTGAAGCGGACTGAAAGAAGCGGACTGAATTTTCTAATGCCAGGGATTCGTCGCTGCGTTGACGAGAGCATCAAGGGCGGCGCGAGGAGTGACGCGCATTGTCATCGAACCGCGCACCGCAGTGACGCCGTTCGCGGCAGTCGTCTGCCCCGCGACATTGGTGCCAATGCCGACCGCGCGCGCCCAAAGCGTCACCTCTACTTCGCGGACGATGTTGTCTGGAAGGATGCCTACGACGGGCGGGGTCGTTGACCAGAAGTCCGTACCGACCGCCGCTCCGTCACGGGTGCGATAGCGAATCTGCATGTCTTCAATGCCGCGGCCGATGAGTTGCCAGTTGGCTCCGGGCGGCGCAACGGTGGTCGGTGCCGCGTTCACCACTCCCGTCAAGCCTCCCCGCGTGCTGCGAAACAAGCCAGGCACACCGTCGGTATCCAGGGCAATTTGGTATCGGACTGCGTCGACCGGTGCTATGGCGTAGGGACAGGATGCGGGAGTTCCTACGCAACTGTTGGAAGAGGGGCAGACCGGTAAACCGGTTCCCGTCGGAACGGAGCAAAGAAAATCGGTCTCTCCATCGTCCAATTGAGTACCGGCGGGCTGGCCGGGGACAATAAACTTGATGCCGACGCCGCCACCAGGCGAGGGCGCGGAATTTCCCCAGCCGACCTTGGCGTTGCCATCACCATAGAGGAGGGCGACGTGCCCCGGTGCCGGGTAACAGCCCTGTACCGCATCAACGAATTTCAAGGCACCGGTGGCGGGGTCGGTAGGAGCGGGGGAGAACTTGCAGTCCTGGCTGGTTGAGTAGTCTGGCAACGGCGGCGTCGCAACGCAGAGTCGGATCGCCGGACAGTCCGGCTGCTGGATCCACGTTTCAAGGATGTCGGTGTTCTGGCCCGCGGTCACGCCCACGAACGTTCCAGCCGCGTCAAGACCAGGGGTGAAGGCCTGGAAGTACCGGCCCAGGTTCGATCCGCCCACCAGAATGTCTTGCTGGATGCGGTCCATGGAGAGCCGAATCTGCTGCTGGCGGTCGGCCAGGGCAGGCTCTCGGGAGAACGCATTGCCCGTTTGGGTGATGAAGCCATACATGGCGCCGGTGATGATCAAGGTGATCGTCATGGCGACCATGAGTTCAAGCAGCGAAAAACCACTCGCCCGGCCGGCGCGAGTTGAGACGATCGAAGGGGTGGGAGCAGGTGAAGTCACGTCAGACCTCTTGAAAAAACTTACGAACATGGCGTGTTAGTGCAGGTTCGGAACGTCTGGAAGTCGGCGCGGGTCTGACGACCCCGCAAGGTGCGACTTTCCGCACGCACCAGAATCTGCTTCATGGGAGGACTCCCCGCAACGGTGGTGACGCTCCAGCGAACGAGAAACGAGCCGGTTCCTGCCAGTTCGATGTTGGTGGTAAAGCCAGGTTGATCCGCTTCCAGCGAACTTGAGGGACTGTCGGCAAGAACGTTAAACGGGGTGGCCTTGAGCTCTTCAAGCTTCTGCGAAGCGAGGAAGGCGGCGGCAGTGGTCCGATTAGCATTCGAATTGTCCGTGGTCGCGACCACGGACAGGTTTGCGACGCCCATGATCCCGATGGTCAGGATGAGGGTTGCGATGATCGCTTCCATCAGAGTGAATCCGGCGTCGCCGCGACGGGGAGCGCGGGTTTGATCAAGATTTGTGCTGGTGGTCATAGTCTGAGTCATTGATCTTTCCTACTGGATCATCCGAATACGGCCACCGGGAGAAACAAGAATCACTCGTCTCAGCGGCGTACTGGTATGGGTGTCGAACAAGCAGACCGCGAGGTCCTGCCCAACGACGTGGTACATGCGATTTGCCAGGACGCTGGTCCCTGCCGCCATGGCGGAGGCGTTAGGCGTTCCGCTGACATTTGTATTGCCGGGAATCGATTCGCCACCGTACTTATCAAACCGAACCGCAGAAACATTGGGAGCGTAGCCGGGGACGACGGTCGCCGGACAATCCGTAGCGTTAATGGCAAAGCGCACGCCTTCAGGCAGGACATATCGAGTGCTCTTGTCGGCTGCGGGTGCCGCAGTAACCAGAGGCTGCCGTCCTCCGGAATCCGCGCCCGAAGCGGCCGCTTCTATGGTGTCGCGCGGATCTTCCTGATGAATCCAATAGGTCGTGTTGTTCTCGATCGCCAGGGTGACCCCGAACTGAGTATTCCGCGCAATCGCTCGGTTTCGCGCGCGCTGGAGATTCTCACCGACCTCCCTCTGAGCGGTGCGAATCCGACTCGCTCTGACCCATCCGGTGATGTTCGGGAGGGCGACCGCAGCGGTAATGCCGATGATTCCTAAGACGACCAACAGCTCTATCAGCGAAAAGCCTTGCTGTGATCGTGCGCGTTTCATGCCAATCATTTTTCTGATTCCCTGCTTTCCCATAAGCGATCCTCGTGCCAAGGCGGGGCCAAGGCGATCAAACCTATACTGGTCAAAGAGATAGTAGCAAGATCACTGCGGAGAGAGTCCTGAGACGCAGTGACGCGGCGTGGTAATAGGTAACACAAAAGCCAATTGAAGCCCGTCAAGAGAGACCGGCCTTTGGCCATCGACAAACAGCTTGAGTCCCGGTCCCCGTGGAGGGCCGGCCGAAATCAAGTGTTCCGTTGTGCAGGGAAAGGATTTTGAGAACAAGCGGCAAACCCAACCCAAGCCCTCCCGGACGGGCGGACTCGAAAGGACGAAGGGCCTTCTCGACGTCCTTTATTCCTGGGCCGTTGTCTTCCACGATGACGAAGGCGTGGGTTTGATCCGCGCCAAAGGAGATCGTGACCGCGCCCGTTTCTCCGGCCGCCTGACGCGCGTTTCGAACGATGTTCTCGATGGCCCGCTCAAGCAGGTCCTCATCTCCACGAACCAGCATCGAAAGGCCTTCAACCTTGATCTCCGTCGAATGGTTCTCACCCTCCCGGGCCGCGATCCGATTCACGAACCGCGACAGTTCGAAAGGCCGGTCATCCACTCTTTCGAACCGGATGAAATCCAGGAAGCGGTTCATGGCACCCTGAAGCACGCGTACTTCTTCAGAGATGGCGGCGGCCGCAACGATCGCTCGGTGGTCGGTCGACCTGGCCACGAACCCAGACTGAGTCGAGATCACTCCGAGTGAGTTGCGGACCTCGTGAACAATGCCCGCGGTCAATTCGCCGGCGCGCGCCATGGCTTCCCGATCTCGGAGCACTTCCGTCATCTTGAGCTTCTCGCGCTCGAACACCGCCACGCGCTCGTCATCCCGGGCGCGAAGGCGCAGCATCGCCTCTTCATAGGCACGGAGTGCCGGTGCGGTCTCCCCCGAGTTTGACTCGCGAGCAAGGCCCGCCACTGCGAACGCGATGAGTGCAGCGAAGAGAATCAGCGCGTGCTGTGCGATCAGCGTTCCATCCGTCGCGACGCGCGTGTCTCCCGCGAAGCTCCCGCTGAGACGGAAAAAAAGCGTCTCGTGAT
>JBDTQB010000160.1:0-9887 GCA_039932395.1 Vicinamibacteria bacterium | reverse complement strand
TGATGTCGAAGAAGACCTCCGCCCATGTCTCGACGGTGTGGGAAGTCGACATGACGCGCGTGGCCATGCTGCGTGCGAAGTACAAGAAGTCCTACGAAGAGCGCAGCAACGTAAACCTCACGTACACGCCCTTCATCGTGAAAGCGGCGACGGATTCACTCAAGGCGTTCAAGATCCTCAACGCCAGTGTTGAAGGCGACTCGATCGCGTATCACAAAGACATCAACGTGGGCATAGCCGTCGCTCTCGACTGGGGTCTGATTGTTCCCGTGATCCACGGCGCCGACGACAAGAACGTGCTCGGGCTCGCCCGCGTCGTGAACGATCTAGGCGAGCGCGCGCGCACCAAGAAGCTGAAGGTCGAAGAGGTTCAGGGTGGGACGTTCACCATCACCAACCCAGGCGTCTTCGGTTCGCTCTTCGGCACGCCCATCATCAGCCAGCCGCAGGTCGCGATCCTCGGTGTCGGCACGATCGAGAAGCGTCCGGTCATTCGTGAAGACGCGATCGCCATCCGCACCATGGCGTATTTCTGCCTGACTTTCGACCATCGCATCGTGGATGGTTCGGAGGCCGACAAGTTCATGGCCCACTTCAAGAACGGCCTCCAGAACTTCGACGAATCGGCGCTCTAATCACGGGCACCACACTTCCTATCGTCAACGGACCGAGCGTCGCGAAAGCGGCGCTCGATGTCCGTAGGCTTGGCCGCATTTCCTACGCCTTGGGCCTGGCGCTCCAGGAAAAGCTGGTCGAGGAGCGCAAACGCGGGGAGATCAACGACACGCTCCTGTTGCTCGAGCACGACGCCGTGGTCACGCTCGGCCGCAACGCCAAGGCGGAGAATCTCCTTTTAAGCGAAGACCGATTGCGAGAACGCGGCGTTGAGTTATTCGAGGTGGGTCGGGGCGGAGACGTGACGTATCACGGTCCCGGCCAGATCGTCGGCTATCCGATCATCGAGATCCCTCCGCATCGGCGCGACGTGCATCGCTACGTGCGCGATCTCGAAGAAGTGATGATCAAGGTCTGCGGCGACTACGGTTTTTTCGGACGCCGCATCGCGGGCAAGAGCGGGACGTTCGTGGGCGACAACAAGATCGGCGCGATCGGCGTGCGCGTGTCGCGCTGGGTGACGTCGCACGGGTTCGCCTTCAACGTGAACACCGACCTCCATGGCTTCGAGGTGATCGTTGCGTGCGGACTTCGCGATCAGGGCGTGACGTCTCTGGCGAAGCTGCTCGGGGCGGAGGTCGACCTCGCCGAGGTGGAAGAGCGACTCGCCCTGCGCTTCCGCGAGGTGTTCGGCTCTTAAGCGCCGATTGACAACAGATAGGCCCAGTTGGCAGCGGCCACGATCACGACGATCGTGGTCAGCACGACGCGGCCCCGATCGGTCACCTGAACCTTCGTCCGTTTGCCGACAAGCGCCAGGGACGTATCGACGAGCGCCCAGGCCAGAACGCCGAGGGTCGCCGCCGTGACCATCGGCTGAATGGTGAAAGCCCGCGCGAGGTCGAATCGCGAGAGATATCCGAAGGCACGGGTCGACCCGCAGGTCATGCAGGCGTGACCCGTCATCGCCTTGAAGTAGCAAAACGAGAATCCGGCATGATCCATCCCGGACAGACGCACCACCGCGCAGCCGATCAGGGCGAGGCCTGCGAAAAGCATGGGGCCTGTGACCACGCGGCCATTTTCCCGCGGCACGACGGAGAGCGACCACATCAGCATGGGCCGCTATAGTACGCGGGCTTCTATGGTTGAGATCGACGACACACTGGTCACCCGGATCGCCACCCTGGCGCGCCTCTCCCTTTCCAAGGACGAGACTCACGCGCTCGCGGGCGATCTTCGGAACGTCCTGAAATACGCGGAGTCCCTCGAAGGCATTGATCTCGAAGGCGTGCCGCCCATGAGCCATGCGACCGAAGGCGAACGCTTCCGCCCAGACGTTGCGGTGCATGAGCTGACCCGCGAGAACGCTCTCCAGAACGCGCCCGATCAGGAAGGCGGCTTGTTCCGCGTCCCCCAGGTGATCGGATGAGCGCCCTCACTTCGATGGGTATGTCCGAGCTCGCGGCCGCGATCAAGAGTCGCAAAACATCCGCGGTCGAAGTCATCGATGCCCACCTCGCGCGCATCGTCCAAAACGATGACGTGATCGGAGCCTTTCTCTCGCGCGGCGACGAGGCCGCCCGTGCCGAGGCAAAGACGATCGACGAACGCATCGCCAAGGGCGAGGATCCAGGGCCACTCGCCGGCATCCCGATCGGGATCAAGGACGCGATCCACGCCAAGGGTCTTCCCACCACGTGCGGCTCGAAAATCCTCAAGCAATTCCAGCCCCCCTACGACGCGACCGTGACGACGAGGCTGCGGGATGCGGGCGCCATCGTTCTGGGCAAGCTCAACATGGATGAATTCGCGATGGGCTCTTCAAACGAGAACAGCGCCTTCAAGCCAGTCCGCAATCCCTGGGACACAACGCGCGTTCCCGGCGGATCGTCGGGAGGCTCCGCCGCCGCGGTGTCCGCCGGTTTTGCCGCACTGACCCTTGGTTCTGACACGGGCGGATCAATCCGTCAGCCCGCATCGTTCTGCGGCGTGGTGGGCTTGAAGCCGACCTACGGACGAGTCAGTCGCTATGGCCTTGTCGCGTTTGCCTCATCGCTCGATCAGATCGGGCCGCTCACACGCTCGTGCGAAGACGCGGCCCTCGCCCTCTCCGTCATGGCTGGTCTGGACACCCACGACGCCACCAGCAGCGCGCATCCGATCGACGACTATGGCGCGGCCCTGAAGAAGCCGACGAAAGGTCTGCGGATCGGTCTGCCACGCGAGTTCCTCAAGATCGGCGGGGACGCGGGTGTGATGGCGGAGTTCGAGAAGACCATCGCGGCGCTGAAGGGAGACGGCGCGGAGATCGTGGACATCGAGCTTCCGAACGCGCCTCACGCCATCGCGACCTATTACCTCGTGGCCACGGCCGAGGCGTCGTCCAATCTGGCTCGGTTCGATGGTGTGCGCTACGGTCTGCGCTCCGACTCACAGGCATCGCGCGGCGGGCTCAAAGAGATGTACGGCGAGACGCGGGACGCGGGCTTCGGGCCGGAGGTTAAACGCCGCATCCTCCTGGGCACATTCGTTCTCTCGTCCGGCTATTACGATGCCTACTACGTGCGCGCCCAGAAGGTCCGCACGCTGATTCGGCGCGATTTTGAGAAGGCATTCGCCTCGTGCGACGTCATCGCGACGCCAACCTCCCCGTCGACCGCCTTCAAACTGGGTGAAAAGACGGCCAATCCGCTCGAGATGTATCTCGCCGACGTTTTTACTGTTCCGGCGAATCTCGTCGGCATTCCCGGCGTCTCCGTTCCATGCGGTTTCTCAAACGGACTCCCCGTGGGGCTTCAGCTCGTGGCGCCGATGTTCGCCGAAAGCACATTGCTGCGTGCCGGTCACGCGGTGGAGCGCTTGATGGGTGTCGCCGCAAAGCAGCCGGCTCTCTAACTCGCGAGATCCGGCGAACGACGGAGCGAAGCACCGGCCGGTGCTTCGCTAAGCGAGCGGCGGAGCCGCCGCAGGCGGGGCGACAGAATCGTCGCCCGGACCATCATGCCGATGCGCGCGGGCTTCGAGGAAACGGCGGGCGATGGCATAGGCCAAGAGCCCCATCACGGCGCCGAGAATCATGTTGCCGAGCATGATCGGCCAGAACAAGGTGCGCAGAGTCGAACCAAAGGAGGCGACCACCTGGCGCCAGTCGCCCGCGAACAGCGAACCGAGCGCGGCCCAGACGGATGAGTCGGCCTGATCCCAGTCGATTCCTTCGAGACTCCGAATATCAACGCCGAGGAGGAGGGATCCGATGAGCGTGCCAAACGCATAACAAGGGGGCAATGCCCAGAAGTTGATCCACGCACCCGTCAGGACGGCGACGCGGTTCAGCCGGAACGCAAACGCCACGATGATCGCGAGCGGGGTGTGGAGGCCGAGAAACGGCGAGAAGGCGATGAAGACGCCCGTGCCGAAGGCGATCGCGGTCCGGCGCGGAGGGTCTTTGAGATGAAGAAGTGCCTTCAGCCCCTTGTTCATCGCGCGACCTTCAAGGCGGCTCGATGTCCTGCGGACGCGGGTGCCTTGAACAGAAGCGCGCTACGCGAGCGTCTGATCGGAAGCCGTTCGATGAATGGCATTGAAGCCGAAATGGTCGTAGCCCTGGGACTTCAAGGGCTCGATCCACTCGCCGACCTGAATCGAAACCACGGGAGCGCCGATTACGAACTGGCCGATGACCGTGATGGGCAGGTCCCAGACAAACGCCATGTCGCGAACCGCGTCGATATTGTCCGGAGAAACCGCCATCAGAAGCTGATAGTCCTCGCCGCCATGAAGGGCGAGCGGAAGCGGGTCACCACCGCGCGCACGCTCGATCATCGCGACCGCGGGATCCACCGGAACCGCGAGAGGATCGATCAACGCCCCGACGCCGTTTTCATCGCACATGCGGATCAGGTCGATCGAGAGTCCGTCGGAGAGATCCATCATGGCGCGAACCGTGCCTTCGGTCTCTGACATCGCGCGCGCGAAAGCAAGAGGGGGCGTGGGATCGAGATGGGCGCGCACGCAGCGTGCGAGAGGCGCTTCCGAAGACGGGGTCCAGATACCAGTGTTGATCACCATGCCGTCGTCGGCCAGTCGGACGCCTTCGCGAAGGAGACGAAGGCCTTCGGCGGATGCTCCGAGCCCTCCGGTGATCACCACCAGATCGCCCACTTGCGCGCCGCGGCGAAGGATGGGGCGATCACCCACGCCCACCAGCGTCACTGCGACCATGATCGGACCGGTCGTGGCGCAAAGATTCCCGCCGACAATTCCAACACCGACTTCGGCCGCGCGTTCAATCAGCCCGTCGTACAGGCTCTCAAAGAACTCGACCGGGCAGTCGGGAGGGAGGCAAAGATTGATCAGCGCGTAGCGCGGCACTCCGGACATCGCCCCGATATCGGAGAGATTCACCGAAAGCGCCTTGCGCCCGAGAAGACGCGCGGGAGTCAGCGCGCGATCGAAATGGATGCCTTCCACCAGCGTGTCGGTGGTGAGCAGAGACGCGGCGGGCGTTTCGACCAGAGCGCAGTCATCTCCGATGCCCACGCGCACTCCCTGGATTTCAGAAATGCGGGACCGTAAACGCGCAACCAGGGCGCGCTCCCCTACGGAGGAAACGGTTTCGATGCTTTCTTCGGTCAAGAAGTGTTGCTCGTTGACGACTTTAGCAGCGTCTTCGGCCTGCGGAGATGTGGGACCCGGATCGTGCGGAGAGACCGCCGATCCGCGTGCGTGTTTGTCCTGAACGGTTGTCCAGTGGAGGAGGACAGCAAGATGAGACAGCGCAGCCCCGGTGTATTCTGGCCGCGCACGCCTGCCTGTACAGAAGTTGAAGATGGCCGATCCGATTTTCCTCAAGAAGAGACTCGCTGCGTTCTCCGTGGCATCCATGCTGCTTGGCCTCGGCGCCGTCGATGCGTCCGCGCAGACGAGCGACAATCTGGCGCGCGTGAATCAGGATGAACTCGCTTCGTTCTACGGTCGCATGAACGTCGTGGTCGGCTCCGGCGCGCGGGCCTTCGGTATGGGCGGGGCCTTCCTCGCGCGCGCGGACGACGCGACGGCTGCGTCGTGGAATCCCGCCGGCCTCAGTTATCTGCGTCGGACGGAGTTCTCGCTCGTCGGTGTTCACAACGACTTCGTACAGAAGGTTCCGAAGTTCGGCGAAGGACACGTCATCTACACCAAGGATCAGTTGCGCGCGTCCATCGCGGACTTCGCGGGGGTGGCCTATCCATTGCGCCTCTGGGGACGCAGCGGCGCAATTCAGGCGTCTTATCAGCGCGCGTTCTCTTTCTCCGGCTCCCGGCGAAGCGAAGACTCCGCCGGACTGAACGGTTTCGCCACGCTCAATCCCCTTCACCCCCAGGCCAGCAGGGTCAATCCCACGGAGTTCACCGTAGAGGGCGCGGGCGGCTTCGATACGGTCTCTCTCTCGTCCGGATTTGAGGTCTCAACCCAGCTTCGCGTCGGCCTGAGTCTCAACCGTTGGGTCAATGGGTTTTCGCAGACCGTCAATCGTCCCGATGTGAAGTCGGTGGCGTTTCGCGAAATCTCGAGCGACTGGGACCTGTCCGGCAAAAACGTGAACCTGGGCGTGATCTTCACTCCCATCCCTGATCTGAATTTCGGCGCCGTGCTCAAGACGCCGTTTGAGGCGAATGTCCGCTTGAGGAAATCTCGAATCGACTTCGATGCAAAAACGGTAGACGTCAACGGCGTGCTGGTCCCGGTGACGAATCAAAAGACGGCCGACGTCAAGATCAAGTTCCCGAGGGTTTACGGATTCGGAACCTCCTATCGGATCAGAAACACGATCACGCTGTCCGCGGATTTCACGCGGACGGACTGGTCCAAGGCCACGATCTCTGACTTTTTTTCACTCGGGCGCCTGAAGACTGAGGACGACACCTCCAGCCGAACTGAATTCGACATTTATCCCTCTCTACCGTTTCCGGCCCTTGAGGAAAGCGCCCGGGGCCAGGTCGATACAAATCAATTTCGTTTCGGCGCCGAGTGGGTGTTGCGCCTCGGTGCCTCGGGAAACAAGCTGCTGCCGCTGCGCGCCGGCTTCTTTCGAGACGGTCAGCCATTCACGGTTCAGCTCAAGCGGCCCCAGCCCTTCGATCCCGCCATCATCGGACCAAACGATCCCCAACCTCCGATCATTCACCAGACCTTCTCCGGCGTAACGGCCGGAGTGGGAATCACGGTCGGAGGGGTCCTGCTTGACCTGGCGTATGTGCGGGAGTCCGGTTCGGTGAGGGCAGCGAGCTTTACTCCTGACACCACCGCCCCCGATCCCCTGTTTCCCGACGATCCGACGAAAACGATCGTCGTCTCAGATGGCATCGGAGTTTGGGATTCGTTCCGCACGATCAAGTACAACCGCTTCTTCGCATCGGTGATGATCCGTTTCGGACCGCGTCGATAGCCGCTGGACTTCACCTGGTTGGGACGGTGGCGTCCTCATTGGAGAACGCCTGAAGCGCTCCAACCTGAGCCGGCGTCAAGTCACAAGACGCATTTAGACAACGACTTAAGCCGACCGCCTCAACCGGCATGATCGTTGCTCAAGTGAGTCGCGACTCTCGCAGGAGGCTTTCCATGCAGCCACAGCTTCAGATTTTGAACGCACGACGCCTCATCTCCGCTCTGGCTTTGAGCGTGGCTGTTTCGGCGCACGCCGCCCCAGCTGTCCAGACCCAGGACGAACCGAATATTCAGTTTCGTGACGGACGCTTCCTGGAAACTCTGGGTGGAGTCACCATCCAGCGAGCCGATGACGCGAGTGCCGACGAGGCGGTCCGCAACATGCCCTTCCTCCCGGGCGATCGCGTCTGGACCGACAATGCCGGGCGAGCCGAGATCGTCTTTGCCGACGGTGAAGTCCTGTGGATCGCGGAACGCAGCAAGATCGACTCGCTGGGACGAGGAGGGCGCGACCAGGATGAGCGACTCGGTCTCCGCGTGTTCTCAGGATCGTTCGGAGTCAGCGTCCGCTCAGGGGGTCCGGGATTCCTCGTGCAAGCAACCGGCGGAACCATCACGACCACCGGCGCCTCAGCCTTCCGCGTGGATGCGCGGACCGGCGAGACCACGGTTTCGGTAAGCGAAGGCGAGATCCTCGCGGATCTCGGAGGCGAACGCATGACCCTGCGCGCTGGAGAGCGGGTGCGCTACGCAGATGGACGCGTGGATGGCCCGTTCCGTTATCCGCGAGCCAACGTCGATGGATTCGATCGATGGTGCGAGGAGCGTTCGCAGGAACTGAGTGCCATGGCGGCGCGTGCTGACGATCGGCTGCCCGAAGAGCTCGCAAGCTATGGCGATGAACTCGACCGAAATGGCGAGTGGGTCTACGACGAGCCCCAGGGATACGTCTACGTCCCGCGGGTGGCCGCCGACTGGTCCCCCTACACGTATGGCCGCTGGGTCTACACGCTCTACGGCTGGACCTGGGTAGCCGATGAACCTTGGGGTTTTGTCACTTCGCACTACGGACGATGGGGCTACTCATCAGGCGTGGGCTGGCACTGGATGCCGCGGTTGGGCTTCTCAGGCGCCTGGGTCTCTTGGTCGACGCCCGTCGGGCCGCGCTGGAGCAACACCATCGGCTGGTGCGCTCTTGGGTTCAATGATCGTCCCATCAGTTCCTTCTCCTCTGCAGGCGGACGGGCGGTCGTGCGGGGCGACGTCTCGGGACGCGGCTGGTCTTTCGCGAATCGTTCCGACCTGGGCCGCGGCAGCATTCATGGCCGACGGATCGCCGTTCCCGGCGATGAGGCGGCGCGCGCCGTGGTCTGGAATGGAAACAGCGCACCCGACCGCGAGTTCCGCGAAACCAGGCGCGTCTCTTCTGACAACCGCGGCGGCGCGCACATGGGCCGAGGTGCGCGCGAAACGGGCGGCGGTCGTGACGGTGCAGCGCGGATCTACGTCCGTCCTTCACCCGGCGACAGCCAGCCAGAACTTCGCTCCGACCCGGCCACCACGATCCCGACCCCCGAGTCGAGGCGTGGTCCCACCATGGGTCAGGACGGCTTCAAGGATGAGCAGGATCGTCGGAACCGGGGACGGCGCGACGGTTCCGCACCCGCGGTATCAGGGGGCGTATCCAGCAGTTCAGAGGCGTCTCGCGACCGACCGGTGGATCGCGGCACCGGGTCACGGAGCGCTCCGGCCCCTGATTCCGGCTCACGCGTGAACGACGGAGGTGCTGCTCGCGATCCTCTGCTGAATCGATTCTTCCGCTCCATCACGCGACCCAACGCCGAAGGAGAATCCGCGCGAAGTGGCGACTCGGAGCGCTCCAGAGAAGGAGCCCGAAACGGCGAGGCGGGCCGTGCCGGCGACCGGGCTGGAAGCGATGACTCCTCCGCGCGACGACGGGATCCGGCCACACGCCAGCCTCCGTCCGGAGAGAGTGCAGGTCGCGAGTCCTCTCCGCGAAACCGTGACGAGTCGTCAGCGCGTCAGAACGGCGGCAGTCAGCCCCGTCCTTCATCGGGCTCCGAAGGGAGTCGCGACGGCAGCAGCCGGCCCTCGGGTGGCGAACGGGCCCGGCCTTCGGGCGGTGAGCGGTCACAGCCGCGCGCGTCGCCGCAACCGCAGCGTTCGCCTTCGGGCGGTTCGTCCTCGCCCTCCAACGATCGCGGCTCACGCCGCCATCAGAACTGACGAAAAGGGCACGAACGCTGCGCCGCCTTAAAGTAGGCGTCGAATGTCCGACCGTCCGAAGCCGTTTCGTTCGTTCCTGAAACGCAACCGCGCGCCGTTCTTCATCGCGAGCACCATTGTGCTCGGGTCGCTGGTCGGCGCGCTCATGGCGATCGGTAGCGATCTTCCTCAGGTCGAACAGCTCGAGGAGCTCAAGCCGAACATCGTGACCCAGGTGTTCGCATCGGACGGATCCGTCCTCGGAGAGTTCGCGATCGAGAAGCGGATCATCGTGAAATACGAGGACATTCCGGACGTCCTTCGAAACGCCATCATCGCGACCGAGGACGAGAACTTCTTCAACCACATCGGGATCAACCTCTGGCGCATCCCGGGAGCGTTGTACGCGAACTTCCGTTCGGGCCGCAAAGGACAGGGCTTCTCGACCCTCACGATGCAGCTCTCACGGCTTCTCTTCCTGTCTCCGCAGAAGACCTACGAACGGAAGCTTCGTGAAATCCTCCTGGCCCTCGAGATCGAACGGCGATTCACGAAGAAGGAAATCTTCACCCTCTACTGCAACCTGGTGAACTTCGGCCACGGCAACTACGGAGTCG
>JBDTQB010000159.1:0-9950 GCA_039932395.1 Vicinamibacteria bacterium | reverse complement strand
TCGCGCTGCCCGTGGTCGTTCAGATCCCCGCGGAGGCGCTCGCCGATGCGGTGAAACGCAAGCAGATCGGCCTTCAGGTCTTTGGCTATCTGGTGGATCAGCACGGCACGGTAGTTGACTTCTTTCAGGCGACGCCCGCACTCGATCCGCTCCAGGTCGGAGACCTGCTCAAGAAGAGCGGCCTTCAGATCATCACGACTTTCGCGGCCGTCGCGGGCCCTGTAGAACTTCGGCTTCTCGTGCGGGATCCAGTCGGAGCGACGTGGGGAGCCCTTCGTATGAGCGTCGACGTTCCGGCCTTCGCGACTGGCGGAAACACGGGCTTCGCGTCCGCGCCGATGTTCGTGGACGATCCCTTCTCTCGCGTGGCCTTGCCCACGGTGACGAAGCAGCGGCCGAATCGGGACATTCCATTTCGGCTGGACAATCGGCCCATCACGGCGGATGCCGATCCCATCCTGAAACGCGGAGCGGCGCGCGAGGTCTGCGTCTACGTGCGCCCAGCGGGAGGGGCGTCGCCCACGCTCGACCTCGCGTTAGTCGCCCCGGACGGATCGAAACACGCCCAAAAGGCCGAGAAGATCACCGTCGTCAAAGACGCTGATGGCTTCGACCGCGTGGTGTTCTTCTTCTCTCCGACCGGCGTTGAGCCCGGGGTCTATGCGTTGAACGTAGGCCTGGGCAACGCGACGAGCTCGTCGCCCGTGCGGGTTCAGTAGGGAAGGCCGCCCGAGGGCTACCCGAGTTTTAGCGACTGGATGTGTGCGCGGAGCGCCGGCCCGAGGTCGGCCCGCTTGAGTGCTAGGTCGACCGTCGCTTTGAGGAAACCAAACTTCTGGCCCGCGTCGTAACGCATCCCTTCAAATTCGTAGCCCAGAAGGCGCCGCCGCGCCGCGAGCGCTCTGAGGCCGTTCGTCAATTGGATCTCGCCGCTCTTATCCCGCGCCGTCCTCGTGAGGTCGTCGAAGATGTCGGGGGTCAAAACGTAGCGCCCGATGATCGCGAGATCGGACGGAGCGTCTTCCGCCTTGGGCTTCTCGACCAGTTCGCTCAGCGCGTGGACGCGGGGATTCTTCGGATCTTGTTGTCCTTTGATGACCCCGTAGGCCGAGATCTCAGAGGGAGCCACCTTCATGAGCGCGATCAATGGATCGCCGGTGCTCTCGAAGATGTCGATCATCTGCCGAAGAACCGGCTTCTCGGCGTCGATCAGATCGTCGGGCAGCATGACGGCGAACGGTTCGTCGCCGACCATGCTTCGCGCGGCGAGCACGGCGTGGCCGAGGCCGAGCGGTTCCTTCTGTCGGACATAGGAAATAGAAGCGAGGTCTGAAACCTTGCGCGCCTCACGCACCAGATCAAGTTTTCCGCGTTCCTTGAGAGTTGCCTCGAGTTCATAGGCGATGTCGAAATGATCTTCCATCGACGATTTCGACCGGCCGGTCACGATGATGATGTGTTCGATGCCGGAAGCGACCGCCTCTTCGACCGCGTACTGGATGATCGGTTTGTCGACCACGCACAGCATTTCCTTGGGCATGGCCTTGGTCGCGGGCAGGAACCGAGTTCCCAGGCCAGCGGCCGGAATGACAACTTTTCGAACCTTTTGAGGCATCAAGAGCGAAAATAGCATCGCTTCGTGAAAACGCGTCAGGTGACGCGGCCCGTCACGAACGTGTTTCGGAAGGAAAGACCGTGCTCGATTTGCGCTACGTTGCCGACAACAAAGACATCATCCAGACCATGCTCAAAGACCGTGGCGACGACCCCGCCAAGGTCTTTGCGGTCTCCGATCCCTGGGATCTGGACAGCCGTCGTCGCGAGATCATTCAGAAAGTGGAAGCGCTCCGCCACCGTCAGCGTGTCGCGGGCGAAGAGATCGCGCGCCGTGGCAAGGCGAAGGAAGACACGTCCGCGCTCAAGATAGAGATGAAAGCGGTGTCCGACGACATCAAGACCTTCGATACCGAACTCGACGCCATCGAGTCGCAGCTGAACGATCTGATGCTGGTTCTGCCGAATATTCCCGACGCCAGCGTGCCCCGCGGGGACGCATCGGCCAACTTGATTGTTCGCAAGGTCGGGACGCCGCGCACCTACGACTTCGAGCCGAAGCTTCACGGTGATCTGGGCGCGAACCTCGGCATCATCGACTTCGAACGCGCCGCGAAGATTTCGGGCGCTCGTTTCTCCAGCCTTTGGGGCGCGGGCGCGCGACTTGAACGCGCCTTGATTCAGTTCATGCTGGATTTGCACACGAAAGAACGCGGCTACCTCGAAATCATTCCGCCCTATCTGGTTTTGCCCGAGACTCTGGTCGGCACAGGTCAGCTGCCGAAGTTCGAAGGCGACCTCTTCAAGACGGGCACGGCGGAACGCGAGTTGTATCTGATTCCCACTGCGGAGGTTCCGCTCACCTGCCTTTATCGCGACGAGATTCTCGACGCCCTAGAGCTTCCCAAGAAGTTCGTGGCCTTCACGCCATGCTTCCGTTCGGAAGCGGGGTCCTACGGTAAGGACGTGCGTGGTCTGATCCGTCAGCATCAGTTCCACAAGGTCGAACTCGTGAAGCTCGTGCCTGAAGAGAACTCGATGAACGAGCTTGAAGGCATGGTGAGCGACGCGGAGGAGGTCCTGAAGCGTCTCGAGCTTCCCTATCAAGTCGTGCTCCTGGCGAGCGGCGACATGGGCTTTGGTTCGTCGAAGACCTACGACATCGAAGTCTGGCTGCCTGGACAGAACGCGTACCGCGAGATTTCATCTCTCTCAAACTGTAAGGACTTCCAGGCGCGACGGGCGCAGATCCGCTATCGCAAGGAGCATGGCGCCAAGCCGCGCTACGTTCATACGCTCAACGGCAGCGGACTTGCCGTGGGGCGAACGATGGTGGCGGTGCTGGAGAACTATCAGCAGAAGGATGGAACGATCGTGGTTCCGGCAGCGCTCCGTCCCTACATGGACGGCCTGGAGATCATCCAGCGGCGCTGAAGCGCCACACGGCCACTGTCAACGTCCTTGAGCTGGATCCCGGCTTTCGCCGGGATACGAAAGACTCACATGTGAGTCTTTCTAGTTTGGGAGTGAGCAAACCTCAGTGGCGGGCTCACGCTCAACCAGCACGTCTTTGGAGTCTTGGAGGAAATGGCGACGCATCCAGTCGGAAACGTTGTGGAGTTCCCGACGCGTGATGGTGTGCCCGCACAGATACGTGTGCCATTCGGTTTCGTATCCCTGGGCTTCGAGGACCTGGTGCGTCTCGCGTCCCATGGTGTAGGGAACCGTAGGATCCAACAGACCGTGACCGAGGAAGACCGGCATTCCTGAATCGTGGGCGGGTTTCACGTTCTCGGGGAAAGGCAACGCGGTCGCAAGCGCCACGATTCCGTCCACCTCGTCCTTGAGTTGAAGGCCCGCGTTCAGCGCCAGGGCGCCTCCTTGGGAAAAGCCCATCAGAACGACCTTTCGCTCAGGATCCCTCATTCGCTCTTCGTGGACCGCCTTGCGTATTTCTTCGGTAGCCGACTCGATCCCCTCCACGTCAAGACACGACCGGTCATACGTCGCAATGTCATACCACGCGAGCGCCTCGCAGCCGAGAATGGTCACCTTCCGTTTCGGTGCACGTGGAAAGATCCAGCGCACTCCCGGCGCGCCGAGATATTCCTCCACCGGGGAAGCCGTCTGCTCAACCTCTTCTTCCGAGAGAGCCAAGCCGTGAAGGGCGATCACCGAAACGTGTCTATCGATTTGCATTTTCTTGCTCCGAAAGACGCTCGGAGCAAGAAGCAGACCAACACCCGCCAGGTTCTTGCTCAGTTCAAACTCGCTTGGGTTTGATTCACGTGTTTCTAGATTTTGCCCAACACAGAGCGGTCAAATGACACGAAGTGGGCAAAATCTGAGCTTCTGCGTGGCACGTTCGTTGCTTGGAAAAGAGTTGGTCAGGCTGTCTTGACGCGATCCGCAACGTGCGGACGCAACCAATGGCGGCGGAGTCGAAATGGTGCCTGTTATATAGTCACCAAGCGATCATCGCCGTCCTGGACCAAGGCGCCGCGACCGCCCCGCGTTCGTTTGAAACATCGAGAGATGCCGTGTTCGATCAATCAAAGCGCACCCAAAATTTTCGCAGTACCCTTTGTCAGTCAGGCCGTCGGTCCTAACCGTGGAGAAACCAAAAATGAAACAGAAGTCCCTCTCTTACCTGAGTGTCTTGGCGATCGCGACTCTCGCGACGTCCGGCTACTCGCAGACCGCACCCGCCGGTACGGTCGAACGAGCCGACGTCAAGACGTGGGTGATCACCGTCGATGGCAAAGACTACGAGGCGCGTCCCCTGACGCCCACGTTCTCCGGCTCTTCGGGCTACTTCTGGCTTCCGTCCGCGTACACCGTCGCGAAGAAGCGGACGTCGTTCAGCCTCTACCGCAACAACCTTGATCGCAATCCAAAGGATCTCGACGCATCGACGATCGGCGCGAGCATTGGCTACGGTATCAGCGACAAGCTCGAAATTTTCGGCACCTTCGGCTTCCAGCGGAACGACACCGACCGTCCCACCGATCCCGGCTTCGTGAACGACTTCCCGAACGCGGGGCGCCAGGCGTCCGGTTGGCAGACGGGTGCGGGCGACGCGATCGTCGGGTTGAAGTACAGCTTCCTCAATGACTACGCAGGCGATGCTGTTGGCCTCGCGATCCGTCCCACCGTCAAGCTTCCGACCGCGTCGTTCGACAAGGGTCTCGGCACTGGCAAGGTCTCGGCGGGCGTCGACCTGATCCTGTCAAAGAACTTCAACCGCAAGGCTGAACTCACGGGTTCGATCGGCTATGTCACCAACGGAGATCCCGACGGATTCGACATCGGCCACGCCGTTCGCTGGGGTGTTGGCTTCGCGACGCCGATCTTCTCGAAGGTCTCGCTCCAGGCGGAAGTCACCGGCTCCAAGTATTCCGGCGGCTCTTTCAAGCAGGTGAACCCGATTGATCTCTACATCGGTCCCACCTTCTTCTTCGGCAACGGTTTCTTCGTGCGTCCCGCCTACTCGCGCAACCTGAACTTCACCGACGGTGCGGCGTCTGGCTCGAACTCCACCGCGACGCTCAGCGGCAAGATCATCTCCGTCGGCTTCTCCGGCGCTGCCAAGGGCCGCGAGATCTACGTGGCTCCGCCCCCGCCTCCTCCAGCACCGGCCCCGCCCGTCGCGCGTGTTGAGAATCGTCCTCCCACGGTTTCTCTCGACGCCGACAAGACCAACGTGATCACGTGCGACACTGTTCGCTTCCGCGCGAACGCGTCTGATCCCGATGGCGACACTCTGACCTACGCGTGGACCACCACCGCGGGCAAGATCATGGGCGAAGGTCCGAACACGACCCTCGATCCGGGCTGCCTCCCTGCCGGCACCGACGTCAACGTGACCGTGACCGTCAACGACGGCCATGGACACGATGCCAGTGCTAACCGTCACGTCATGATCGAAGCGAAGGCGAAGCCGCAGACCATTACCGGTTCCGTGGGTCCGTTCGCGAAGAACAGCATTCGTCTGAACAACATGGACAAGTCCGTCCTTGACGACATGGCGACTCGTCTCCGCCAGGATCCGGCGAGCCGTCTCCTGATCGTCGGCTACGCGGAAACAGGCGAGCGCAACCCTGACGTCCTCTCTCGCAAGCGCGCTGAGGCGGTCAAGGCCTACATTGTTAGGGAGCGTGGCATTGACGCCTCCCGCATCATCACCCGCGGTGCTGGTGCCGGCGGTGGTCGTAAGGCCGACCTCACGTTCGTGCCGGACGGCGCCGACATGCCGATGATGTAACTCCGGACCGGCCCTTGGGGCCTGCCCGGAAGTTCTGGGGCGCGAGTTCGACTTCACGGTCGGCCTCGCGCCTCTCGTTTTTTTGGTGAGCATTTCCCCTCAGGATCGTCCTAAGTTGAAGATGAGAATTCGCGACGCATGTTTGATGGCCGCTCTGACGCTTGGAGCGCTGCTGACCGTAGCCCCCGCCAAGGCGGAGGCCATGAAGTTCAGACCGATGGGTCCGCAGGGCGGTGATGTTCGTTCCCTCGCTCGCGACCCAAGCGACCCGCGCCGGCTCTTCGCGGGGACAGTGGACGGGATCCTCTACTCATCTCCCAATGCCGGCACCTCGTGGGCTCGGCTGGATCCGGGGTTTCCACTACGAGGTGTCAGTCTTGACGACATTCTGATCACGGAGGAGGGTGATCTGTTTGTCTCCTTCTGGAAGATCGACGGCACGGGCGGCGGAGTCGCGCGCAGCACGGATCACGGAAAGTCCTTCAAGATGATCGGCGCGGGGCTGGAGAGTGAAGCGGTGCGTGGTCTGGCGCGCGCCCCCTCGAAGCCATCGGTCTTCGTGGCCGTCACGCGGAACGGCGTCTTTCGTTCGACCGACGAAGGTCTGTCTTTCTTCCGGATCTCTCCGCGGACTCACGCCGATCTAAAGATGGTCGGCTCGGTCGCGATCGACCCTCGCAACGAGAACAGCATTCTGGTCGGAACCGCGCACCTCGCCTGGCGCACCGACGATGGCGGCGCCACCTGGCGGCCTATTCAGCAAGGCATGATCAACGACTCCGACGTCATGACCCTGACTCTTGATCGGCGTGAGCCGACGACCGTCTTCGCCACGGCCTGTACCGGCATCTGGCGATCCCGGAACTCCGGCAGTTCATGGACGAAGGTCCTTGGCATTCCCTCCGTCAGCCGACGCACCCGCGCTTTCGCCCAGGACCAAAATCGCGGCAATACTTTCTACGCCGGCACCACCGACGGGATCTACATGAGTGACGATGACGCCAAGACCTTCACCCGCACCACACCCGCGGGGCTGGTGGTGAATGCGTTGATCTCACTCGGCGGCGGGCGCGTGGTCGCTGGTGTCGAGGGCGAAGGCATGCTGCTCTCCACCGATTTCGGGCGCAGCTGGGCGCCGTCGAACGACGGATTCCGCGAGCGACTGGTGCGCCAGATCATCACGGATGAGGCGCGCAACCGCGTTCTCGCGTTGACGGGCGCGGACGGCGCCAGGAACAGCGCTCTGTTTGAACTAGACCGCGCGCAGGAGCTCTGGCGTCGCATCGAGCTTCCAGACGACCGCGAGATCCGTTCCATGGCTTTGTTTGAAGATGGACAGATCATTCTGGGAACCGATGACGGCGTCTTTCTGGGAACGCGAGCCGGCCCTCCGTGGACGCGCCAGGTCCTCACCATCAGCGGTGTCGATTCGCATCCGCACGTCGACGATGTTCGTATCCGCGGCCGTCGTGTTTTCGTCGCCACCGACGCGGGTCTTTTCGCGAGCCCGGACGGCGGGGCCAACTGGATGCTCCTTCGCATTGGTACGACCCGCTCGGTCGTCACCCTCGCCATCGCCGCCAACGGGCGTGTGGTGGTGGCAACACCGCTCGCGGTTTACTCGGCAGGCGACGACCTTCAGTTCCAGCAGGTGGCCGCGGTCGGTATCCGCGGACTGAAGCGCCTCGACTTCGCGCCGGGGAGCGACGTGAAGGTGTTCGCCGCGACGTCGTACGGTCTTCTCGTCAGCAACGACGCGGGCCAATCCTGGTACAACACCGAGGCCCCATTGGGTCGCGTCACCGGTCTGGTGCAGCATGACGATCGGCGTACGGTGTACATCGCAGACGCAGACCTCAAAACCATCTTTGTCTCCAGGGACGGTGGCCATCTCTTCTGGCCGCTCGAAGCTGAAGGCCTGCCTTCGCAGCGAACTTTCGCGCTCGCCATTGAATCGGCCACGCGGAAGGGCGGCGGTCCGGCGCGCCTGATTGTCGCGGCCTCCGGCGGCGGTCTCCTGGAAGCGGACATTGAGGATCCAGAATCGACGGACGGGAAAAAGCAGTAGCCTACGAAGCCGCTCATGACGATCCTTCTCCCGACACTCCTCCTTCTCGCCGGTCTCGCCGGCACGCCACAGGTTCAGTCGCCGGAGCGGGTGGTTTCTTCGACCCCTCAGACCAACGCGTCCGCCGACCTCGCGGGTTACATCGCGAGTCTTGAAGAGCCGGGCCGCGCCGAGTGGCAGAAGCCGGATGAAGTGATCCGCGCCCTCAATTTGGGCGCCGGCGAAACGCTCTGCGACGTCGGCTCGGGCCCGGGTTACTTCGCGCTGCGCGCCGCGCGGCGTTTGGAGAACTCCGGCTGGGTGTACGCGGAAGACGTAGAGGCGTCCATGATCGATGCGCTTCGCGACCGGGTGAGTCAGGCGCGTCTTTCCAACGTCACCCCGATTCTCGGTATGGCCGACGATCCGCTTCTGCCCCGCGGGGCGTGCGACGTGATCCTCATCGTCAACACCTACCATCTCTTTCCGAATGGCCCGGCGTTTCTTCGTCGGCTCGGGAAATCGCTCAAGCCGGGTGGCCGTCTGGTGAACATCGACTTCCACAAGCGGGAGACTCCGCAAGGCCCGGTGCTCGCGCGTCGCGTGGCCAAGGAGGCTTTCATCGCCGCCGCTCAGCGCGCCTCGTTCAAGACGGTGGGGGAGGAAACGTTTCTTCCCTACCAGTACTTTCTGGTGCTCAAGCCCGTTCGCTGATTCGGGCGACGTGCCGTCCCGCGTCTCCGTCCGTTCGTCGCCGTTACGGCAGGAAGCGCGAGAAGAACGGCAGCTTCGAGATGTCGGAGTAGAGGATGAAGACCATCAGCGCCATGATGAGCACGAAGCCGGCGTTGAGAAACACGATCTTCACCTTCTCGGAGAGTTCGCGGCGGATCACCATCTCCGCCAAGATGACTGCGATGTGTCCGCCATCGAGCGGCGCCATGGGGAACAGATTCAGCACCCCGACCGAGATCGACAAAAGAGCGATCAGAAACAGCAGCGAGACGATTCCGGTCCGCGCCGCTTCGCCCGCGGCCTGGGCGATGCCAATCGGCCCGGACAGCGCCGATTTCGCGGCCACCCGGAAGGTCAGAAGCTGCTTGAGAAGACTGACCATCTGAACCGTTCTGTCCCAGGTCTCCCGGCCCGCTTCCTTCGCGGCGCGCACGAATCCGAACTTCTTGATGATGAACTTCTCGCCGATGCCGACGCGCCCTTCCCTGGGCGCTATGTTCAGCGTGAGGCGCTCGGATCCGCGCAGGACCTCGAACGCGATCGGCTTGTCTCCAGCCGCGCGAACTTTCTCCGGCACGTCGGCGAACGACTGAAGCGGCGCGCCCGCGACGCGAAGCAGGCCATCATTGATTTTGAGTCCGGCAAGTTCGGCGGGCATGCCCGGCGTCACCTGGCCGATGCGGACCAGCGGGAAAACACCGATATCGCCCATGCGCTCATCGATCACCCGGGAGTGAATCGTCTTCGTGATGCGCTCAGGTCCACGGGAGATTTCAAGAGGAATGTCGCGGTTGGGGCGCATCAGGATGCCGATTTGCACCTGTTCCCAGTCTTCGGCCATCTCGCCGTCGAACTTGGTGATCGTGTCGCCCGGCTGCAGCCCGGCGCCTTCCGCGGGTGAGCCCGGATCGATAGCGCCGATGGTCGGCTCGTCGTAGCGCACGCCCGGAACGCCGACACCCAGCATGAAGATGATGGTGAAGGTCAGCACCGCGAGAACCGCGTTCATGAGCGGTCCGGCGAGATAGACGAGCAGGCGCTGCCATCTCGGACGGGATAGGAAATCATTGCCGTCGCCGCGAGGTGCGGTGTCTTCCGTGATCGCGTCGTCGGGCTCGCCCTCGAGTTTGACGTAGCCGCCAAGGGGAATCAGCGACACGCGGTAGTCGGTGTCGCCGCGCTTGAAACCGAAGAGCCTTTTCCCAAAGCCGAACGAGAAGATGAAGACGCGCATCCCGAACGCTTTCGCCACCAGAAAGTGACCGGACTCGTGAAAGAAGATGATGACGCCGAGGACGACGATCAGCGCGGCGGTCGAGTTGGCAAAACTGCCTATGGCATCCAGCAAAT
>JBDTQB010000158.1:0-9955 GCA_039932395.1 Vicinamibacteria bacterium | reverse complement strand
GTGCTGGGCAAGCCCGGCAAGGTGTCGCGAGAAGTTGCAGATCGGCTGGCCGAAGCTGCCGCCGCGGAAATAGTCGCCTTGCCGGTTCCACCGGCTCACTTCAAAGGCGTCGGCAGGCCCGAAACCCTCCACACCGCCTCAATTCGGGAGACAGCGACTCCCGAATCTGTGCACGAAGCCAGGGCGAGCGAAGCAGTGTGAGCGCCAAGCGCGTAGTCGGGGACCAGAAGCCGTCACCCCGGCGCATGCCGGGGCCTAGTGCCGTCACCCCGGCGAAGGCCGGGGCCTAGCGCGAAGAGTCCGTCAGAGAACCGCGAAACCGCAGTTGAACCATCAAAGAAGCCGCCGTCGCGAACGGACGTCATGTAGTCCGGCACCAGATCGTTCCCAAGCTCATCGCACTCAGGGATCACCCTTCGACATCGCGCAGACGGCATGCGGCTCAGGGACCCCCATCGCGGGCTTACGGGTCCGTCTTGCGAATGAGTGGTCGCTGAGCGAGCGTCGGAAGGCTCAGGGTCGAAGCGTTGCTGCTTTCTTCGGGTCGACCTTCCAGATATCCGCGCGGTCCTTCTCTGGCGAGCAGACACGATGAGGACCATTTGCTGGCCTCCGCGAAAAGGTGGAGTCGAGAGTGGCGAACTGGCCGGAAGGCGGCGCTACATCGGCATCCGACGACGACGAATTCTGTTTCGATCCACGACCGTCACGCTGTTCGTCAGCGACTCTTCATCGCATTGGTTCAAGACGCGTTCCAAGAGAGAAAGCATCTCGGCGTCCGAGTAGGAGCCTCCTCGAAAAAGGATCAGACCCGGCCCCTCTGATTGATGAGCCGCGAGCAAACGTGGATAGTCCAGGTCCGCAGTTATCACGATCGAGCCTTCCGCCCTTGCCACCTCCAAGATCTTGGTGTCGGATGCCGTGGACAAACCTACGAGGGAAGCATGAGTGGCCTGGTGCCCGCGCTCCGCCAGAAACGCCACCGTGAGGGGCGTAACCGGCATGTCGACGAGGAATCTCACGCGACCGCGAACTCGATCGTCTCGTCCTCGGCGAGGCTGGCGGCAAACTGAAGCGCCTCCTCGATGTCAGCGGCCTCGAGATACGGATAGGCCAGAAGGATCTCGGCGGGCGTTTGCTTGGAAGCAAGCAATCCCAGAAGGCGGGATACAGGGAATCGCAGGTCTCGAATACAGGGCTTTCCCGTACATACGTCGGCGCGAACGGTGATACGTGGGAAACGCATAGCCAAAGGCTACACCGACGCTGCACCCGCTCGAGATCACGACGGAGGGTGCCGCCATTTTGTTGACGTCAACAAAATGGTTCAACGCCCTTTTCGCTGTGTCCGACACCCACGGGTCTTCACCGCACCGGATTCGACGCCGCCGAAACCCGCCACACCACATTCCCCCGTCATCCGCCACCGGAAGCGAACCATCCTTCGCCACCGCCACGCCCACCGGTGCTCGCCGCTCGCGACCCTGCTCGCCCATATTTCGCGCTTGATCCTGCTCCCGTATCCTCAGTCAGGCACCGTCAATTGTTTCTTTTCACCCTCGGTGTTGTAATCATGAAACCAGAGAGAGAACGAAGAAACTAGTGGCCCAGAAACAGTCCGAGTTGGAAGTCGCGCTCCGGGCGATGGATGCGAGCTTTCATGTGAAGCTTATCGGCACTTTTCATCCATCCCTGCTCTGCGCGCCTGCTGAAGCGCCGGCACAATCCTGGTTGAGGGACAACCCTTCCGATTTCGACCAGTTTCCGGTCAAGGAGAACGGCAAGGTCGTGGGACTTCTATTACGGAATTTGGTCAGTGCCGGAAAGTCGGTCAAAGAGGTGATGTCGCCGATCGCTGACGGCTTAGTCGTATCAGCCGACATGCCGATCGGAGAGTTGATCCCACGCCTGAATTTGTGCGACCACCGGCTGATTGTCCGTGGCGACAGCATTGAAGGCTTGGTTACGCAGAGCGACCTTCTGAAGCTACCCGTGCGGCTCCTCTTGTTTGCACTCGTCACGCACTTGGAGCAGATCATGGCCACTCTGATTGGTGCTTGGTGGCCAAGGGATTCGTGGCTGTCGTGTCTGGCGGTTGGCCGCCTGGCCAAGGTGAATGAGAAGGAAGCGACCCTCCGAGGGCAGGGAATGAATCCACCGAAGATTGAATTGCTGGAATTCGGTGACAAGCGCGATCTGTGCAGACGACGCCTGGATCGCGAAAGGGGACGCTTCAAGAATGATCTTGAGGCTCTTGGTCGGCTTCGCGACCAACTTGCCCACGCTGCGACATTTATCGACAACGCACATCAGGCGGGCGGTGTCTCAGCCCTCGTAGCAAATTTCGATGCCGCGAGATACTGGATTGCGACTTTGAGCCAGATAGAGTTGCCCAATTCCGGAGCTCTTCTCTTCCAGGATGTCCCTCAAATGGAACCTCTCACCGAGCGAGGTGTCTAGCTAGGTTGTGCCATCGTCGCCCAATCCGGTGTTGGCAGAATGCAACGAAGGCCGGGCACCGAGGCGCCGTTCGTGCCCACACTGGCCCGTAGTGCGCCTACACGCACTTTGGCGGGATACGCTTCTCGTCGATGGCCGACACACTAGATCCGCGCGAGCGAAGCGAGCGCATGGCTCTCGTAAGAGGATCGGACACCAAACCGGAATTGGTAGTACGACGCGCTCTGAAGGGCCTGGTCCGTTCTTTCCGGCTTCGCCCATCCAACCTCCCAGGAAGGCCGGATATTGTCCTTCCTAGTTTGCGCCGCGCGATTTTTGTGCACGGCTGTTTCTGGCACAGGCACGCCAACTGCGCCCGGACGCGAACTCCGAAGTCGCGCGTTCCTTTTTGGAGCGCAAAGTTTGAATCCAATGTCCGCCGAGATCGAAGAAAAAATGCCCAGCTGCGGCTGCTCGGCTGGAATGTCTCCGTGATCTGGGAGTGCAAGACGGAGGATGAATCCATCCTTTTGCGCAGGCTCCGCGCCGTGCTCGCTCGATCTCGAAGTCACCAACGATGATCGTCCTCTGAACCTTGACGAGATATCGCGGAGGACGCTAATGTCTTCTTTCAAACGTGTTCGCTGACCTCTCCCCAGGCATGACCACGTGGATAGTGGATAGATGAAATCTCTTGAATTGTTCACCGGTGCCGGGGGGCTGGCACTTGGAACCCATTTGGCTGGTTTCGAGCACGTTGCGCTGTTGGAGTGGGACCACGACGCGTGCGAGACCCTACGACGCAACGCGCGCGCGCGATCTGTGCGTGGGATCAACAAGTGGAATATCCACGAAGGCGACATCCGCCTCTTCGATTTTGAAAGCGTTGGCGGGGTTGAACTCGTGGCGGGCGGCGTGCCATGCCAGCCCTTCTCGATCGGTGGAAAGCATGGAGGTATGAACGACGGACGGGACATGTTTCCGGAGTTCGTCCGCGCGATTCGCACATTGCAACCCCGAGCCTTCATTGTCGAGAACGTGAAGGGTCTGCTTCGCGAGTCGTTCGCCGACTACTTCTCGTACATCCTGAAGCAACTCCGCGGTCCTGAGATATCTCGCAAGAAGGGCGAAAGCTGGCAAGAGCATTCGCGTCGGCTAGACACCGTTCCTAAGGATCAGCTGAAAGGTCTTCGCTACAACGTGTCCCATAGGCTGCTGAACGCGGCAGATTTCGGGGTTCCTCAAACCCGTCAACGAGTTTTCATTGTCGGGTTTCGTTCAGATGTCGGACCAGGATGGGAGTTCCCTCGCCCCACTCACTCCGAGAGTGTGTTGCGATGGCAGCAGTTTGGTTCGGGTTCCTATTGGAAGAAACATTCGGTTTCCCCGCCACGAGAAACTCTTTCGCAGCTATCGATGGACTTGGCTGAGCCCCCATTGGGCATCAAGGGTTGGCGCACTGTTCGAGATGCGATCGCAGACCTTCCAGTCCCAACAGAAAAGGACGAGGACGGAAGCATCGCGAATCATTGGCTCAACCCTGGCGCACGCTCGTACGTGGGCCATACCGGCAGCTACATCGATTGGCCGGCGAAAACGCTCAAGGCCGGAGTCCATGGGGTTCCGGGCGGCGAAAATATGATCGCCTTTCGAGATGGTTCTGTTCGCTATTTTTCGGTGCGGGAAGCAGCACGCATGCAGACCTTCCCGGATCGGTGGCTGTTCGAGGGTGCGTGGTCCGAGGCCATGCGACAACTTGGCAATGCGGTGCCGGTTGAGCTTGCCGCGACAGTAGCCAAGAGCGTGGCGCAACACTTGAGCGTCCGCGACAAGCAGAAGGCATCATCGCGGGTGATCCACGCGAGTCAGACGCTCTCGGCTTAGGTCTCGTCGTCTTCGTCGCCCGAAGGGGGAAGGTGCGACAGATTTGCGTCTGCAGCGGTGCGGGCCAGCACCTCCTTCAGGTCCTTCACTTGATACGTGCTCATGAACGCGGTCAATTTCCCGATCGCATCAGCCTCAGTTCTAGCCTGGCTCAACTTCTTGCCCCAGGCTCGACCTCGGTGGAGTGCATCCCACCAACTGATAAGTCCGTTCTGGCGACGACTTCCTGGATCGTGGTTGCCGAATCCTTCAATGCAAACGTTCCAAACCGGCTGAAAGTGAGTGATCAAGAAACGTTCAGCCATCGTTATCCATAGCGGGGTCACGACTAGGTATCGACAAGAAAAGTCCTTCAGCTCAAGGTTTTCGGCAGCTTCGATCGACTTCGTATGCTCGTGAATTCTGCCGTAGAGGCTCGTCGCCCCGGTGCCTTTCTCCCCGCCCTTTCGAGCACCTGGCAGCACGGCCTTTCCAACGTAGATCGGCCAGGTGGAGTCGCGGCCACACGAAACCCGCGCATACATGGGGTCACTGCCGTGATAGAAGAGCGCGTAGACCCCTGCCCCTTTCGGCTTGTCTGTTGCATCGAGTGGCAAGGAAAAGGGCCCGCGCTGCATCAGTTCCAGGACGCAATTGCGCGTTAGGTTGTCGTAGTCCAGAGGGTTGTACTCATCCACGCCGCGTGATCCTAGCCTCAAACCCAAGGCCTAGGCGCACCACCGTTCCCGGAATTGCTTCTGCCGCGCGCCGATGAGGGTCCTCCGTCGCATGAGCTTGGCGTGCGGGATGGCGCGCGCTCTCTTTCACGCTAAGGTCGCCATCGCAAGCAGGGAAGGGTCGAGATGAGCAAGTTTCTAGCGTCTGGGCAGGAGATCAAGCAGGAAGTGCGTCGAATTTTCATGCGGACGCGTGGCCGAAGGGTGGCGATCGTCGCGTTCGTCGGATCTCTCGCAGAGGCATATCTTCCTAAGCCTGCGGGTCTCGAACTGGTTTGCTGGCCGAAGGCCCCCGGGACAAATCCGAAAGCGATTCGCGCTCTCATGCGGAGAGGCGTCGTCGTGAAGTTCGCACGGCGCCTGCATATGAAGGTGTACTGGTCCGAATCAGCAGGGGCTGTGGTGGCGTCCGCGAATCTATCGACGAACGCGTATGGCGCTGGCGACCTTCAGGAAGCTGGTGTTGCCTTGGCGAGCAGAGCGGTCGATATCAAGAGGCTGCTCGTAAAGGTGAAGCCCCAAGAGGCCACGGAGTCAGCCCTCCTGCGCCTGGAACGCGAGTGGGCGACCTCTGTGCGTACGCAGAACCGGGGTCGCAACACCGGGGGCGCCACCTTCCTTGATTGGCTGGAAGCGGCCCAACGACGCAGGTGGAAGATTCACGCCTTCGAGAAATACGGTGGTGGACCCTCGCAGCGGCTGCGAGCGGTGGCCAAGGAGGAGACCGGGAGTTCAGTGGTCGCGGATTGGGTCTTCTGCAGGAAGGGAGAGCTTCAGAGTGAGGACTTTGTGCTCTGTCTCAATGTGGGTGCGAGGACCAAGCCAAAGGTCGAGAAGTGGGTGTTTGTTCACAGGGTTGTTCACGTGGCGCGCGAAGACAAACAGCATGACGACAACTGGCCCTTTCAAGCCGGCCAGCTCCATGCACTCCGGGCATGCCCAGCCCCTCCTTTCGTGATCGACGCTGCTCTCAGGCGCGCATTCCGCGCAACGTTCAAAGAGCTCGAGGGCGACGATCCGGGCTTCTCACAGGATCGCACTCTGGTACCGAGCAAGAAGCTGTTGAGAATTCTTGAGAAGCACTACCGAGCCAACCTGTCGGAGACATCACCTCGAGCGACGGCTGGTCACTGAGATGCCCGGACAGAGTCGACCCAAAGTGAGCCACGAGGTTCAGGCGCGAGTCTTCTTCCGGGACAACTGGCTATGCCGTTGGTGCAAGGTGCCGGTTGTGTTTGCCTCGACGTTCCGCCTGCTCCGTGAACTGGCTGTGGAAGCGGGAGGCGATCCGTCACCTGCCTACTTCCATCGCAATTGGAGTCGTCGCTCGGCGCCACTTCTCGACCAACTCGGTGCGGTGGTGGACCATGTGGAGGCCTACTCGAAAGGCGGAGTTCATGGGGAAGAGAATTTCGTGACGGCTTGCAACAAATGCAATGCGCGAAAGAACAATCGGGCGGCGTCGGACCACACCCGGGATCATCCTCCCAAAGCCATTCGCGGGAAGTACGGCGAGCCAGTTGAGTGGGACGGCATGGTCTCCGTCTTCCTTGCGCTCGCAAAGAACGGGGCTACGTTGACCGTGACCGAGCGTCGGTGGGCGAGTGCGTTCAAAGGTATCTTGGCGGAACGAGCGCCACTGCGGCCGCCTGGGAATATCAAACAATAGAAGGGCGGTCGTAATGACTCAGTCGTCGGATGCCATTGCCGAATTTGTTAACCACCTGGGTGCCGAGCTCGGGAAAAGTCGCGCACCGGTACCCATAGAGCGGAGGCGGCTAAGCACTGTCGCGACCAAGTGTGGCACAAGGGCGTCGGAACGATTTCTGACTGCTTTGGCTCGCCAACTTGCCGCTGCTGAAATTCACACCGCGCCGTCCCTTGACTCGCCCGGGTTGCGACGGGACGATTGGCTTCGTTTTTCCACAAAGCCATTTCCCGCAGATGAGCTTTTGTTTCCCAGAGAACGTGATCTGCAGAAGTTCGTTGAGGCGTGCATGGGCATGGGCCCATTCCGAGATTTAAGGGTCTTTCAGGACGGGCGGCGTGCGGTCGGCCGCGAGTACCATTTACCCGACGGCCAGAGGGTCGATTTGCTCTGCGAGGAGAGAACGAAGAGAGGCCTTGGAAGGCTAGTCGCAATTGAGCTCAAGCGAGAGAACGAGCAGGGGACAGTGGAGCAGGTGATTCGATACATCAAGGCGCTGCGGACACTGTTTGCGCCACGGAAAGTGAGGGGTCTCATCATCACCGCTCACGAAGACCTGGATGCCGCCTCAAGCCTGAAGGGTGCGCTCTTAGATGGGTACGAGATCGAATGGCACTGCTACCGCGTGGACTTCAAGGAAGCTGGGCACGGGGATTAGTACCCCTCAAGCGGAATATGAAACTCGCCACCTGGAATCTTCAGCGCACCATCACGAGCAGCTCTGAGATCCTTCGTTCAGGATGTCCACAAACACCCCTGACGGCCTGACTCCTCTCACATCGAACAATTCGTTGACACGGGCATCGTTCGAATCGATCACGCGTTCCCTTGGAGTCTTGCTGACCAGGCCAGAGCGATTCTCTGGCGCGACACGGGCTGCGATCCGGACGATCAGGGGACATGGACCCGACCGGTGATCCGGCTCGGCCAGTACGGATAGGCGCCGTTCGTCGCCGCCGCGAACACGCAGCTCCTGCACCGGGCGTTTGATCAGCTGGTCGGCCAGGGACGCTGGATTCGATCCGGGGGGACGCCGGCTGGCACATCGATATGAGTTTTGGCGGCGACCCTGCGGACTTCCTGTCGTGGCGCGCGAACATCACATCGGGTGGCCGAGCGCTGTTGATGCTCTTTCTCTTTTCCGACGTGGGCGAGGACGACGCCCCGACGCGCGTCCGGCTCGGATCGCATCAGGACATCGCGCGACCGCTGGCTCCGGCGGGCGACGCCGGTCTCTCACTTCGCGAACTTGCCGCGAACGGCTTCGCTGAAAGCGCGCATCGGCCCGAGGCCTTGCGTTGGGCGAGGCCGGCACCGTCTACCTTTGCCACCCGTTCCTCGTTCATGCAGCACAGCCGCACCGCGGGTCGCGTGTGCGATTCATGGCGCAGCCTCCGCTGCTTCCTGCGGAAACCTCTTCGTTGTCCCGTGAGTCTGGAGACGTCTCGTCGGTCGAAAGAGCCATTCGAGCGGCGATGGTTGAGAAAGACCGGAGTGGCTTTTCAATACCGCTCGCGCTCTCTAGCCGGGCTGGCCTGCGCGTCGCTCGTCCATCTGTCGGCGCGCTTCCTCAGGGTCCGCGCGGATCGCTCGCGCGGCGTATTGAAATCGCGGATTGATCGATCCGAAGGGCGTGAACATCATCCAGTCGCTCAGAAGTTCAATGGGGTGTTCGCCGCGCTGGCCTTTCTGCAGGCCGGGAACGTTGAACGGCGTGTTGATGCACGTCGCGTCCACCGTGGTCTCCTTCAAGCCGTTGACTTCGAACCAGATGTGTTCTCGATCGTGGTCGGCGCCGCCTTCCGCCGGATAGCCGAGCTTCACCAGAATGCCGGGTGCCAGCTCACCGAACTCTTCTTTCAATCTGCGGAGATAGTTGTATGTCGCCTGCGCTCGGTACGCCATCAACACCGAGGCGCTGTTCGAAAACATGATGAGTACGCCATCGGGAATGTCGTTGCTTAGGAACGTCGACGGTGTGGCACGCGCGGGGCCGAGGCCGAAGAAGCTCCGCTTGATGCCCGGATCGCACACGACCGAGTGTCCCACCAAATGAAAGTCATCCACACCGTCGCGCCACTGTTTGAACTGTGAGCCAGCGTTGTCCAGCACGGTCTTCGCAGGGACGAGACGCATGTCGCCCCCCGGTCGCACGATCGTCGACGGATCGCCATCGGGAACCAGTTGTTCCTCCACGATGGAGAAGGCGAGCGCACGCAGAACATCGAAGCTGCGTCCATGCACCTCGGGATGCGGCGCCAGAACGTCGTAGTCAGTGAATCCCGCTTCACGCAAACCGTGCGTGTGGAGCCAGTAGGTCTCACGAGATTCGTCGGCGGGGCCGTCGTAGATTGCGTGGATCGTGAAGAGAGCGCTGATGTCTACCGGTGCGTCGTGCGAGAGCTCTTCAGCCAGCGAATCCGGCGTCCACCAACAACTGGCGAGAATGTCGTGCGCGCCGACGGCGACGTCGCCACCCACCGCGGCCATAAAGCGCAGGAAGCGCTTTCTGTCGACGAGTAGATCCGAACCGCCCGGTGGCAGCCGCACTTCCACGTGCGACTTGCCGTCCGACAGCACGGATTTCTCGCGATCGGTCAGACGTGGATCGAAGTGGATCAGGTCTTGCGCCGAGTTTGTCTGCTCCCGTGGGCACCTCACGTCAGCGGCCCCATGGACCGGGTGACGCAGCCGGACGTGCCAATGTTCATCGGTCGCCGCCTCTAGAACCTGGACCTCGTACGCCGGGTCCAGCCAACTTCGGACCTCGACGAGTTGAGGTGCTATGCCTCCCCGAAACATCGTGAGCCCTGAGAGGCTCAGGTCTCGCTTCATCCAACGCACGCCCATGGCGCATTCTGCCTCAGGCCGAGTCGCCTCTGTCGATTGCTCTCGAGGGAACCACTGCCCGACAGACCTGCCGCCAACGTGCTTTTGCCTGTTTCTCTTGCCTCAGGGCTGGCAGGTGCCATGTTAATTCGGGCCGCGAAGCCCTCTTTGGGGCTCCGGCGCGCGGTGCTCTGAGCGCGGCGGAAGCCGCGGAGTACGTCACCTGGGAACGCGAGAAGGTGAGCGGTCCCTATCTGTATCTCGTCGAGACCGTCAAAGCGGAAGTCGGGGGCAGTCGCCCGGGACAATCCAGGCACGTGGGTGCGGTGATCCGGCTCGGCCAGTACGGACAGGCGCCGTTCGTCGCCGCCGCGAACAC
>JBDTQB010000157.1:0-10018 GCA_039932395.1 Vicinamibacteria bacterium | reverse complement strand
TGCAGATGACCGCTCAATTCGGCCCCGCGATGCCTCAGGAGGACATTGGCGCCGCGTTCGCCGAGAACCTCGAACGGTCTGAAGGCGCCGAGTCGATCTCCGCGGATAGCGGTGGCTTCTCCGTCAAGAACAGCAACGACCTGGTCAAGGGTCTTCAGCGCATCGCCGACGAAACGCGCGTCTACTACCTGATCGGCTACAACCCGACCAATACCGCGCGTGACGGCAAGTTCCGCAAGATCGAGCTGAAGGTGGCGGGCAAGGACCTGAAGGTGCGCGCGCGCAAAGGCTACTTCGCGGGACTCGATGGCGTGGTCAACAGCAAGAAGAAGCCGGAGGTTGGACCCGACACCCAGTTCCAGGAAGCTCTGGATTCGCCCTTCGAATCGGCGGATGTTCCCATTCGCCTGACTTCGTATGTCTTCGACGAAACGCTTCTCGGCAAAGCCAGCGCGATTCTTCATGCGGACGTAGACCTCGGATCCTTCGCGATGGCGCAGAAAGACGGCCGCTACAACGACACACTGGAGTTCCTGCTCGTGGTCGCGCATCGCGAGACCGGAGAGTTCAATCGCTACGACCAGAAGATCGACATGAACCTGCGCCCCGAGACCAAAGACAAATTCACGAAGACCTGGTTTCCCATTCAGCGCGATTTCGAGCTGCTGCCGGGCGCTTATCAGGCGAAGCTGGTGGTGCGCGACAAGAATTCACTCAAAGTGGGAACTGTCTTTCATGAGTTCGAAGTGCCGGACCTCGCGACCTGGCATCTTTCGACCCCCGTCCTCACCGACACCATCCAGCCGGTGCAGCCAGGCCAGGAGAAGGCTCCGCCCAAGCTTGTGCTGCTCGCGCGTCGCGACTTCGAATCCGGTTCGCGTCTCTTCTGCCAGTTTGATGTTTACAACCCGAGCAAGGACAAGGCGACGGGCATGCCCAGAGTCACCGCGGGATACACCATCCGGCGCAAGAGCGATGGTTTCGTCTTCTTGAAGATTCAGCCGAGCGTGATCCAGCCGACCTCTCTTGGACGGCTCTCCCGCATGGTGGGTCCGACCCTGGAAGGCGCCGATCCGGGCGAGTACGAGTTCGAGATCAACCTCAAGGATGAGTTGAACGGGAAGATCCTCGACTACAAGGAAGAGATCACCATCGTCCCCAAAGGAACTCTTCTCGCCAAGACCGTTCAGGACTAGGAGTGCCCTCGGGGCACTCCTGTCCACAGGGCGGTGCTTCGTCGTCCAGGCGGGAAGGGAATAGCACCTGCTCGCAACGGCCCAGAGCAGGCGTTAGCCTTCCGGTTGTGCGAGATGCAGCTCGAGCGACGGTGCGATGGTTCGCGTTCGGCCTGCTGAGGTTGTCGCGTTTCATGGAGCGCCAGGGCCTGGATCTCGCCACCGCCACGTTCTCGAAGGCTGACCTGAATCGGTTGGCGGTGGCCGAATGGGAAGCCTTCGGCCAGGACGCACCACTCGTCGAGGACGAAGTCTTTGTATGGGAGAGGGCGTTCTACGCCGAGCAGATCCGTCCCGGTGATTCCGTTCTGGTCGTCGGCGCAGGCACCGGCCGCGACGTGCTGCCTCTGCTCAAAGCTGGCCATGCGGTCATGGCGCTCGACATCACGCCCCAGGCGCTAGATGTCCTCAAGGGGCGAGCCGCGGAGCGGAATCTTCCCGTGGTCACGATGCAGGCCTCCATCGTCGATGCGGCGCTCCCCGCAGACACCTTCGACGTCATCGTCTTTTCCTGGTTCGCCTACGGGTTTCTCCTTGGATCCGAGGATCGTCGCGCAGCGCTGAGACGATGCGCCTCAGCCTTGCGAGAAGGCGGGCGCCTCTTGATTTCGTATGAGGCCAAGGGCGTCGACCGCGTTCCTTGGCGTCGACCCTCGTGGTTGGCATCAACCATTGCGCGCGTCTTTGGCGGGAGATCCATGGAGCAAGGCGACACCCTGAACGTCACCGGCACCAGTGCCAGCCCATCGGCGTACTTCTCCCATCGCTTCGAGCCCGCGGAGATCGCCACTGAAGTGCAGAGCGAAGGACTTCACATCCTGGCGCACACCCAGCCCACATCGGGCATCGGCGTGATCGCTGCCACGTCGCCCAGGGTCGCGTCATGAACATCATTGGGCTGAGCGTGGTGGGCATCGTCGCCGCGGCGATTCATGTTTTTGCCGGCGATGCGGTCGGCGCTTGGGATCCGTGGGTGAAGGCGGTTCCCGTCGCGATGCTTGGTTTGATGCTCGTTGGCTCGAAGCGGACGCTCGCCGTGACCCTGGCCGCGATCGGGCTCTTCATCTCAGCTTTCGCGGACGCTGCCATCGAGTACAACTTTCTGGGCGGTCTCCTCGGTTTTCTGATCGCGCACGTTTTCTATATCGCCGCCTTCGTCCGAGCGGAGCCGCGGCCGCGCTGGCTGCGGCTGATTCCCATGGCGCTGTGGGGCGTGGTGGCGCTCCCCCTTCTGGTCGCGGGAGCAGGGAAACTCGCCATGCCCGTCTTGATCTATGGCGCGGTCATCCTCACCATGGTCTGGCGCGCCGCCGCGGCGGTGGACGGCGTTGGATGGAACGCGGGAACGATCGGGCTCGTGGGCGCTCTCTTCTTCGCGACGTCCGACACGTTGCTCGGCTACGGCCGCTTCGTCGGGCCGTTGCCGATGGCGCGATTTCTCACTATCGGGACGTACTGGATCGCGCAGTCTCTGATCACCGCCAGCTTCTGGAAGAGAAGCCGCGGGTAGTCGCCACCCAACTCAATGAACCGCGCGCGCCTGTACCTTCTCTTTGGTGGCGAGCGAGAACTTCACGTCGACCGGACCGCCCTTGGTCACGCGATCCGCCACGTAAGCACCGAGCGCCGGGCCATGCTTGAAGCCATGTCCCGAACCGCCGCCCACCATCCAGACATTCTTGTGTCCGGGATGGCGGTCGACGAGGAAGTCGCCGTTGGATGAGTTCTCGTACTGGCAAACTTCGGTTCCGACCACCGGCGCATCCTTCAAGCCCGGGAAGCGCTCGGCCACGAAAGCCTTGACGATAGCCAGGCTTTCGGGTGTCACGATGCGCTCACCGCTATCCGGATCAAACTTTGGACCGTGCTTGTCGATCGCGACCTTGAAGCCTTTGTTTTCGAGATCGGGAATGCCGTAGATCTCAGCGCCGAAGTCGATCCAAGTGGGCATCTTGGGCGGCGCGAAACGATCGTCGCCCGGAGGCACGCCGAAGTAGAAGACTTCCTGACGGGTTGGGAAAATCCGATCGCCCAGGACATCGGGGAAGACCTTGCCGAGCCAGGGTCCGCAGGCGAAGACGAAGTTCGTCGCGGTGATGGTGCGATCGCCGACCTTCAAGGACGTGATCGAACCTTCGGTCGAAGGCGCTTCCGCCTTGCCCAGAATGAAGGTTCCGCCCGCCTTCTCGAACTCACGCGTCACCACTTGGACTGCGCGGCGCGCGAACAATGCGCCCGACCGAGGTTCCGAGACCGCCCACGTGATCGGGCCGAGGTCGATCTGCGGATAACGCTTCACCAGATCTGCTCGCTCCAGCTTCTCGTGCGGAACCCCGACTTTGGTGAGCATGGCCAGCGTCTCCAGGGTCAGCGGATCCTGTTCGCGGGCGAGGAAGAGCATGCCGGTCTCGGTGAAGAGGCGTTCGCCGGTCGCGCGCTGGAGCTTCTTCCACTGTGCCAGCGAATCCCACGACATCCGCGTGTAGATCTCCTGCGAGCCGTAGCCCATGCGGATGATGCGCGTCTCCCCGCCTGAACTCGCTCGTGAGCTTCCGGGACCGTAGGCGTCGATCAACGCGACACGCAATCCACGAGACTGGAGGTGCCAGGCGGTCCACGCGCCGAAGACGCCCGCGCCCACAACCGCCACATCGAAGCCCGAGCTTCGGGCCGGTCGCGTCGCTGCCGCGGTCTTTGCGGCGGGAGGCGTGCTCTGCGCCGAGGCCGAAGTGGCGCCGGCCGCTACCGCCGCGCCGACGAATGTCCGGCGACTGACCTTTGAACTCACGGTTTTTCTCCTTGTCTTGGAACCGACCTTGCGCATGGGAGGGAAGGCTACAGCCGAACTTAGCTGGACGGGCCTATCATCCGGTGCGCGTTCCTAGGAGATTCCATGACGCTTAATATTCCATCCCTCAAAGGCCAGGTCAGCGAGGCCGAATGGGAGCAGCGCGTGAACCTTGCCGCGTGCTATCGCCTGGTTGCGCACTACGACTGGGACGATTTGATCTTCACGCACATCTCAGCACGCGTGCCGGGACCCGAGCACCACTTCCTGATCAATCCTTATGGGCTGCTCTTCGAGGAAGTGACCGCGTCCAGCCTGGTGAAAGTCGATCTCCAGGGAAACAAGGTGATGCCGAGCGCCTTCGACATCAATCCCGCGGGCTTCACCATCCACAGCGCCATTCACGCGGCGCGTGAAGACGCGAAGTGCGTCATCCATCTTCACAGCGTGAACGGCGTCGCCGTAGGCGCGCAGCGAGGCGGCGTCCTTCCCATCTCGCAGCAGTCGATCGTAGTGCTTTCGTCGCTCGGGTATCACGACTACGAGGGCATCGCCCTGAACGAGGAAGAGAAGCCACGCCTAGTGGCCGATCTCGGGGACAAGAGCTTCCTCATGCTGCGGAATCACGGGCTTCTCACCGTCGCGGACAACATCGCGGACGCCTTCGTGCTGATGTACACCTTTGAGACCACCTGTGAAATCCAGCTGCTCGCCCAGGCAAAGGGCGACGACCTCATCACCATCAACCCGCTGATCATCGCGGGTGCGAAAGCTCAGGTGAAGCAGGTGATGCGCCACGCCGGCGGAGGACTCGCGTGGCCGGGTCTTCTCCGGAAGATGGATCGCCTCGACCCTTCCTTCCGCACCTAGAAGTTTGCATTGCCTTTACCTTCACCGGATCCGGCGGTGCTTGTTCAGCTGTACCGGCACCTAGAACCCCTCGGCGGTGATCAGCATGACTATGTCGCTAAGCCTAGCGTTCGCGTTGCTGCAGACGACCGCGGGGACTCCCATCCCCGCCACGATCTGCGATTCCGCCCTAGCCAAGCAGCCCGCCGAGGGCATCGAGCGGGCGCTCCCACCGTTAGGAGTGCGTGACTGGGTTGTGGTAACCGGTCATCAGTACGCCTTGCCCCTGATTTTTGTCCAAGGCGCCGGTGGGGGTTCGTTAGCTCGGTACCCGCTGGCAACCGGAAGTCTGCGCACCGCCCTCGACAGGTTGGTGCGCGAGTTCCCCGGATACCGTTGGGCCTGCTTTGGCACTGGGCCAGGTCGCCTCGCAATCTACCCTGAATCGGAGGCGTACTTGACATGGCGGCTTGCTGCGCAGACATCGCCTACGACGGTCAAGGAAGCTGTGGCGAGAATGACTAAGTTAATCGATGATCATCCCAGCCAGGGCTCCTTGAGCCGTGTGAAGGTCTATGCTCCGATTGATCGCGGAACAGTCAGCGAGTGGATGATCACCGAGAAGGTGACACTCAAAGAAGGGACAATCTTGAATCAGATTGCTCAGATCGCGGAGTTGGAACCCCGACGATTGGCAGTGATTCGTTTGGTCCGCACAAACCCCAGCTTCCGCCTACTCGACTTCGGCATTTATGTGGGACGAGATGGGAGACTGCCTCTCCTCAGCGCCGACCTTCGGAAGGAACCAGAGACCAAGCCATGATGCCCGCATTGGCTCCCGGCTCTTTGAGATTGCCAGAGGAGCTCGGGGCCTGCTCCATGGCCGCCACCCGAAATCCTGCGGCTGAAGAAAACCCGACTGCACCATCGAGAAGCGCCGAGACAACGACGGCGCTCGTCAGGCCCATCCGAGTCGTTCTTCCAGACTAGAAGCGGAAGCTGACGCCGAGCGAGAAGCGCTTGTCGACGTTCACGCGCGGGTTTCCCGAGAGGCCGATCTTGCGGAACTCGGCGCGCAGACGAGCGACTCCGATGGGAACACGCACGCCGCCGAAAATCGCGTTCACGCTGCCCCAGTCGCTGTTCGAGCCGTACTTCTGCCGATAGGCGCCGACCCCGATGCCGATGAACGGCGAGATCTTCAGCGAAGGCGGATTGAGTTCGACCTGGGCCGTGTAGGTCTCGATGGAGACGAGCGGATCCTCGCCTTTCATGCGCGCGAACTCGCCGCCGGCTTGAAGGAATGGCAGCGAGATCACGGCGGCGTGAAAACCGAAGCCCTTGCCCCAGTCCTTCGTCGGTGTCGGCAGGGTCAGGAACGCGCCGATCTCTCCGGCTCGGGCAGCGGGCGCTGACACCGTCGTGAGCAGGAGCGCCAGGCCGAGGGCTTTCTTTACTGGGGTCATCTTCATGAGCGATCTCTCTTCAGTCGGTTAGACGGTCTTCGCGTCCTTCGCCATCTTCCGTTCTTTGTAGACGGTGAACGCGATGGGGAGCAATGAAAGGGCGACGATCACGATGGCGATCTTGTCGATGTTCTTCGCGAGGTCAAAACCGGGAGCCACCGTTTTGAGAATGGGGGGAAGGAAGTAGCCTGCAAGGACCATGCTCCACACCCAGGTGATCGCGCCTATGACGTTGTAGGTAAGGAAGGTTCCGAAACGCATCTTCACCATTCCCGCGACGATGGGAGCGAAGGTCCTGACGATGGGCACCCAGCGACCCGCCACGATGAAGAAGGTTCCCCAGCGACCGTAGAACTCTTCGGTCTTGGTCAAATAGGCGCGCTTGTAGACGGGGATGCCGAGAAAGTTGACGTCGGGCCAGTTGTAGAGCCGCTTGCCGAACCACGAACCAATCCAGTAGCCGATCTGATCGCCCAGCACGCCGCAGAACGGAACGATGCCGAGGAGGGCCCACAAGGGAAGAAGAGGCTGCCCGTCGCTGCCTGGCGTGGCCGCAAAGATGCCGCAGAGCACGAGCAGGGAATCGCCGGGGAGAAGGGCGAAGAAGCCGGTTTCGGCAAAGATGATCAGGCAAATCACCGGCAGCCCACCCGTCTGGATGAGCCACTGAATGCCCTCGGGCTTCAAGAACCACAAAATCTGATGAACGATCTCCAAACGGCCTCCCCTCAAAAATGCGAACGCGCAGTCTAGTTGCGGCCCTTCGGGAGCCGGAATTCCGCCGAAACGGCTTAGTCTCACTTCCACATTCCGTTCAGGAGACCTCACATCATGAAGACACTGACCTGCCTTGTTCTTTCCCTGGCGCTTTGCGCGCCGACCTTCGCGCAGAGCCCGGCTGCTGAACTTTCGGTTGCCAAAGGCTTCTACCGATTCCCGACATTGCGGGGCGACACCATCGTGTTCGCTGCCGAAGGCGATCTGTGGAGTGTGCCCGTGTCGGGTGGCATGGCGCGGCGTTTGACCACGCATCCCGCGCAGGAATCAGATCCTCTGATTTCACCTGACGGCAAGACCCTCGCGTTCACCGCACGCTACGAGGGCCCCGCCGAGGTCTACACCATGCCCATCGAAGGCGGCGTTCCGATGCGTCGCACGTTCGAGACTGAGCCTTCGACCCCGACGGCGTGGACTCCGTCCGGCGATCTGGTTTACACGAGCCAGCACTTCGCGACCCTTCCCAATCCGCAACTTCATTCGATCAATCTCAAGACCGGCGACCGCGCGAGCGTTCCTCTGAGCCAGGCATCGGAGGGCGCCTACGACGCATCCGGCAAGACGCTGTATTTCGTGCGCCCAGCCTTCCACAACAATGTGACCAAGCGCTACAAGGGCGGCACCGCGCGCAAGATCTGGAAGTTCACGGAAGGTCAGCCCGAAGCGCAGGTTCTGACGAAGGACTATGACGGCGAGAGCCATTCACCTGCGTGGTGGAATGGCCGGATCTACTTCGTGAGCGACCGCGATGGCACCATGAACCTCTGGTCAATGGACGAAGCCGGAGCCGACTTGAAACAGCTCACGCATCACTCGGGATGGGACGTGAAGAAGCCCGCGCTGGACGCGGGGCGGCTCGTCTATCAAGTGGGCGCGGATCTGTGGATGTACGACATCGCGAGCGGCGGCGAACGGATGATTCCGATCACGCTGCCGTCCGACTTCGATCAGTTGCGAGAGAAGTGGGCGAAGAAGCCGATGGAGTTCCTGACCTCCGTGCATCTTCATCCCAAAGGCGAGTCGGTCGTGCTGACGTCGCGAGGCCGGGTCTTTGTAGCTCCCGTGGGAGCAGGTCGCCTGGTCAATGCGTCACGCAAGCAAGGCGTCCGTTACCGCGACGTCCGCTTCATGCCCGATGGGAAGAATCTTGTGGGACTCTCCGATGTCACGGACGAATTGGAGTTCGCGACCCTGCCCGCCAACGGCGTCGGTGAAGAGAAGGCGCTGACTCACGACGGCAAGGTGCTGCGCTTCGACGGCCGTCCGTCGCCCGACGGCCAATGGATCGGCTACACCGACAACAACAACGGCGTCTGGATCGTCAACATCGCGACACGCGAGCAGCGGATGATCGCGCCGAACCGCGAAGGCGGGACCGATCTCGCCTGGTCGCCGGACAGCCGTTGGATCGCGTGGTCGCAGGCGGCGTCGAATAGCTTCGGCCAGATTCTGCTCTACAACGTCGAGACGAAGAGCCGCACCGCGGTCACCAGCGATCGCATGAACAGCCTTAGCTCCGCGTGGAGCGCCGACGGCAAGTGGCTCTATTTCCTCTCCGACCGCAATCTGAACTCCATCGTCGATGCGCCTTGGGGCGCGCGTCAGCCCGAGCCGTTCTTCGATCGGCCGATGAAGATGTATCAGGTCGCCCTCAAGAAGGGGCTTCGTTCTCCCTTCAAACCGGCGGACGAACTCCATCCCGACCTGCCGGAGAAGACCGAGCCCAAGCCGGAGGCGAAACCCTCCCCCTCGCCTGGTGCCAAGCCGAAGCCTTCGCCTTCACCGAGCCCGACCCCCGTGGTCCCTCCGGCTGCGGACATCGACCTCGATGGAATCCAGGAGCGGATTTACGAAGTGCCCGCGGGCGCCGGCGATTTTCGAGATCTGACCCTTAACAGCAAAGTGCTGTTCTGGCTCGCTCGCGATCCGGGTGCTGATGGCAAGGTTCATCTGATGTCGATGGACATCGGCAACAAGGACCCGAAGCCCGCGAAGGTGATGGAGGACATCGCGGCGTACGAACTCTCCTCCGACGGCAAGAAGTTGCTCATCCATAAGCGCGACGATCTGTACGTGATCGACGCCGGCGGCAAAGCGCCTGCCGCGAGCGATCTTCCCAAAGCCAAAGTGGATCTGACCGGCTGGACCTATCCCATCGACGTGCGCGAAGACTGGAAGCAGATCTTCATTGACGCGTGGCGGATGGAGCGTGACTACTTCTACGACCCAAACATGCACGGGGTCGATTGGAACGGCGTGCTGAAGCGCCATCTCACGCTGCTCGATCGCATCACCACTCGTGAAGAGCTGTCGGATCTCATCGGCTGGATGGTGGGTGAGCTCAGCGTGCTCCATACCTCGGTTCGCGGTGGAGATCTGCGAGTCGGTCCTGATGACATCAAGGTTCCAACACTCGGCGCGCGGATGGTGCGTGACGTGAAAGCCGGCGGGTACCGCATCGACGCCATCTACCGTCACGATCCTGACTTCCCGGACGAGCGTTCGCCGCTAGCCGATCCCGAGTTGAACATTAACGTTGGCGATGTCATCCAGGCGGTGAACGGCGTCGATGCGCTTTCCGTCGAACAGTTTGAGGCCCTGCTGCGTGGCCAGGAGAAGCGTCAGGTGCTCCTACGGATCAAGCCTGCGACCGGTGCCGCCCGGGATGTCATCGTGACTCCCACGACGGACGAACGGAACTTGCGCTACACGGATTGGGAGTACACGCGCCGCCTGGCCGTCCAGCAGAAATCGAGTAGCGCGCTCGGCTACGTTCATCTGCGCGCGATGACCGGCGACGACGTCACCTCTTGGTACCGGAACTTCTATCCAGCCTTCGATCGCGCCGGCATCATCATCGACGTCCGCCACAACAATGGCGGCAACATCGACAGCTTCATCCT
>JBDTQB010000156.1:0-10028 GCA_039932395.1 Vicinamibacteria bacterium | reverse complement strand
ACCATGCCACGGGTCGAAGAAGCGCCACTTGCCCTGAGCGCGCCGTCAGGCGCAGCCGAAGGGTCCAGCGCCGCCTTCAGTCCTTCGTGGCTCTTGAGGACCCGATAAATGTCTGGGCCGAAATCACTCGCCGCCCTCGACTCGGTAGGCAGCAGGTCTTCATAGAAGCCAGGCGGCCGACGAACCGTCTGGCAGGCGTTGTTGACGATGAAGTCGAGCCGTGGGAACGAGTGCTCGATGTAACGCGCGAAGATTTCGACGCTCGGAGGATGCCGCAGGTCGAGTCCATGAACGTGGATGCGATGCTTCCATTCGGCGAAGTCGGGCTCGCGCGAATAGCGAAGGGCCGAGTCCTGAGGGAAGCGGGTCGTCGCGATCACTTCGCATCCGGCTCGAAGCATCTTGAGAGAGATATGGAACCCGATCTTCACGCGTGAGCCCGTGACCACAGCGACGCGGCCGGTGAGGTCAGCGGCCTGGAAGCGCTTCGCGTAGTTCAGCTCGGCGCACTCCGGGCACATCGAGTCGTAGAAATGATGAAGCCGGACGAAATCTTCCTTGCAGACGTAGCAGCTCCGCGGCTTCTTCAACTCACGTGGCGGAGCCGTGGCTGAATCACCTGGCAAGGCGGGAGCAGGAGCCACGAACACGGCGGCCTCGCGCGCCTGGCGGATGCCGGTGGTCGCGCGAGATTCCCGATCGACCGCTTCCTCGCCCTGCTTGCGCACCCGACGGAGCGTTTTGACCAGCCGCTTCTCTTGAAACGACTGCGGACGCGAAATCTGCCCCGCCGCGATCAGCAGCGCCTGGCGCATCTCAAGCGGAACGCTGGCCAGGACGCCGCGATCGGCCGCTATGGATTCGAGCAGTTCGGTGCAGCGCCGGACGGCGTCGAGGTCGAGAGTGGCGACGGGCGCCGAGGGATCAACTGCGGGCTCAAGAACCGGCGACACAGACGCATTTCCACTCATCAGCCGTGTATTTTCGCCCGGCTTGCCTAGATCCGCCTAGCCCCTTGCCGCCCGGCTCACGAATTACCGGCCTGTGGACAGGAGTCTGATCTGTTCCGCCGCGCAGACTCCTAGTTCACACTCACGCGGCTTCCGCATTCGCACGCACGTTCGCAAGATCATTGATCAACGCATCGACCTCGGACGACGTGAACAGCGCCTCTGGACCACTTGGCGCCAGATCGGTGAACGGCGATTCGTAGAGTCGTGCCGCTTCCATCACGCCGTGCTCCGTCAGGTGGTTCACGATGAGGTTCACGAAATCAATCTGGCTGGACTGAAGGCTCTTTCCGGAAACGAATCCAGAGAGTGCCGACTTCGCCGCCTCCCGATCAAGGCCAATGAGCGACCGAACGAAGAGCCCCAGACCCTTCGCATCTGTCTTCGCTTTCTCGATCTGTTCTTTCGGACCAAGGCCACTCTCCGCGAGCATCCGCTCCAGCTCAGCCAAGTCCATCGCGGTGAGCGGCACGTTGCGACGCAGCTTGTGAACCGTGATGTGGTCCTCATGCGCGCGCAGGTAAGCCCGGACCTTTACGCGGAACTTCGCGAAGTCGGGACTTTCAGTGGATCCTTCGGTGATGTCCAAACCAGGCAGGACGATATCCGTGCCGTCACCGATCTCATCCTCGAAGTCCGTGAAGAGAATTTTGCGCTGGCGCTTCTCGATCAGCACCACCAGATCGCGCAACCGGCGTCGCATGACTTCCAGGATCGGCAGAGTGACGTCCTGCCACCACTCATCTGTTTGGACGTCCTGAATCAACGGCATGTGCTGATTGATCATCGGGATCGCTGACTTCTCTTCGAGCAGTCCGGCGATCGCCTTTACCTGATCGCGAAGTCGGGCGAACGCGGGCTCGGTGCGAAGAACGGCGAGTTGCAGGTTGAGGACGAGCAGGTCGAAACGCTTCGCTTCCTCGCCTTCAGGATCGAGTTCGTTAGGAAGACCGGCAACCTCAGTCGCCAAGTCGGAAAGCGACGCCGGGGTGATGACGTCCCAGACATCTCGTTTCGCGTACTCCTCGACAAGCCGTCGCTTGGGGCGAACCACGAAGTTCTCCATGTTCATAGATGCGACTTCACGGTGGAGGGAGTCGGCGGCCCCCGAACGAACATCGGTTTCCGTCTTGATGGCGGCCCAGGTCGGGCCTCCTTCGGCCGCCTTGGTGGCTTCTGCGGACGAGGCATCAACGCGCTTGTCGAGTTCTCCGATCACTTCGAGACGCGCAGTGAACAGCTTCTTACCCAGGGACGGACTCGACGCTCCGTCGGCAGCGTCCGGATTCTGCGAGAAATACTCGAGGTTCTGGCAGTAGTCGAAGACCTGGAACGCCTTCTTATGCTGACCGGGACCAAACAAGTCTGGGCACAGACGCGTGCCGCGACCAAGCATCTGCCAGAACTTTGTCTTGGAACGAACGAGTTTGAAGAAGACGAGATTGGCGACTTCGGGAACGTCGATCCCGGTATCCAGCATGTCCACGGAAAGTGCTATGTGCGGAGACTTTTCCTTCAGCTTGAAGGCGTCGATGAGACTCTGCGCGTACTCCGTCTTGAAGGTGATGACTCGGGCGAAATCGCCTTTGTAGTGCGGATAGTTCGCATTGAAGCGATCCGAGATGAAGTCGGCATGCGCCTGGTTCTTGGCGAAGAGAATCGTCTTGGCAAGCCGGTCGCCACCCGCCACCGTGATGCCACGGGTCATCAAGTGTTCAAGGACCTTGTCGACAGTGTCCTTGTTGAAAAGCCATTTGTTGACAGCCTGGGCATCGACTTCATGAGGAACGCCACCTTCCTCATCCCATTCCAACGCGTCCCACTGATCCTTGTCGTCCTCCGACAGGTCGTCGTACTTGATCCCCTCGCGTTGAAACTTCAGCGGAACAGACACCGTCTTCGGCGGGACCAGAAAGCCATCCTTGATTGCCTGATCCAGGGAATACTCATCCGTGGGCACTCCGTTCTCCAAATCGAACAACCCGTAGGTGTTGCGATCGATCTCTTCCCGCGGCGTGGCCGTCAGACCGACAAGGAGCGAATCGAAGTAGTCAAAGATCGCGCGGTACTTCTGGAAGACTGAACGGTGGGCTTCGTCGATGATGACTAAGTCAAAGTGACCGACGCCGAAGCGGCGCTGGCCGTCGTGTCGTTCATCGATCAGGCCCATCATCGTGGGGTAGGTCGAGACGTAGACGCGGCCTTCACCTTCTCTCTCCGTCACAAGGTTCACGGGCGACGATTCGGGGAGGAAGGCATTGAACGCATTCACCGCCTGCCCAACCAAAGCGACTCGATCCGCGAGGAACAAGACGCGCTTCACCGCGTTGGCGCGAATCAGCATGTCGGCAAGGGCCACCACGGTGCGGGTCTTCCCGGCGCCAGTCGCCATGACCAGAAGCGCTTTGCGGTCGTGATCGCGATCGAAGGATTCGGCGATTCGCCGAATCGCCCGCGATTGATAGAACCGCTCAACGATGCTCGTGTTCACCTCGACGCTTGCGAGGGGCCTTCGACTCGTCCGTCGTTGGATCAGGAGTTGGAGATCGGCCTTGGAATAGAACCCTTGCACCGCGCGCGGCGGATAGTTCACGTCATCCCAGATCCAATGCTCGTAACCGTTCGAGTAGAAGATCACCGGACGCTGATCGAACGCCTTCTCCAGGCAATCGGCGTAGAGCTTTGCTTGCTGCTGGCCCACCCTGGAATCGCGACGGGTGCGTTTTGCCTCGACGAGACCCAGCGGCTTGCCGTCGTCACCCCAAAGCACGTAGTCGACGAAGCCTTTGCCCTTGTTGTTCGGCATGCCCACGACTTCGAACTCACGGTCGCGCGGCTGATCGAGCGCCCAGCCCGCTTCTTTCAGCAGGAGGTCGATGAAGTAGTCACGGGTCTGCGCTTCCGAGTAGTCATGAGCGTCGGGCTTTTCGGCGGCGGCCTTCTTCGCCGCGGCAACTTCCGCGCGAAGACGTTGAAGCTCCGCATCGAGCGCCGCCTTGTCGGCGAGAACGACGGTGAGCTTCTCGTCCTTCTCGCGAAGTGCGACTTCAAGGAGTTGAAGCTGTTCGGCGTTTTGTTTGACCTGTGCCGAGCCAGCGGGTCGCAACAGAAGCAGCGGGTTGAATGCCAGTCCGTCGGCCGGCCGTTCCACACGCCCGTAACTCCGACCAAGCCAATAGCAAATGTGGAACAGCTCACGCACCGCAACCAAGGCGTCTTCGGTCGGAATGGCTCGATGCCCGTGAACCGCTCGATTCCCCAAGGTCACGATCACGCGCGCCTTGCTGAACACCGCTTCTCCCACCGTCTGCTTGAACGTGGGTTCATGGATCAGCGCAGAGATGTTGTCCTGATAAGGAAGTTGCAGCGAGCTGTCGTGCTTGAAGAGCCACGCCACCGCGAGTTCAAGCGCGCGACGGGCGTAGAAGCATGACGTCCGAGGATCGGCATAGACCGCAGCCTCGCAACGCGCCGAGGATTCGAAGATCGGCTGCCACTCCGCCCGGAGGAAACCGAATTGGGTCATGACGGCACGGCATCCGTTTGAGGCGCTTCAGTGAAGAGCGCGATGTACGGCGCGTACTGAAAACGACGGTTTCTGGCGAAACCCGTCATCTCGCTCAGAATCCCCAGTTCCACAAGCTTGGAAACGAGCACGTTGGCCGCTGCGAAACTGGTTCCCGTGAGCCGAGGCACGTCGCTTACCGCGATGATGGGCCGATCGAAGAGGGACTCAAGAACCTTGTGGCCATTCCCCGCAGCGCGGCCAAGTCGTGTGGTGATCGCGGCCCGATGCTCTTCACGCAAATGAAGGATGCGCCTGGCGGTGACGGCCGCTTCGCGCGCCACCTCCGCGACTCCGGTCAAGAAGAAGGCGATCCATTCTTCCCAGGCTCCATCCGCCCGCACCGCCTGCAGGAGGTCGTAGTAGCGCTGTCGATGCTGCTTGAAGTAGTGAGAGAGATACAGCACCGGCTTGTGAAGAATGCTGCGCTCGGTCAACAGGAACGTGATCAAGAGACGCCCGACCCGGCCGTTGCCGTCCAAGAAAGGATGAATCGTCTCAAACTGAACGTGAGCAAGAGCGATCTTTACCAGAGGTGGGAGGTCGTCGTCCTGATGAATGAACTTTTCGAGATCACCCAAGGCCCCGGGAACCGCGTGATGCGGCGGCGGAACGAAGGCAGCGGTATTGAGATTTGAGCCCGCGGGACCAATCCAGTTCTGCGACGTGCGAATCTCTCCGGGCTGAAGGTTGCCGCCGCGAACGCCCGTCATGAGTTTCTGGTGGATCTCTCGAATCAACCGGACCGACACAGGCAGATCGGCCAAGCGGCCAAGTCCGTGATTCATAGCGGAAACGTAGTTCACCACCTCATCCACGTCTTTGGGAGATGCCGGATCGAGGAGCTGAGCCTCCGCCGCGAGAAGGTCCTGCAAGGAGCTCTGCGTTCCTTCGATCTGGCTCGACAAGACCGCCTCTTTCCTCACATACATGAAGACGAAGAGATCGGGGTTGGGCAAGGTGAGGACCGAGCCGTCCAGGCGACCAAGAGCACGGTCCGCCTCGGAGAGGAGCCTTTGCAACTCACCTCCGAGGTCAAGAGGCGGCTGAGGAGGCAGCGGCGCCGGTATGAATGCCCTATACCCTGTGGGCTGAGTGAGATACTGCCCAGCGCGGTTCGCCCGAGAGGGTGGAGTCATATTAAAGGCTGGGAATCGTATGGAAAGAAAATCGATCCATATGATAGGCAGCCTTTAGTATGGACTCAAATCTGCTCCATATTCAAGGCAGCCTTTAGTTTGATGACGGACCAGACCAACGACTCGTTTGCCCACCTGGATTCATGAACGTTGCGTTCCCATGTGCACGGTCAGGCCGCTCACAACTCGCCGCGGAAGGCGCGGTGTTGAAGCGAGGCGAAGAGTGCGTCCAGTTCGGCAAGACTCGTTTCTTGGATCGCCGACTGCCTTCTCACAGCGGCAACTCTTCGCGCAAACGTCGCCTGTATCTCTCGCGGCGGCACAAGAAGCGGAAAGCCACGGAGCTGAGTCATGTTGATAGAAGCGATTCCGGTAGTTTGCTTTGCTGACTTGAGAAAATAGCGCTTTCCACGCGTGCTGCCGATGAGCCAGGACAAGAAAAGTGGATCTATATCGTCCACCTGTGTCCTCACACGGAAAATGTGATTCTGGTGAATGCATTCGGCCAGTTCGTCTTGCCACAAACACCCTCTGCCAAGTTTGTCGGCGTCTCCGCCCTCGGTCAGAACCAAATCATTGCGCCGCAATCGAAATCGCGAAATCTCTTCCTCGGTCGCGTCAATTGACTTCACCACGTCGAGTTTCAACGTCTTGTCCTGAACGTTCGCGACTGCTAGATACGGCACAGACCGCGTTCGCTTCCCGTTGGTCGCGCGTCCCTTGGTCACGCCGGACACAACCTCGGCGACCGCGCCGAGCGTCACGCCTTCACGCCAGCCTTTAGTGTTCATGACGACATCCCCGAACATGTCGAGGAAGATGGATTGGGTGAGGGTGTCGAGTTGGGCGAGGGCGGCGCGGCGTTTGGCGCGCAGCGCCTCCGCCCGGTCCAGCACATCCGCAATCCGCCGTTGCTCGGGGACCGAAGGCAACGGGAATCTGTAGCGGGCGAGGTCTTGACCGGTCAGATGCTTGATGGTCGCGCCGGTCAGATAGTCCGAAAGGCGGCCATTCTGATGATCAGATTTCAAACGATGCAAGAAATAGCGGCCATACAGCCTCGGACCCGGCCGCACTCGATGTATCGCCTTTTGAAACTTCAGTTCGGGTAAGCGCCCGTCCCAAATGGCCGCCCGCCCAGCCTCCCCGCCTTCGCAAATGACGATGTCACCCGCTCGGAGCCCATATCGATCCAGCTCGTGATCTTCGAACGGCATCATTTCGAGATTGGTTGTGTCGACGTCAAACCAACGAACGTTCGGATTTCGCAGGTAGGGCATTGCACGGCCCTTGTTCTTCTGGGCATCCAGCATCTTGCCAAGACATTGCTCTGCGACTTCGGCAAGAGTCACAACAGGCCAACCGAGCGCCTTGCTCTCGGGCGCGCCGATCAATGAAGCATTCCGGCGAGGCTTCCCATCTCTCGTTGAATCTCTGCCTCCAACTTCGCGAGATCAGCGAGGATGTCCTTCGGTGCGCGATGCTCGACCGCCTCGTGAACGATTTCCTTGTAGCGATTGAGCGATAGGTCATACCCCTGCGCGGCGATGTCGGCCTTCGCGACGCAGAAACTTTGCGCGGTGCGCTGGCGCTTCCGTTCGGCGCCGTCACGCTTCGCCCATCGTGCGAGCACATCCGGCAGGTTGTTCTTTGTGTGCTCATCGTCCGTCAAACCTGGATTCCGGCCTCCGCCGGAATGACGGCTGGGAACAGGTCCGAGCAGATCATCGGGCAGGAGCGGCGTCCGTTTGTCGTCGAGGCTCCAGCCATCGGCATCCACATCGTAGAACCAGACCGAGTCGGTGCCGCCGGAGTTCGTCTTCGTGAAGAAGAGAATCGCGGTTGAAACGCCGGCGTAAGGCTTGAAGACGCCGCCCGGCAGCGACACCACCGCGTCGAGCTTCTGGTCCTCGACCAGCGTCCGCCTCAGTTCCTTGTGGGCGTTGCTCGATCCGAAGAGCACGCCGTCGGGCACGATGACCGCGGCGCGACCGCCCGGCTTCAGTAGGCGGATGAACAGCGCGAGAAACAGCAACTCGGTCTTCTTGGTCTTGACGACCTCCAGTAACTCCTTCGCGGTGTTCTCGTAGTCGAGGCTGCCCGCGAACGGCGGGTTCGCGAGGATCAGCGTGTACGCCTCCTCTTCCAGCGACGACTCTTTCGACAGCGAGTCGCGACGGCTGATGTCCGGACTCTCGACGCCATGCAGCAGCATGTTCATGCTGCCGATGCGCAGCATGGTGCTGTCGAAGTCGTAGCCATGAAACATCCGGTGATGAAAATGCTTCCGGCCCTTGGCATCGTGAAGCATGTTTGGATGCTCGTGCCGCAGATACTCGCCGGCCGCTACGAGAAAGCCGGCCGTACCGCAGGCGGGATCGCAGATGACATCCGACGGCGTGGGCGCGGTCATTTCGACCATCAGGCGAATGATGTGGCGAGGCGTACGGAACTGGCCGTTCCGACCGGCCGACGCGATCTTGCCGAGCATGTACTCGTAGAGGTCGCCCTTGGTGTCGCGGTCCTCCATCGGGACTTTGTCGATGAGATCGACGACCTTCGCCAAGAGGCCGGGGTTGGGGATGGTGAAACGCGCATCCTTCATGTTCTTCGCGTAGGCCGACTCGTCGCCCCCGAGTTCCCGCAGAAAGGGAAAGGCATGTTCGCTGACCACCTTGAACATGTCGGCGGCGGCAAAGTTCTTGAAGCGGGACCAGCGCAGGTCGTCGTAGGGGCGGCCGCCAGCCTTGCCGATATCGTCGCGACCCTTCGGGAAGATGCGGCGTTCGATCGGCTGCTTCAGCCGGGAAGCCTTGTTCTCTTCCAGCGTGTGCAAGTCGTCGAGCCTGCGCAGGAAGAGAAGGTAGGTGATCTGCTCGATGACTTCGAGAGGATTGGCGATCCCACCCGCGGCGAACGCGTTCCAGATCTGATCGACCTGGCTCTTGATGGCGCCGGTGATCATCGGCGGGCGAACCGGTGTGCGAGTGGCTCAAGCATGGGGGCGAACCTTAGCCGAGCGGACTTGAATGGATCAGAGGCACGCCCAGATCTCTCCGAAACGGGTAGCGGTCGGACATCGGCTCGCCGCCCAAAGCGCGAAGAGTACGATCGCGGCCGTGATCGCCAAGAACGGGAGCCTGGTCGTCCGCCATGTGCTTTCCATCCACGACATCTCGGTTCGGCGCGCCCAGCGGAGCAGACCACCTGCCAGCAACGTATCCGCGACGATCTCCGAGAGGATCAACGGTCCGTACGTGAACACGGACGCGATGACGAGGATGATCGCGATCAGTCCGACGAATGCAATGAGACCATCGATGTCGGCGCAACCCGGATCACTGCATCCGTCGCCGCAACCGCGTCCACCGACATCGCGATCGCGGCCTTTCCGATCCATCTGGCTCGGGCCTTCTCCGGGAGTCGCGCCTCTGAGATCGAACCGGCCGGTGTCGGCGACCTCGTCACCCACCGCTTCGCGAATCCCGGCGACATACCGGATCCACCACCGCACGATAAGAAGGAAGGCCGCGTAAGCGACCAGGCAAGACACGCCGTAGCGCATCGCCATCGATCGGCTTAGAAACTCGATCCGTTGTAGCAGAACGCTCGACAGGAACCCAACGAAGATCGTGAGTCCAACGATCGCGCCCACGTGGAATCTCAGCCAGAGGACGTGCCGGAGCCGCCCATGAACCCGAGCCGCCACGCTCCGACGGTCACGCGGCGAAGGGACATCAGGATCAGAACCCGTAAACGACATGACGGATCCTACGACCGAGCGGCGTCAGAACCGTCGGCCAGGCTCAGCTCGCTTTGAGTTCTTCCTCGGCAAGATTGTCGATCATCGAATATCGGTCCTCGGAGCGCTTGGCGAGCCCCTCCGGCAAGAGAAACGCAATCGGCGCCTGGCACTTCGCGCAATACACGAAGTCGCAGTGAATCACTCCCAACGGAACCGGCCCATAAGCATCAAAGCTGAGATCCACAGAGCAGCTTTCGCCACACAGGCAATTGAGAGTGAGCGTCTTCGGAATCTTCATGTCGGCAGGGTACCTAATCTCGTTGCGAGTCCAGGTCCGAAGGATAGCGAAAATTAAGCGAATGCTCCAGAACATTTCTTTCTCGGGCGGGCAGCTAGCGAATGACCCGGCTCGTACGTCCAACCCAGTGGCAGACACTCATCCAAGACATTGATTCCGATGGACTTTGACCGGCCTTGCTAACCTCCGGCCAAAGGCGGCGTCAAACGGTACGAATGAGCGGACTCGGACAAGCGCCCCCGGAAACCGGGGTCGCCCTCAGCCAGGACGA
>JBDTQB010000155.1:0-10158 GCA_039932395.1 Vicinamibacteria bacterium | reverse complement strand
TGACGTATGGACCGTAGAAGTCGCTGGTGTCGATGTGATCGATGCCACTCGCGACTGCTTCCCTCAAAACCGCGAGCGCACTCGCATGATCCTTGGGCGGACCGAAGACACCGGGTCCCGCGAGTTGCATGGCTCCGTAGCCCATGCGTTTCACCGTCCACTCTCCGAGCTTGAACGTGCCGGCTTTGCTCATATCAGTCATCGTTTGTTCGCTTTCTGGGCTTTGAAGTTCCTGGTCCCCGAGGGTCAGCGGCGCGCGTTGTCCGCGATTGCGCGGACATCACCCACCGGCAACTCTACGAGATGACTGAAGAAGGCCATCCGTGGCGAGAGCGCCACCTCGGTCGAAACATCTAGAACCGCCGCGGGTGCGTATCTTGGAGGTGTTGACGGCATCCAACCAGGGGAACGGAATCACTCTGACCACAAGACCGTAACGAGGAGAATCATGAACATGTCCAGAACACTGACCACCATCATCGGGGTGTGCGCCGTCGCTTCGGCGGTCGCGATAGCGGGCGGCTTGACCGGCACCGCCTTGTCCGCGGAAAAGGTACGTCTGGCGCCTGCGCCGATCGTCGATCTCTCGGCGACCCCCAGTTCGACCTCTGAAACAGCGGTGTTCGCCGCCGGATGCTTCTGGGGCGTGCAGGGCGTCTTCCAGCATGTCAACGGCGTGACCAGCGCGATCTCCGGGTACGCAGGCGGGGAGAAGACGACGGCGGAGTACGAGACCGTCGGCTCCGGTCGAACGGGTCACGCGGAATCGGTGCTCGTCACCTTCGATCCCCGCGTCGTCACGTACGGTCGTCTTCTACAGATTCTCTTCTCGGTGGTTCACGATCCGACGCAGTTGAATCGGCAAGGCCCTGACAGCGGGTCCCAGTATCGCTCCGCCCTGTTTCCGTCGAACACCGAGCAGGCAAAGGTGGCCGAGGCGTACATCGCGCAACTGACCGAAGCGCACATCTTCAAGTCGGCCATCGTTACGAAGATCGAGATGGGTCGGCCGTTCTATCGCGCCGAGGACTATCACCAGGACTACCTCACGCTCAATCCGATGGCGCCGTACATCGCCATCAACGACCTTCCCAAGGTCGACGCACTGAAGAAGTTTTTCCCCGAGGTCTATCGCGAGAAGCCCGTCCTCGTGGGCTCCTACCGATAGGCGGCGAGGGACACCTATGCGTCGTTGACGTGGCTTGGGTTTGTAACCGTCGGGATTTCGCAACGAATCAGGCGCAAGCCGTCGGACCCGATGTTGGCAAGTTCCCCCACGACGCGGATCGCGTCACCGGATCTCCGGCGCTCAAGGTGGGGGAGCCATGCCTTACGATCGAACGTGCAGGCGAAGTCCTGAGTCGCATGTCGCGCTTCGGGCGCGTCGTCGGAGAGATGACTGGCCCGTCCGTTCACGAAAGTGCAGTTGCCGGGCGCGTAGTCCGTGACCTGACTGACGATCAGCGTGACGTCGAGCCACTTCCCGAGATAGGGCTCCGTTGCTTCGTCCACCTCCGTGGGCGAGCGATCAACGCAAAGCTCCAGCAGATACGCCGGGCTGGCGTTGACAAACATCCGCGGGGCAGGCGTGAGGGGCCTGGGGGTTTCCCCTGTCTTCATGGGTGGCGGTATTTCCACCAGTGGTTCTGGGATTGGCACGGACGCGGCGACGGGGTCCGGCAGCGGATCCGGAACAGGCTCCGGAACTGGGAACGGATCCACGCCGGCAGACAGCGTGCCCTCGGGCCGGGGATCAACATCCTTCAACTCACACGCATCGAGCAGGACGGTTCCGTTCCGAACATCCTTGATGCGACCCGTCAGAGTTCCGAGGTCTCCCGGCATCCGTGTCTCGATCCCGCTGGCGACGCCGCTCTCGAAAGAGCACAGAAGGGGAGTGCCTCCATGCGTGGATTCATCGGCTTCCGGGGGCTTTGACGTGAGGTCGCTCGCCGAGACGGAGACAGATTCTTCAGTGACCGCTATCGCACCGAGCCGCACGCGAAGCGAGAGCCATCGACCAACGTAGGGAGCGAGAAGCCGTTGAGCGCGAACCTCGTCGCGTCCCTCGAAGAATGAAACCAGGTCGGCCGTCTCGACGTCGGTTAAGTCGCGCTCCGGTGGAGGGACGTTCGTTGCATCATCGGTCTCGCGATGGGTCCTTGGGAAGAAGACCAGGAGGAGCCCCACGAGAACAACGACGACGAGCACACCGATGGCGTAGACCGTGGAATCTGGACTCAAGTCGTTGACGCTTTCATATACATGCCCAATGATCGTATCGCCTCCTGAGACGCGGAGGTCCCGAGGGCGCTAAATGACTTTGAATCCAACGGAGGTCAGGTAGTCCCCGACTTTGCGGCGAACATCGGTTCGTGCGCGCCAGAAGGGAAAGCGTGGCTCAGCGTGCATCCAGGCGTCGAGGCTCAATCCCTCCGGGCCGGGCTTGACCGTCACGTCGAGATGGCCGTCCACCGAGTCGGCGTGATACTCGAAGTTCAGCGAATCGCGGATGGCCTCCTGAAGATCGGGAGGAGTTTCAAGGAACGTCACGCGAGCCCGTCCGGCCGGCGATGGCCTCTTGCAGTCGGGGCAGGCGGTGAACGCCTTGGGGCAATACTTCGCGCGACAGGCTTTGCAATTCATCAAGCAGACCTTCCATGCGGGATGCCACTCGATCGTTCCACCGCCCGTCTGGATCGAATCGCCGGATTGTGGTGATTGAGACAAGTGAGCGTACTGCCCTTCCCATCTCCAGACAACCGGCCAACGACACCAGACTATCGAGGCCCGCGGTCAGTTCTCCGCGATGCGCGAAAGAGCCGCACTGGCCGCGGCTCGCGTGGCCGGGTCTTCGTCCGCGGCCAACTCCCGCAGTCGCTCGGCAAAAGGTTCGGCCGCGCTGCCGAAGACCGCAGCGTCGAGAGCGGCGCTTTTCCGCTCTCCGGGATCATGGCTGTAGAGACGCTTGTAGATGGAACTCACTTCACCGGAGGTCATGAGGCGTTTGAGCCCCGCTCGTTGCCGCGCGGCAATTTTCCCGAAGAGCTGATCTTCCATGGCCAGGCCCTGGCCGATCTCACCGGCGTAGTAATGACTCGCGGCCAGAAGGAACGCCGCCGCATCGTCCATCACGATCGTGTATTTGTCGCGCGTAGTCCAGAGGACCGTCTCCACTCCGAAACGCCGGGCATCGTCCTCTGCCTGCGGCCGCTTCGATTCATCTTCGGATCCTTCCCCAATGAGGGTGCCCGCATGGAAGGCTCGGGAAGATGAACCCATGGCTCGCACGAAAAGCCGATCCGCCTCCGTCACGTCAGCGTCCTTCAGGCGCTGCAACTCAGCGTCGAGGGCCACGACTTGCGAGCGAACTTCACCGAGGCTCGCCCCTGCGGTCCACGTTGCTTCCAAATTGGTACCGGCGTCCATCAGCGACTGATAACGCGCAGGGTTGACCTTGCCCACGGGAGACGGCTTCGGCGTTTGAGCCCAGGAGGGCGAAGTGACAAGTCCAGACATCAGCACAAGAACGGCAACAGATCGATTCATACGCGCAGCCGAAATTTAGTCGCGCGAAACGAGAATGCCCGCGAGGAACCCAATGCCGAGTGCGCAGACCGCGACGACCCCGAGCGATTCCCACGGCTTTTCCGTCACGCGATTCTCGACCGCGTCGGTCGCGTACATGGCGCGTAGGCGAATTGAGTCCTGGGCGTTGTTCATCGTGGACTTCGCGGTGCGCAAGGATTCCTCCGCCTTTTCTCGCAGGCGCGTGATCTTTTCGTCACCCATATGGGCGGTCGCGCGAACGAGTTCTTCGGCGTCGGCGAGCGCAGACTTGAAGGGGCTGCGAAGTTGTTCGGAGGTCGTTTCGTAGGACATGGTGTTCTCCATAATTGGTCTAGCCGTTCGTCCCAGGTGCAGGACGAAATGAACTAGATGCAATTGCGGGACCAAGCTTTATCGCCTGTGGGGTCAGCGAGTTGCAGGCCGGGCCGCTCCGAACGCGGCCAAGGACAGGCGACGAATCTACAAATTGACGCACCGTTTCTGAAGAGCTCGAAAAGTCAGTCCTGTGCGAACCTGAAAAGCGCCTGCGCAAGACACTCCAAACGATCCAAGCTGAGTCGCAACCACTTCGGCGGAGTACAACTCACCCATCAGACTCAGATTCGCAAGAACAGTGGAGACGATCAGAACCCCGGATCCTGCAACCAGAAGAAAGCTGCCCGCGAGAAGCAATCCGTCGATTCTCATGGCGATGTGCGCCGGTAGATGGCCGATCGGTTCAAGCATGTCTGATCTCCCTCGATGGTGCGGCGGATGATGTGACGAGATCCTACTCCGCTCTTCGGGGGGCGGACGATGGGCACGAAAGCTCGGGCGGCACCCCCCTTGCATAGAGGGACTGCGTGACCGGCCCAAGAGATCGAGTGCAGGTTCTTGCTCTCCTGTATTTCGGCGCCACCGCCGGAGCGTGGACCCGTCGGCCCGATGTCCATTCGATCGTGGCCAAGCTGGATTTCGGAGCCTTGCCCGAATTCGTCTGGACTTTGATCGCGGTCGACCGACGTGACGATCACGCCGATCACACATTGACCTTTCGGTTGAAGGGTCCCGGCGGCCAGCAGCTTGGCTCCCCACGACACGTTGAGATCGGCGACTTCTCTCAGACCGAACTTGTCGTCAACTGGGGCCGGCTTCTCGTCCGAGACTTGATCCACGAACCGGGCGAATACCTGGGCGAACTCCTGATTGACGCCGACTTGGCCGCGACCAACCGGCTTGTGGTGAAAGGCTTCTGACCCCGGTGCCTGCTTCATGAAGCACTCTGATGCGATGGCAAGACGAGTCAAAGTCAGCGCTTCGAAGCTTCAAGAGATTCGCCGGGCCTTGACGGCGATTCCTGATGATCAGGCAACGTCCAGCGCAATCGTCTCGGAAGGCTTGAAGGTGATCGAGCAGCTCAGAATGTTCGACACGCTCGCCCGCCCCACCGACGGCCCCGATATTTCCTTTCTGCACGGCCGCCTCAATGCCGTGATCGACATCCTTCACCTGCTGGGAAAGCTGCCTCCATCGTTAACCCATCTGGCCAAGCCCGCCTGAACATCAATCAATCTTCCGCCCCACGCTTGGCGTTGTTATTGCATTGAACTCCCTGAGATGGTCCTTCGCCCTCAGGCGATCGGGCGCATATATCGAAGGGGAAAGACATGTCCTACGACATCACGAGCGACAAGATCAATGACAGCTTCAAGTCCGCCATTTCGGATGCGGAAGATCTGGTGAAGGCCACGGCGGCGATGGGTGACGAGAACATCACCCGCCTGCGCGCCAAAGCGGAAGCCTCTCTTCGCACCGCTAAGGGGAAGCTGGCCGACACTCAAGACGCGATCCGCGCCAAGGCGCAGGATGCGGCCACCGCTCTGGATGCGCACGTCCACGAGAAGCCGTGGGAATCGATCGGGATGGCGGCAGCGGGCGGTTTGGCGATCGGGCTGCTTGCCGGCATCTTTATCGCTCGCGATTCGTCAAAAATTTTGTAGAAATGCCGGTCAAGACCCGACCGGCATAGATGAATGATCGTGGAGTGTGTCATGACCAACCTCAATCTGAATTCCGCACCGACTCTTCCTCCGGACCCTTTGCCGCCTCAGCCGGATCGATCAAAGAAGGACGTGGCGACGAAAAGGCGAAGCGACGACAACGCAAACAATCCGCCGATCAGCGATCGCACCGCTTCCCGAATCAGCGAATCCGCGAAGGGGTAGTTCCGGCGAGCGCCGTGGCGATCATCGTCAGAATCGAAATCATCACGCCGAGCTTCACGCTTTCGGGACGATAGACAAAGGTCAAGCGATGCCGTCCCGCGGGGACCTGTGCGCCTCTAAAGACGTAGTTGACTCGCAGGATGTCGGCGTCGCGGCCGTCCACCAACGCCTGCCAGCCTTTGGCCGCCCCTTCCAGGAGGGCCACCACGCCGTCGCCATCGGTATCGACATCGATCACGATGCGATCCGACGTGTCCTCGACGATGTGGCTGATACCCTGCCGGCACGGCCGTGCCAGCTCAACGGCGCGATCCACCATCACTTCCAGGTTCGGCTGGAAGTCCGGAGCCAGGAGCCCTTCGATGGGTTGGGGGCCGCGCTCGACTCGCGTCGCGCAGGTGACGTAGGTACGTGGCCAGGGATCTGGAACGTCGAAGATCTGGATGGGAAGTCGGAAGATGCCGGCGATTTCGCCGCGCAACCGCAACGCATCGATATCGCGATGCAGCGCAATGACCCGGTCCACTCCCGCCAGTTGCAGCAACTGCACGTATGAGGGCGTGTCCTCCACTGTCCGCAGCAGCAGGTTCATATCATTGAACCAGCGGGGATACAGGCCCAGAAGGTCGCGATCGAAGCTCCCTCGCAATCCGAATCGTGGCGCGATCGGCGGATAAAGGTACGCCTGGAAGGCGAGACTGCCGGCTCGGGGATCGGGTAACGCCGCGACCTCCGCGAAGACTCCAAGCATCCCGGTGGTTGGATGGCCATGGCCGGGGACGCGCATGGCGTAGTCCCAAGCGTAGATCCGCCCCGCATGACCCGTGGGCATGTGTTTGAGGATCTCGGGCCGCTGGTTCAGCAACGCCGCTGATGCGCTTGGGTTGATCTGCCGATTGATCAAGACCAGGTCAACCACGAGGATGAGCGGAAGCAGCAGGGCAACGGAGCGTCTGGAAGAATCGCCAAAGGCGAAGACGAGGGACGCGAGAAGCGCAGCCAACGCGCCCACCGTCACGTTCGTCCGCGCCATGGACAGAATCGTGCTCCAGGCAGGTCCCTCGGCGGGAAGGTGAAGACTGCCGGGAAAGAGAGGCTGCCCCGCTGCGTTCACCGACGCGCAGGCCGCGATCAGTACGACGCCTGCGGCGAGTCCAACCTGAAGACGGCGTCGGCCACTGAGCCACGCGTCATAGCCAAGACCCGCCAGGACCGCCGACACGAGCGCCATCACGACAATCGCTTTGGAGGGGTAGCGAACCATCCCAAGCGGTGGAGCCAGCGCAACCAGCCACGTGTAAATGACCGAATAGCGGCCGAGCGCGACCGCGATGCTCAGGCCGAGGAGCAGGCCGAGGAAGATCTTGAGTCGTCGGTCCGCCGCCACCAGGCCCAAGGCCGCCAACAGGGCTGCCGCGAGTCCCACATAGTTGGACTTCATGAAGGGCGACCACAAATCGAAGAGCGGCTGGACTGTCTTGGGAGCGATGGGAGGCAGACCTGCGAACGAAACGGGAAGGACGGTCTGTATCAACGCGGCCGGATGCATCGACCAGACGGTTCGCGATTCAACGGGAAGAGGACGGCTTCCTGAGTCCCGAACGAGGTCGAGCGAGGGGAGCAACTGGGCGGCGCCGAGTCCGACTGCCAACGCGTACGCACCGACAAGTCGCAGTGGGGGCGCCCAAGCCCGAGGTTGAAACTGCACGCGACGCAGCGCGTCGAGCCCGAGCACCAGCCCGGTGAAAACGCACATGTCGGGCGAACCCGCGTAGATCTGAATCGCAAGAATGCAGGAAAGGCGCAAGACGTGGAGGCGTCGACCCTCCTTGAAAACAAAGTCGGCGGCCCACATCGCCCAAGGCATCCAGCAAGCTCCCGCCAGGTGATGCCACACGTTCACGAAGGACAGCAGCGGCCCGGAGCTGACCCAGAGACAGGCGCTCAGAGTCGCGGCGCCCGACGAGGCGCCCAGGCGCTTCGCCCAGAGATGAACGCCGATGCCCGTGAACAGGAGATGCGCCATCACGTACAAGGCATACACGGTGAGCGGCTCGATCAGCAGGTTGAGCCAGGTGAACGGATAGAACACCTGGGTGTTGGGATTGCCGAGCATGGGATGTCCAAACGCAACCCCCGGGTCCCAGACCGGCCAGCTCCCCTGGCGGATGGCAGTCACGAACGATGTGATTTGCGCGGTCCACACGATCAAGACATCCCGCTCGTAGAAAACCTCCCCCAGAAGAATCACACGGGGGAACAGAGCCAGCAGGAGCGCCGACAACGCGATCACGCAAACGAAGAGTCCATGCGCCGTCTCGGACAGCTCAATCAGCGGCGTGCGCAGGATTGAACCTGACTCGACTGTGCGGTTCACCGCCAAAGGACTTCAACCGTGCAGCACATTGGATTCATCAGACAGGATCGACAAGGGCTTGGTCAAGCGAGAGCATTGAGTCCACCTGGAGACCGAACGGGCGCTCCTCGCCCTCGCGGTTAGAGTCCAGCAACGATGAGCTGGAGCAGCGACACCTTTCTCTTGAACCTCTCTCTTCGTGGCCGAGGATCGGCGGCCGCAATCGCGTTGACCGCGCTGACCCTTGGAATGCCGGGATGCCGGACCGCCGCGTCGGCGAAGGCGCCCGTGGGGGCGGGAACGGCTCAGGCCAGTGCGACGCCATCGCCCACGTCTGTCGCGGGAGCCGGACAGGCTGCGCCGGCCACCTCGCCGATCTCGTTGCCCGCGCCCGCCGTCACCGTGGTGCCGCCGCCCGCATTGCGGCCGGGCCTCGTTCCTTTGCCGGTGTCGGTGACCTGGATCGATGGTCCGGGCTTCACGGTTACGCCCGCGAGCGCCATCATCGTTCCCCCGAACGACCTCCGTGCGGCTCTTGTTGGCGCGTTCCTGTCGGACTGGATGACGCCCATCGGATCCTCCGGTCCCGCCGTTCTTCCGACGTCCTCATCGGATCGCGCGAGCGCGATCGTTCTGTCCCTGGACCCATCGAGCGGGAACGGCTTCGAGGGGTACACGCTCAGCGTCAATACCGCCGGCGTCCGAATCACTGCAACCAGCGCGGCCGGCCTCTTCTACGGCGCGCAGACCCTGCGTCAGCTGCTGCCCCCGTACCTTGAACACAAGGCGGCGCGTCCGCGGCCCATTGTGATTCCGGCGGTCGAGATCGCCGACCGGCCCCGCTTCGAGTGGCGGGGGGCGATGCTGGATGTGGCGAGGCATTTCTTCGGGCCGTCCGATATCGAGCGCTATCTCGACCTGATGGCGCTGCACAAACTGAACCGGCTGCATCTCCACCTGTCTGACGACCAGGGCTTTCGCATCGAGATCAAGAGCTGGCCCAATCTCACCGCGGTGGGAGGGCGCACTCAGGTTGGCGGAGGTCGCGGCGGATTCTTCACCCAGGCCGAGTACGCCGAGATTGTCGCCTACGCGCGTGATCGCTTCATCGACATCATTCCCGAGATCGACCTGCCCGGCCATACCAACGCGGCACTCGCGTCGTATGCGGAGTTGAACTGCGACAAGATCGCCCCGGCCGCCTACACCGACATCCGGGTCGGATTCAGCAGCCTGTGCGTGGCCGATGAACTGACCTACACGTTCATCGACGACGTCGTGCGCGAGATCGCGGCTCTGACTCCGGGTCCCTACTTTCACGTCGGCGGTGACGAGGCGCGCAAGCTGACTGCGGCTGAGTACGAATCCTTCATCAACCGCGTTCAGGACATCGTTGAGTCACATGGCAAGAAGATGATCGGCTGGGACGAGGTGGCCATGGCGACGCTTCATCCGACGTCGGTCATCCAGCATTGGCGACCTGGAACCAAGCTCGCTCAGACCGCGGCCAGCGGAGTCCGCCTCATCATGTCGCCGGGCAACCGGACGTATCTCGACATGCAGTACGACCCCGCGACGTTGCTCGGCCTGAGTTGGGCCGGTCGCGTCGAAGTGAGCGACGCCTATGGATGGGATCCGGCGACGCTGATGGAAGGCGTTGGCGAGAGCGCGGTGATGGGAGTCGAAGGTCCACTTTGGTCTGAGACGTTGTCCACCATGCGCGACGTGGAGACGATGGCGTATCCGCGGCTGGCCGTGCTGGCCGAAGTGGGCTGGACCCCGCAGAGTCAGCGTGGCTGGGAAGACTTTCGTTTACGACTCGGCGCCCAAGGCCCGCGCTGGCAGGCCCTCGGGATCAACTTCTATCGCTCGCCCCAGATTCCCTGGAGGCCGTAGTCAGCGAGCACTAGTGCGTGCGTTCGTCGGTGCTGTCGTCCGACTCGTCGCCCTCGAGCGCTTCATCCGGTTCGCCGGTCGGACGTCCCTTGCGCGGCGCGATCATGCGATGGCGCTTCAGCATTTCGTTCA
>JBDTQB010000154.1:0-10208 GCA_039932395.1 Vicinamibacteria bacterium | reverse complement strand
CCGCGATCGCCGGACCTTGAGCCTCCGCGGCGCAAGCAGCAAGAAGGGTGAGGAGAAGAGCCGAAGCGGTCGAAAATCTCATGAGCGAGAGTCTCTCACCGGCTTTCACTTGCTCTCTGAGCCTTGAATTGTCTTTCCGGACGGGTCCGCGCTTTTTGCTAAAATGGATAGAGAACAACAAGGATGCGCTCATTTCGAGCGGATCCAACCGACAGAGCCGTCGTGGCATCGAGCCCGGCGGCTTTTTCATTTCTGGGAGTATTCCGTGACCGAAATGCCTGAGCGACACCCGATCACCCTCAAGAAGCTCGTTTATGAGATACCCGGCATGGAGTCCGTGCCCGTCATGCGCGGCATCGAGTACCGCCGCGATGAAGCCGGTCCGCTGACTCTCGATCTTTACCGACCGAAAAACGCGGGCGGCGCGCGGCCCCCGGTCGTGGTTTTCGTCACCGGCTATCGCGATGAGGGCGCCCGGACGAAGCTCGGATGCGCGTTTAAAGACATGGAGTCGTATATCGGATGGGCGCGGCTGACCGCGATGTGCGGGATGGCGGCGGTTCTCTACGAAAACCGCGACCCGGCGACTGACGCACACGCTGTCCTGCGATCTGTCCGCGACAAGGCGGACGACCTCGGTGTCGATGGCGCTCGTATCGCGCTCTGGTCGTGCTCGGGCAACGGCCCGAACGCGTTGTCACTGTTGATCGATGCTGCGGCGGAGACGAACCTTTGCTGCGCGGTCTTCGCCTATGCGTGCCTGCTCGACGAGGCTCCCTTCACCGGCGTTGCCGACGCGGCCAAGCAGTGGGGATTCGTCACGCCGGCGAGGGGGCGCACGATCGAAGACATTCCGACGAATGTGCCGCTCTTCGTCGCACGAGCGGGCGCCGACGCGTTTCCGCAACTGAACGAAACAATCGATCGTTTCGCCGCAGCGGCGGTCAAGCGCGATCTGCCCCTGACGCTGTTGAATCTGTCGGGCGCGCCGCACGCGTTCGACGTGATGCACAACGTCGAATCGTCGCGCGAGGCGATCCGGCGGATCCTGGAGTTCCTGCGCCTTCACCTGAAGGGGTCGAGCGGCGCCTGACGCGCTCGGATGAAGCTCCTCGCCGTGGTGAAGAACCCACTTGAGCATCACCCGTTACCTAGCTGCGGCCGGCGAGTTGATCGAGGGCGCGCAGCCTGGGCTTGGGCCATGCCGAGCCGCTCACCTGGTCGCGGGCCGCCAGCCGCGTGCTCCGTCGACAGTCGCTCGGTGACGAGGGGGAGCGCGAAGCCTCCCCGAAGGGGGACGAGGCAGCGTAACGAATGGAAGCGAGGACGCGGGTTGCACCGCGGCACGGCGGAGCCGCCCTCCTCCGAGGGGAGCCTTCGCGCCGCCGCAACGTTTGGGCGCCGGAAGGCTCCGAGGAGAGAGCCCGGACCCGCCTACGGACCACCGCGGCAAGCCAAATCCCGCAGCACCGCCGCACGCCGGCGCGCAAGCTGTGGCAAAACGCGCTTGCTTCACTTACGCTCTTGAGGGGAAACCAACAGGAAAGCCGGCATGCGCAGCGTCGAATGGAAGTACTCGGACGTCAAGGCCGGCCAGTCGCCGGCCGACCCGGCCAGCTTCGCCGTCCACATGACGTTCCTGATCCGCTTCCACGATTTGCCCCCCGGTGAAGACCACTGCGCCTTCTTCAGCCTCAACGTCGTCTCCCCGAAAGCTATGGCGGCCCTGGGGTTGCCCGCGGACGGCAAGCGCGGGTTCATCGTCCATGACACGTTCTCGAACGCGCGCGTCGTCGCCGAGACGCAGCGCGCCATCGACGTCGCGTTCAGCACCGGCGACCGCCAGGCCGCGCTGACCGATCTCGACCAGCGCTACATCCGCACCGACGTCAACTTCGCCGGGGAGTTCCGCGACGACCTGCTGCCGGAAGCCACGCTCGCCGCCATGATCGACGCCGCCTTCGCTGGAGTAGACCGCGGTGCCGGGCGGACGCTGCACGAAGCCGTGGCCGTCGACGACTACCTGAGCGAGGAGGAGTGCCGCGCGGCTCGAGCCAAGGACCCGGAACGACGCTGGCAGGATGTCTCGCACGAGGCGCTGCTCGCCAACCCGTCGTTCGTCACCTTCCTGGATCCCGCCGGCTTCCGCTACTACCTGCCGGCCATCATGCGGCTGAGCCTCGACGCCAAGCTGATCAGCGACACGTTCACCAGCGCGTTCGCCAACCTGTTGCCGATCGTCGCGCCGCGCGACGTCGGGAAGGGGATCGGCGAGGCCTTCGACGTTGACGAATCGATCGCGGCGCGGGGGTTCTCTGCCCAGCAGGTGCGCGCCATCTACGGCTTCCTCTGCCACATGGCGGTCCGCGGCGGGGAGCCGGTCGACGAGGACACGCTGCCTGCCATGCGGCGGTGGCGCCAACGCGCGCGGGAGTCGCTCGACCAGTGATCGACACGCGAGCCGTGATGGCCGTCATGATCCTGACGCAGGCGCTGTCGGCTGGCGCCGACGAGTTGCGGGTTGGGCAGATCGTGCGCGTGCGTCACAACGGCAGCGTCGAGGCGGTCCGAGTGGTGCGACAGGACGCCTACGGGGTACTGGTGCAGTACAAGGATAGTCGGCGGGTGGGAAGAAACGATCCCGGATGGTGATGGGGTGGGGAGCTAGAGCGCCGCGAAGAACAGGTCGCCGGTGTTCTTCGCGTAGATGTGTGGAATGACGAACTTGTCCCGGATGACTTCCACCGGCTCACGCGTGCCCGAGAGCATGACCGTCCCGTCGATCTGCGCGAGGGCGGCCTTCGCAAGGGCCGTGGCATCCGCGATCGCCGGACCTTGAGCCTCCGCGGCGCAAGCAGCAAGAAGGGTGAGGAGAGGCGCCGAAGCGGTCGAAAATCTCATGAGCGAGAGTCTCTCACCGGGTCTGACCGCGTTCGCGCGGCGCTGCGTCTAACGAACTACAGGCTGCGTCGGGGCGGGATGAGAAGGTCGCCGAAGAGCAGACCCGCCACCAGAGTGGTCAGCAACACGATCAAGGCCGACGCGGTGTCGATGCCCTGCATCACGTGACCGTCGAAGACAAGGAAGAGACTCCGGAGGCCAACGCTTCCCGGAACGAGGAGCAGGATGCCGGGCGTTCGGACGAGCGCGCTTGGCTTGTTCTTAGCCCGCGCGAAGAGGTTGGAGGCGGCGGCCACCATGAGGCGTCTGGAATACCCACCGTGTCGCCCCGCGACCCTGCGGCTCGGTGAGATGGGCGACGGCGGGGACCAACAGCAGCAAGGGCAACGATGCAGCGTAAAGAGCGGAAGCACAATCGGTTTGCGCCGCGCCATGCAGAACAACAAGTCCGCGTTCCTGCAACTCAGTCGCGGCTCTGATGGGACGAGAAAAAGGGAACCTCCGAGAGCAGCAACGTGACCTCGTCGCCATACTCCGCCTTCAGAACTGTCGTGGATCGTCGTTGAAGTCGAGACCGACCGTCAGGCCTTTCGGCTTCCGCGCCCCAGAAAAGTGCCCGTTTCGGCGAAACGAAGGATCCCGTTGAGCACCGACCCTAGAAGTGCCGCGGCCCGGAGATGCATACTTGGACTAAATGCAGGGACAAGCGAACTGGGCGTGGTTTTCTCGATCAGGGTTTCGGATCGTGCTTTCGTTCGTCGCGCCCTGGATCGCAACGGGTCCTGCGATCGCTGAGAGTGCCAAGCCTCCCATCGTGCTCGCGTGCGCGCCGGGGGCAGTAGAAGTCGAACTGACAAGCAAATCGCGGTTTCACTTTGAGACCGCCATTCATCGGGCAGTGAGCGAGAGCGTGGTTTACGAAGAGACGTTCCCGATTGCGGGCTCGCCTTTCGATTCGGTTTCTATCACGATAACCAGTCTCGGCCCTGAAGGTGGGACATGGGGACGAGGCGTTCAGGCCCCGTTCAGAGTCTGGATCCGGGTTGGACTTCCGAAGCCATCACGGACAGCAAACACCACATTCTGGGAACTCGTAGCCGACAAGGCGCCGGAGAACTATTGGAGAGCCTGGCCATCGCTGGACTACACGCCTTCGATCAGGGAAGTAGAACTCGCCGCGGTTGCTCCGGATCCGCGGTCAGCACCCACGCTCCTGGAACTGCACTACGGTGCCGACTTCGGAGGGGTAAACGCCAGCAACTGGAGTGAATCGCGGGTCCTGATGGACTTCAAGGGCGGCACCCCGCGACTGCTCGGTAGCTCCGTCTGCGCCTACAACGAAGGAGGTGGGGCGTGTACGGCGCTCGACTCCGGTCAATTGCCGCGCCTCACTCACAGCTGCTCCTGGGTCGCCGAGGAATCCGACGTAAGGTGTACTCAGAGCTCGACGAAGCTCAATGGGTTCGCGTACGAGAAGAGTGCCCATCGAGAGTTCTATCTCACGAAACCGCAGAGGCCGAGCCGATTACCGGGTGAGTACGAAACGGAGGCGGGTGCGATCGCAGCCTTGATAAATCAGCCAACTGAGCCTGGCGCGATGGTTCGCGACACAGGGTGGGTGTCGATTGTTCGAGATGGCCGAGTTCCAAGGAAAAGTGGGGAGATTCTTGTCGGGTCCCAAGACGCCTTCTTTCTAGTGAGCAGCCTCGGCTCTCGCAGACCAAAGATCCTCCGCGCGCCGCCGGAAACCACGAGTCAGGCACCAGAAGAACCGCAGGAATGGTGGACGCCAGAAACGCAGTGGTCCTTCAAGGCAAGACCGCTCCGCGCGACAAAGACCTTGGAGGTGGTTGAGATCGTGGCCACCCGGATGGTGTTACCCGTGGAGACTCGCAAAGTTCAATGGCTCGGGATCGAACGGCTTGGCACGGGCACGATCATCGACACTATCGGAATCGCGAGTGACGAGAGGCACTATGCAGGTTGCGGGACAACTGCGGCGGATCAAGCAATCGTCGCTCTCAAGAGTATTCGCGATCCATTCCTGGCAATGGTGCGAGTCCAACCCCACAACACGGAGGGGTCCGGCGGCGACACCGACGACTTGCTGTGGGGCGGGGATAGCCATCCCGCTGAACCGGAGCAAGATTGCATAAGGGACGGCGCCATCGAATGGATCTCCGGAAAGGGATTTCAAGTGAGCACCGCACAGGGCGATTGCAAGACAACGGAGAAACCACAATTCGTTCGAATTGATGCAAACGGCAAGGTCACGCTCACTTCGATCGCGGAGAGATAGGCAGCGCGAGTGGGAGGGTGACATCGGGCGCTGTGTCCCAAACGCCTGAGCCCCATGTGGGACGCCCCGCGGTTATGCCCCACGATCGTGACGGGCGTGTTGTCGATTTGATAGCTCTGGCCCATGACTTTGGGGTCAGAGCCGAAGCGCTGGCGCCAGTATGGCTGAATGATCACGGCCACGAGCGGCGCGTTGACGGAGTCATCGCTTGCCGTGAGCCCCCGTCTAAGTTGGATGGGAACGCGGATCACATCTAAGACGTTGCCTGACGCCCCTGCCGCCGCCGCGATCTGCGCGGACCCGTTGACCACCAGATGGCGAACTCGGTGCTCGTAAAGGCGCAAAGTCGGTCAATGACGTCCACCAGCGCACGCGTGCACGAGAGCTCGATCTCGTCATCAATCTGCGCCAGAGCCGCTTTGGCCCGCGCGGTCGCATCCAGAGTCGCCGGCTCTGACGGCGTTCGCACGGAGTTTGTGTTTATAGATCTACAGGCTGCGTCGGGGCGGGATGAGGAGGTCACCGAAGAGTAGGCCCGCGACCAGGGTGGTCAGCAACACGATCAAGGCCGACGCGGTGTCGATGCCCTGCATCACGTGACCGTCGAAGACCAGGAAGAGACTCCGGAAGCCAACGCTTCCCGGAACGAGGAGCAGGATGCCGGGCGTTCGGACGAGCGCGCTCGGCTTGTTTTTGACCCGCGCGAAGAGGTTGGAGGCGGCGGCCACCACGAGTCCGGCCAGGAACACTCCGAACTGGGGTCCGAACAGTGCGCTGCCGAGACGGGCGGAGGAGTAGCCGAGAACGGCGGCTCCCATCACAAGCAAGCGATGTCTCTTGTGCGGCTGCAACAGAAGCGAGTAGGACATGGCGCCGCACAGAAGGGCCAGCGCCTCGACCCAGACCGGACTCGGTGAAGGATCAATCGCGCGGAGAGGCACCTGCAGTGCGTTCGCGACCTGACTGCCGGCCACCGCTCCGAAGGTCAGCTGCAGGAGAACGGTCAGGGCGCCGGCGAAGCGCGCAACCCCGGCGACCAGATGCTGGCTTGAAAGCTCGGAGACCGCGACCGTCAACGTGAGCCCGGGCAGGAAGACCACGATCGCCGCGAGCGTCACGGACTGAAGCGAGAGGGGAACCAGGTAGGCGCTCGCAAGGGTCGCGAGCAAGGTGGAGAGAAAGGCGGCGAGTGCTGGCAGACCGGGCCGAAGATCAGGCGTGTGGCGGGACTGAATGAAGAGGATCCCGGTGAACATTCCGATGATCGCGGCGGCGATGATGTCGGTGGGCCGGGACTTCAGAACCGCCGCGACGCTGGCCGCGGCGAAGGCGAAGCCCGCGATCATCGTCTTGACTTTCACGGGGTCGGCCTTCATGTCACGCAGGCTCGCGTAACCCTCATCGACCGAAAGCGTGCCCTGGAAAACCTGTTCAGCGATCGCGTCCGTATCCACCAGGCGACGGAGATTGGTCTCGCCGGGAGACAGGCGCAGCACTTCCGACACTCGATGTTCCGAAGCACCCGGATGCTTGGTGTCGCGAAACGAGAGAAGGATCCCGGTCGGGCTGGACCAGATCTGGGTGTCCAGACCGAGCTTGTTCGAGAGCGACTCGACGGAGCCTTCGAGGCGCGTTGTCGTGGTCCCGAACTGATGAAGGCGTCGCGCAAGTTCGCTCAGAAAGCGCAGGCGGTTGTCCGACCAGAGATCGGAAGGCACGCGGCTCGCCGGAGCCGCATCGTCGTCGCGGTAGTCGAACCCGAGCGGCGGCGCGCTCTCATCCGCCGCCGTCATGATGCCGTCCGATCAGTGCTCAAAGAGAAGGTCGTATCCCATGAGGTCGAGTTGCGACATCAGCGGAATGGCTCGGAAGCACTCGGCCGCGAGATCGGCTCGACCTTCGCGCTCCAGCATCATCGCGAGCTTGTCCATCAGGACATGAAGCAGCGTGACGTCGGCGGTCGCGTACTTGAGCTGCGCCGCGCTGAGGTCCAGGCGCGACCAGTCGGTGCTTTGCGACGTCTTGTCCATCTCGACGTCGGCCAGTTCGAGCGCCACGTCTTTGAGGCCGTGTCGGTCGGTGTAGGTGCGCACGAGCTTGCTTGCGGTGCGCGTGCAGAAGATGGGCGCCATGGTGATGCCGAGATGATGGCGAATGGCCGCCACGTCGAAACGTGCGAAGTGGAGGATTTTCAGGATGCCCGGCTCTTCGAGAAGGCGTTTGAGGCGAGGCGCTCCCACCGCTGCGGGAAGGGGCGCCCGACGACCCGGAATCGCGGGGATCTGAACCAGCACGGCTCTGCGATCGCGATCGCAGAGCTGAACCATGCACAGACGGTCGCGCAGAGGATTCAGACCGAGGGTTTCGGTGTCGACCGCCACTTCCTTCTGTTTTAGGAAATGTTGAAGCTGATCTTCAGTGAGATCGCCCAGGACGATTTCCGGGGTCACGTCGGGTGGTTTTTGAGCCATGCGTGATTCTCTTACGAGAACGGGTTCATCGTGCGCTCGCGCTTTTGGCTCCATGAATATCCCGCATCAAGCGCGGGATATTCATGGTGCGATGAGCCGCTATTTCCCGGGTGGCGTGCGTTTCGGCATGCGATCCCACGGCTTCGCGGGTTTGGGCGCGGCCTTCTTCTTGGGCTTGAACTCGCGGGGCTTTGATTCACTAGGAGGGGTTTGTCCGCCCGCAACCGGTGGCCGTTCGCGACGTCCCGACAGGTACGCGGTGGAGCGTTCCGTCCGTGCGGCGGTGCGGGCGCGATGCTTCAGCTCGAGCACAACGACGGTCTCGATGTGCGGGGTGTGCGGGAACAGGTCAACCGGCTGGACCAGGGACGCCCGATAGCCGGCGTCGAACGCGATGCGCATCTCGTCCATGAGCGCTTCCGGATTGCACGAGACGATCACCAGCTTCTCGGGAGCGAGTTTGCGAGTCAGCGTCCGCATGACCTCGTCGGGACATCCGGATCGGGGCGGATCGATAACGACAGCATCCCACTCCTGTGGGATCAGATGTTCAATCGCTTCTTCGACCTTGGAAGGCATGAGCCGCAGGCGCGACTCGGGGATGCCGCTGAGCTGGGCGTTCTTCGCGGCTTCGCGCGAGGCCTTGCGACTTTCTTCCACTGCGGTCACTCGATGGTTCGCGAGGGCCAGGGGCAGAGCAAAGAGCCCGCTGCCGCTGTAGAGGTCGAGAACCTTGAGCGGCTTCTCTTTGCCGACCGCTTCAAGAACCAGCCGCACGAGGTGCCCGGCGCCCTGGATGTTCGTCTGGAAGAAGCCGGTGGGCGACGAAAGGAAACTGGGCCCGAGCGCTGTTTCCTTGACGTGACCCAGCCCGGCGATCCGGATGGTGTGCGGTCCGAAGAGATAGGGCGAGGCCTGATCGTGAAGATTGAGGAGCAAACCGTCGGGCTTCTGGCGCGATTCAGAAATGCGACGCAAGGGAGCGGAGAGGGCTGGATGTTCTTCGGTTGCGACCACGACCGCCACGGCTTCGCTGCCATCCTCGGTCGAACGAACCACGACGTGTCTCAGCAAACCGCCGCGATCCGTCGCCACGGGAATGTGCTGCGCCGCCATCGCATCCTTGATCGCGAAAGCTATGGCATTCGCCCGCTCCGAGTGCACCAGGCACTCGGTCACGGGGACAACCGTGTGCGTTCCGCGAGCGTAGTGGCCGATCTGAAGACGGCCCGTGTCGTCGGCGGTGAACGTGAACGCCGCCTTCTGACGGAAGTGACGAGGCACGTCATCTTCGCCGGTCTTCATGCCGATCATCGGCATCACGGGAGGCTTGCCGGGACCGAAGGTGTCTTCGAGCAAGCCGTCGAGGAGATGGGTCTTCTGCCTCAGCTGCTCCGCGTACGCGACGTGTTGCGACGAACATCCACCGCAAACACCGGCGTGAGGACAGGCCGGTTTGACGCGGTGGGGTGAGGGCTCGAGAACGGACAGCAGTTCGGCTTTGACGCCGTCTTCGCTTCGGTCGATGATGCGAACACGGACCTTCTCACCCGGAATGCCACCATCGACGTAGATCGTGTCGCCCTTGCTCTCGACGTAGGACTCTCCGGAGAGAGCGAGGTCGGTCAGGGTGACGTCGAAGGGCGCGCTGGGAGGTGGAGGGGTGGGACGAGACTCGCGCGATGACGAATCCCGTCGCCCTCGGTGTTCACCCCGTCCGCCGGAAGAGCGACGGTCGTCCCGATCACCGTCCCGCCCGGGCCGAACGCGTCCAGGCCCGTTGCCGCCGTCCCGCCTCGGGGGCCGCGCATCAGTTCTTGATCGCATGCTTGGCCCCCTGGCAGTCCTTGGTGAAAGCCCTTCGGCTTACGCCTTGGGACGCGGCTTGGTCATTTCCTTTTGAGCTTCCTTGCCCACGAACTGCGCGGCCTTCGACGCGTTCTCGGCCATGCGATCAGCGGTCTCCATGCACATTTTCTTGAGTGCTGGAGAACGACGGCCAATAGCGCCCAGCGCGTACGCAGCGGACTTCTTCACGAAGAGACGGTCGTCGTTTCCGCAGCGCTCGATGATGGGAATGAAGCGGTGAAACTGCGAATCGTCGGCCTTCTGTTCAAAGTCGGCGAGCGCGCCCATGAGAGTGAAGCCGGCCTTCTTGACGAACTCTTCCTTGCGGTCGGTCCACACCACGCAACGTCCCCACGAGAACTGAGTCGCGTGGAAGAGGTTGAAGCAGCAGTTGTCGCAGATCGCCTGCGAGTCGAACTGACGCGCCCAGCGGTCCATCTGAACCTTCGTCACCTTCTCAGGTTCATCGATCAAGGACGCAAGCAGACGCGCGTCATAGAGACCCGTGCCCCAGAGTTCCTGAGCAAGACGATGGTCGCGGCCGATCTCGGCCACGATCTTCTTCATCTTGGCCGGGGGCACTCCGTAAGATGCGCGCGGCTTGACGCCGAGTTTTTCGAGAGCCAGGGCGTGCTTGGGATCACCCTCCTGGCGCAGTCGCTTAAGAACTTCCTCAAGTGTCACGTATT
>JBDTQB010000153.1:0-10293 GCA_039932395.1 Vicinamibacteria bacterium | reverse complement strand
AGACAGCCTCGAAGGTGTTATCGATCACCGTCAACGCTGCCAGCAACCCGCTGTCAATTACCACGACTTCGCTCAATCCACCGACAGCGACCGTCGGCGTGGGATACACGGCGCAGCAGGCTATGGTGGCGACTGGCGGCCAGACGCCCTATAGCTGGTCGGCTTCAGGTCTGCCCAATGGGATGGGAATCAATTCTTCATCCGGCGCTCTCTTCGGTACCCCCACGGCTGCGAGCACTTTCGCCTTCACTGTTACGGTCCGCGACAGCAGCAGCCCACAGAAAATGGCCTCAAAGGTGCTGTCGATCATTGTCAACACTGTCGGCGCCTCTTTGTCGATTACTACTACTTCCCTTGCCCCAGCGACAGCAACGGTTGGAGTCGCATACGGCGCGCAGCAGGCAATCGCTGCCACGGGCGGCCAGACTCCCTACAGTTGGTCGGTTTCCGGGTTGCCCAACGGGATGGGAATCAACTCCTCATCAGGAGCAGTCTTCGGCACGCCGACCGTCCCGGGAACATTCAACTTCACGGTCACCGTTCGCGACGGCAGCAGCCCGCAAAAAGCGACGTCAAAGGTGCTGGTACTTTCCGTTGCTGGTCCTGCATCCACGCCAGTGATTCATTCCATTGCACCGGGCATGCCTCAGGTCGCGCTTTCGCCTCAGAGTGTCACCGTCAGTGGAAGTAATTTCCAAGCGCCGTTCACGGTCACAGTGTTCTTTCCGGGCGGTGGCAGTACAAACCTAAGTGGAGCGCAGATACTCAACGTAACGTCAAGCTCATTTGTGATGAACACGGCCTTCAGTACTGCAGGGGCGTGGGGTGTTCGAGTCAGCAACCCAGACGGCAGCCAGTCGAATCTATTCAACTTTACTGTGCAGTCTACGATCCAGTCTCCAGCGGTCGGTTCCATCAATCCCACTGCTCCGGTAGCACGCGCTTCAGACCAGGAACTTTCGGTGTATGGAAGTAACTTCCAGCAGAACCTAACCGTTAGCCTGACCGCTCCCGGTGGCGGCGCTATAACGTTAAGCGGCGCACAGATAACGGCTGTAACTTCTGCATCGTTCCGAATGCGTCTCAGCCTCCTTGCAGCGGGCGGGTGGAGTATTCGAGTTAACAATCCAGACGGAAGGCTGTCAAACGCCTTCAGCTTTGGGGTCATTGCTTCGACCGGCGCGCCGAGTATTTCTTCGATCAACCCAGTAACGCTTACAGCGAGCAGCGTCAGTCAAAGCGTCACCGTGATAGGAAACTACTTTCAGCCGGGGTTGACTGTGGATCTGGTGTCGCCAAGCGGGGAAGAAACGACCCTACAAGCTCCCAGTCAAATTCAGAACGTAGCCTCTACGTCATTTGTGTTGCGCATCGCGCTAAGCAGTCTAGGCACCTGGAGCATTCGTGCTACAAACACCGACGGCGGCCAATCGACCGTGTTCCCTTTCACTGTGTCCGCGCCCTCAACCGGGACCTGTAGTAGGCAGATCACTCGCTTTAGTCAGTCAGCTCTCGAGTGGAATCAACCCGGCCAGACCTACGATGGTACCGTTAAGACGATCGCGGACAAAGGTTGCGCCCTGACGGCCCTCGCTATGGCAATCAATGCCGCCGGCTGGCAGACCAATCCAGGCGACCTCAATGACTTTATGAAAGCGCACAGAGGTTACATCCCTGGGAGCATGGGTGACGTGGATTGGACAACGGCAACGACAAGCGTCTCAACCACTATAGACGCCACAACAGGCAAGAGAAATAGCAGCCTCAAATATCTGCCTTTGCCCTCGAGTTCGTTGGGCGACCTTGAGTTTCGTTTGTGCCAAGGCTATCCAGTAATTGTGGGGGTTGATCTGAGACTTAATGTTCCGGGACACTTTGTGTTGGTAACAGGGAAGGAGGGCGGTGACTTCACAATTGCGGATCCAGGCCACGCGAACAGAACGAAACTCTTTGGTGACTACAATAATCTGTTCGTGGCACGAGGATCCGTTGTTCCGTCGAATGCCACGGTTGCCAACGCCCTTGTCAATAGTTACTTGCTCAATGCGGATTCGGTAGCGTCTCTTAGTACTGTAAATATTTCCGTTGGCGACAATGCGGAGCTGATGATCATTGATGCGGCCGGGCGGCGCACTGGGCACGATCCAACAACAGGAGTGCTGCTCGAAGAGATTCCGTACTCAGTTTATTTCAGTGACTCTCTGAATAATGACCAAACCGGCGAACTGGACAGTCAGAGTACTCATTCGCTCATTCTCTCCCAAGCCGTCCAAGGCCGGTACACGCTGATCGTGACAGGGCAAGTTTCCGGACCCTCTGAGGTATCGGTTACTTCTTTTGCTGAGGACGGCAGCGCTCAACTTGACGTCTCAATCCTTAGCCTCGCACAGGCGGGTTCAACGGCTACGTATCAAATAGATGTTGGCACTACGGTCTTGACTTCAGTTCCGATCGTGGTCACTGGAAGCGCATCGTCTATTACCGATGAATCCGCCGCGCTCAACGGAACCGTGAACGCGCAGGGTCTGGCCACCACCCTGGTGTTCAACTACGGACTCACCAACGCCTACGGCACGACCACCGGGATCACGAACGTCGGCTCAGGCACGACTGCCGGGGCGTTCTCCGTTCCCGCGTCAGGGCTGACGTGCGCCACCACCTACCACTTTCGCGCGTCCGCGACCAATGGCGCGGGAACGACCAACGGGGCCGACAACACCTTCGTGACCGCTGCTTGTCCACTTCCGCCCACCGTCACCACGCTAGCAGCAACCGCTGTGGCCCAGACTGGAGCGACTCTAAAAGGACAGGTGAATCCGAACGGAGGGACCACCAACCGCAGATTCCAATACGGACTCACCAACGCCTACGGAACCACCACGGCGGATCTGGCGATCGGCAAGGGCAACAGTCCGGTTGACGTGACCTTCACCGCCACCAGCCTGACCTGCGCCACCATGTATCACTACCGCGCGGTGGGTCAGAATGGCGGCGGCACGACGAACGGATCCGACCAGAGCTTCACCACGTCCGCCTGCGCGGTCGGCACGGACAACACCGTGGCCGCGCGTGCGCGAGCCATCGCCATGAACAGCGAAGCCGGCGATTCACTGAGCACGAGCCGCTCCGAGGTCTGGTACAAAGTTCCGCTCTACGCCAGCCGGTCGTATCAGTTCTCGGCGTTCGTGGTTGAGGATGATGGAACGGCCGGCGTGACCGCAGTCGACTTGGCGCTATTCTCCGATGCGGCCGGAGTCACCCTCGCGACGCCGTCGCCGACCACCACGTCAGGCGTGCTCGAAGGATCGTCCAACCTGTCGCCGACGTTCAGTCAGTCGACCCTGTTCCAACCCACAGCCTCTGGCCAGTACCTTCTCCGCGTTCTGGGACAGCCTGCGGCCGGCGCGACCGCCATCCGCATCGTGGCGCGCGAAACGACGCTCTTCTCGCCCTGGATCTTCGTGACGACCGCCAGCCAGTACGAGTCGTACCATACCGTTCACAACAACACATCCCAGGCAGTCGCCGTGACGTTGCGTGCTGTCGATGCCACCGGCACGACTCTTGGCAACGTCACCACGTTCTCGATCCCGGCCAACGCCACCGTCTTCAGGACCACGAAGGGCGATCTCGGCGTGGCTCCCGACGCGTTTGGAGGCACCATGTTGACGCACAACGGAGCGTTCGGCGCTATATCCGCGAACACGACGACCCTGTCAGGTGCGACCGGGCTGTCGTTCGACTCTCCCTTTGCTCCGAGGGCCGGAAACGTCCTGGGGTCTCCTATCCGCTGATCCCTCATCAGAGAGGCGACACCTCTCGCGGACCAGTGGCATACAACCACAGGTGGTGACCTTCGGCACGCACAAAGGCCTGGCGCGATTGCTACGCTGAGTCTCGGGGGGCGTTTTGCCCCGTTTACGAGGCAAACGAATGAGACGGGAATCTTTGTTGGTCAAGGCGCTGGCGCCCTGGTTTGTGATGGGCTTCCTAGCCGTTGCGGTCTTCCAATGTGAAGACTTCTTTGCGGTGCATGCTCAGACCATAGGTGGACCCAAGGCAGCGGTGAGCCTCGGGGGCGCTCTGCCCACGCCCCTGCCGTTATTTCCAGCCACCAACTGGTGGAATCTGGACATCACCAGTGCGCCGGTTGACGGCAACTCATCTGGCTACATCACGTTCATTGGACCCACCAAGGGAGTTCACCCTGACTTCGGCGGTGTGGACGAAGACAACCTGCCGGATGGCATCTACGGCTTCCCCTACATCGTCGTCGACGGAACCCAGCCCAAAAAGACAGTTCTCTTCGGACCCGATGCGGACGACGAGAGCGATGGCGTCGATCACAACACGAACACGAGCGTCCCGTTCTATCCCATCCCCGACGAGGCGATCACCCAGGCGCACTGGATCGAAAGCGGCCAGGCCGGCAATGTGGACAAACGCGCCAGCAGTGATCGACACATGCTGATTGTTGACCGGGACAACAAGTATCTGTACGAGCTCTACAACGTGTTCTACGACGGCGCGAACTGGCGTGCGTATTCGGGCGCGTTCTTTGACATGAAGACAAACAATCGGCGTACGGAAGGCTGGACCTCCGCAGACGCCGCGGGGCTTGCCATTCTCCCTGGGCTCGTTCGCTATGACGAGGTCTACGGCAGTCCCGCTGAGATCAACCACGCGATCCGCATGACCGTCCGTTCTTCGAACGGATACGTGTATCCGGCGTCGCATAGGGCTGGCTCGACCACCAACGCGTTGCCGATGGGTGCGCGTCTTCGCCTGAAGTCCGGCAAGACCGTGACCAGCATGGATCCCGGAGTCCTGAAGATCGTGAGAGCTCTGAAGAAATACGGACTCATCGTGGCGGACAACGGCTCGGACATGTACATCAGCGGCACCTTCCACACCAGTTGGGACAACGGCATCCTCAACCCCGCCCTGGGTCAGCTCAATGCCAGCGACTTTGAAGTGATTCAGCTGGGTTACAACCCACCGCCCACTCTCCCAACCCTTGCGATCAACGACGTGAGCGTCGCCGAGGGCAACAGCGGCACGAGTCTGATGACCTTCACGGTCACGCTGTCAATTCCTTCCGCCTCCACCGTGACGGTCAACTGGACCACCGCCAACGGTACGGCGACCGCCGGCAGCGACTACGCCGCCGGGAGTGGCACGCTCACTTTCGCTCCGGGGGAAACGGCAAAGACGATCGCCGTGACTATCAATGGCGATGTCATCTTCGAGGCGAACGAGAGCTACACCGTCACGCTGTCCGGTGCGACCAACGCGACCATCGCGGATGCACAGGGAGTCGGCACGATCACCAACGATGACAGCTCTGCCCCGATCGTCGTCACGGGAACCGCGAACGGGCTCACCGACTCTGGAGCCACTTTGAACGGGACGGTGAATCCAAACGGTTCGGCCACGAACGCGTCCTATCAGTATGGGCTGACGCTCGGCTATGGAAGCTCGACCACGCCCTCGTCGGTCGGTTCGGGGATAGCGGCCGTGTCCGTCCCGGTCGCCATCAGCAATCTGCAATGCAACATGCTGTATCACTTTCGCGTGGTGGGCACGAACGCCAGCACATCAAACGGCAGCGACGGCACGTTCATCACGGCCGCGTGTCCTGCTCCGCCGACCGCGGTGACCGGGGCCGCCACGACCTTTACTCAAACCGGCGCCACATTGAATGGAATGGTCAACCCTAACAGCGCGACCGCGACCGCTAACGCGCGGTTCGAGTACGGACTGACGAACGGGTATGGCTTGATCACGCCCGACGTTCCGATCGGAAACGGCACCGTCGCGGTGTCATCCGCCGCGACGGTGACCGGGCTCGCCTGCAATACCCAGTTCCACTTCCGCGCGGTTGGTCAGAACAGCGGGGGGACTGGGAATGGCGCCGACCTCACTTTCACCACGGCAACCTGTCCCGCCTCTGGCGCCGAGAACATTTCGCCCGCCAAGGCCCGTGTGCTGGCGGTCAATTCGACCGACGGCGACACGCTCAGCATGGTGCGCAGCGAGATCTGGTACCAGGCGGCCTTGTATGCGAACCGGTCCTATCAGATCTCCGTTTGGACGGTGGGAGAGGACGGCGCGATGGGATCGACCAGTCTCTCCATCAAGCTTTTCTCCGATCCCTCCGGCGCCATCGCGGCGACGCCTGCGCCGACGTCGGTGTCTGGATCTCTTGAGGGCTCGCCGAACGGCGCGCAGGCGAATCTATCGGCGTCTTCGATGTTCCAGCCCACGTCCAGCGGGCAATATCGGATTCGCATCCTTGGCGCTCCCTCGGCCGCCGAAACGGCGGTGAACGTGATGATTCGCGAGACCACCCTGTTCTCACCGTGGCTCTTCACCACCTTGTCCACCGGCTACGACGCGTACCATACGCTTCACAACAACACGTCTCAGACGGTGTCGGTGACGTTGCGCTCGTTCGGGTCGGCGGGGGCCGCCATTGGTAACACACTGACCTTCAGTGTCCCCGCGAACGCGACAGTTTTCAAGACGAGCAAGCTCGACATGGGGTTGAATTCGGATTCCTTTGGCGGCACGGTCCTTACTCATACCGGCGCGTTCGGAGCCATCTCGGCGAACACGACCACGCTGTCCGGGACCACGGGGCTGTCGTTTGATTCTCCTTTTACGCCCCGAAGCGGTCCGGGCCAGGGTGGTCCGATACGCTGATCTGAGTCAGGAAAGGTGGAGGCAGGGTGCGATCTCCTATGATCGCCTCGTGGCTAACTCACGCAACGCAGTTCAGCGGTTGCTCCTTCTGTGTGTTTCGTTTTTCTGCGACAGCGTGAGCGCGCAGACGCTTCTCACCTTGAACAGCCAGGCGGGCGACCCCGTTGGCCAGGGCGCGCAGGTGACCTTCACTCCGGCGGATGGGACGTTTGAAAAGGAAACCACCGCAGGTCACGTCGGGATTACCTTCGAGACGCCGAGCGGTTCGACCGTGTGGTCCATGGACTTTGATGCGAAGGCCGGTCAGCCCTTGATTCTCGGAATCTACGAAGCGGCGGAGTACGCGGATGGACAGCATTCTCCCGTTAGACCGGGCCTGCACGTCTCCGGCACGGAATCTTGCAGCGACGCGCGTGGGCGCTTCCTGGTCCGGCAGGTCGTCGTCAGTGGTGGGGTTCTGCAGAGTTTCGCGGCCGATTTCGAACAGCATTGCGAAGGCGCGGACGCGGCTCTCTATGGGTCGATCCGCATCAATTCAACCTTGCCTGTTGAGTCCCGGCTTGCCGTGGCGGGCGCATCCGTCTACGAAGGTGATTCCGGCACGAAATCCCTGGTAGCCACCGTGTCGTTGTCTCGGCCAAGCTCTGGAACGGTCACGGTGCAGTACGCCACCGCGAACCTGACGGCCGTCGCCCCTGGCGACTACACGGCTTCCACTGGGACGCTCACCTTCAATCCCGGAGTCACCGTCCAGGTCGTACCGATTCCCGTCATCGGCGATACGGTCGCGGAAAGTGATGAAACCTTTCGCGTCAATCTCAGTTCGCCGACGGGCGCTGGGGTCGAAGTTGGTCAGGGGGACGGGGTGATCGTGAACGACGAAGGCGCAAAAACATTCGCCTTCCTCAACAGCCAAACCGGCGATTACATCGGGGGCGGTGAGGTGCGGTCGATGGATCCGCTCGATTCCCAGTTTTCAATCTCCGGCTCGAACTCCGGCGTACACGTGACGTCCGCGGGTACTGAAACCTGGAGCTTCCAATTTGAACCTCCGGCCGGGGGCACACTGCTGCCGGGAGCCTATGAGAACGTGCAACGTCACGGCACATCCGGCTCGGGCGGTTTGGACGTTGGCGGAGATCATCGCGGTTGTAACCTGGTCGCCGGCCGCTTCGTTATCTATCAGGTGGCCTATGACCCGGGCTCCGGTCAACCCACGAGTCTGACCGCCGACTTTGAGCAGCATTGCGAGGGTAGCCCGCAGGCTCTTTTCGGGTCGATTCGGTACAACTACAACGTAACTTCTGTCGCGCCGGTGCAGATCTCGATCAACGATGTGACCGTGTCGGAAGGCGACGAAGGAAGCTGGAACGCGGTTTTCAATGTTTCGTTGTCGGCCCCGATCAACGCAAAAACCGGCGCGGCTTTCACGACCGCCGGAATGACCGCCACCCAAGGCTCCGACTATCAGGGCGTGAATGGGTTTGCCATATTCGAACGCGGCGCCAGCATCGCCAGGATCGCAGTCCTGGTGACGGGTGACTTCGATCCGGAGTTCGATGAGACGTTTGCCGTCAATCTCCTTGCCCCCTCCGGCGCGACGATCAGCGACGCGCAGGGCATCGCCACGATCGACAATGATGATTTCGTGGAGCCCGACGTGATCACCGGGGCCGCCAGCAGCATCACGCGTATGTCTGCCACCCTTGCCGGCCAGGTGAAGGCAAATGCGCTGCCCACGACCGCCTTTTTTCAGTATCAAGATGATGAGAACTACGGCGGTGACTACGACAACTCGACCCCCGAAGTGGCGATCGGTTCATCGCTCTCGTTCGTCGCCGTCAACGCCTCGATCACCGGGCTGACCTGCTCGACTCTCTATCACTATCGCCTGGTCGCCACGAACGAGACGGGGAGCACCGAAGGCGACGACGAAACGTTCTCTACCGCTCCGTGCCTGCCGACCTCGGTTGTGACCGGCCCGCCCACCAGTCAGACCCAGACCGGAGCCACCCTTCACGGAACGGTCAATCCAAACAGCGGGCCGTCCACTGGGCGATTCCAGTACGGCCCGACGATTGGATATGGAGCGACGACCGCCGAGGTCGCGCTGGGCTCCGGAGCCGTCCCCGTTGCGATCAGTTTCGTTGTGACGGGGCTCGACTGCAATTCGACGTATCACTTCAGAGCGGTGGGCCATAACGCCCTCGGCGATGTCAACGGAGGAGACGAGACGTTCACCACCGCTCCATGCCCTCCCGCATCAGAAGGCAATATCTATTCCTCGTCCGCGCGCCCCCTAGCTCCGAACTCGGCGACGGGGGACACGCTTAGTCCGACGCGAACGGAGATCTGGTATCGCGCGCCGATGCACATCTTCCGGTCTTATCAGATATCCGCTTGGACTCTTGATGACGACGGGCTGGCCGGGACACGTGCGGTCGAAATCTCCATCTTCTCGAACTCCGCCGGGACTATGGCGGCGAGTCCCGCGCCTCGAGAAGTGAGTTCCAGCCTGGAGGGTTCGCCGAACGGATCGGATGCTTTCGCGCAGACTGTGTTGTTTCGACCCAACTCGGATGGCGTTTATTGGATTCGCGTTGTCGGCGGCCCGGGCGCTCTGACCGCGGTCAATGTGACGCTCCGAGAAACCACGCTCTTCTCTCCATGGTTTTTCGTCGCTTCGTCGAGCGGATATGAGTCGTTTCATACGATTCATAACAACACGGCGCAGCCCGTGGAGGTCGTCCTGCGCGCGTTCGGTCCAGCCGGGCTGATCGGCTTCACGGACACATTTTCCATCCCGGCCAACGCCACGGTCTTCAGGACCGCGAGCGGCAACTTGCAGACCGGGAACGCCAACGGGGGAACCATCCTGACCCACGATGGTGCCTTTGGAGCCATCTCGGCGAACACGACCACCCTGTCCGGCGTCACCGGGTTGTCGTTCGACTCGCCGTTCGCGTACCGGGATGGCGGCGTCCTGGGTGCCCCGATGAGATAGACGCCGCGCGAGCCGCCCGGTGTAGCCTTGTCTCGACCCCTTGAGTAACAAAACCAAAACCGAACGAAACGAACGCGCCCTGATTTGCGGCACGTATCGCACCAGCCGTGACCGGGATGCCGCCGCGATTTCCCTTGAAGAGATGAGGCAGCTGGCCGAGAGTGCGGGCGCCGTCATCGTTGAAGTGATCTCTCAGGAGCGGAAACGCCCGGACTCCGCGACCTACTTTGGCAGCGGCAAGGTCGAAGAGCTGAAGGCCTTCGCGGAGGAAAACAAGGTCACCATCGTCATGGTGGACGCCGAGCTTTCCCCGGTGCAAGCGCGCAATCTCGAGTCGGCGCTCGACGTGAAGGTGCTCGATCGCACCGAGTTGATTCTCGACATCTTTGCCCAGCGTGCTCGGTCCCGCGAAGGGCGACTTCAAGTCGAACTCGCGCAACTTCAATATCTGATGCCGCGCCTGACCGGCAAGGGCGTGTCGCTTTCGCGTCTAGGCGGTGGCATCGGCACCCGCGGTCCTGGCGAAACAAAGCTTGAAACCGACCGCCGCCGTATCCGGACGCGCGTCTCCGTGCTCAAGGAGT
>JBDTQB010000152.1:0-10361 GCA_039932395.1 Vicinamibacteria bacterium | reverse complement strand
CAGCGCGCCGCACTTTTGCTCGTAGGCCGGCTTGTCGTACGCCCGCGGAAGTCCGTTGTCGAGAACGTCCTCGATTTCGAGCTTGAGCTTTGAACGCGCGGCGGACTTGACCCGCCAATCCAGGACCAGCAACAGCTTGAGCCGAGCCAACAGGTCGCGCGCGACCTTCTTCACTTCGGCGCGTTCGCTGATACTCAGTTCGGGCGCCGGCCGGGTGAGGATGTCGAAGATGACCAGCTCTTCCTCGCTCATGGCTTCACGGACGTGGCGTTGTTGCTCATCGGTAAGGCTGTGGCTGAGCTTCAGCAGTTCCTCGAACAGCTCTTCGATGTTCTTGCTGCCGGCGTTGTAGGCGTCGATTAGTTCTTCGAACTTCTGCTGGAAGTTCGCCCGCGTCCGGTTGAGGCGGATCAGCATGGCGAGTTGAGCGCGAACCGCGGCCTTCAGGACTTCGAGGCCCGTGTTCTTGTGTTCCGACTGCTTGAACCTCGCGGCGAGCGCGCGAAAGTCGATCTTCGACAGGTCAATCTTCGGTGCTTCAGGTTCGCGCGCGGTGACTCCCGAGATGGAGGCGTCCAGCAGCCCTCGAATCCCACCCATGATTTCCGAGATGTCCGCAGGCGTCGGGTTGAGCTTGCTTCGAATCGCACCGGCGATGGCACTCACACACGCGACGCGATTGATGAACTCAAGCGCCGCAGGATCCGGCTTCACCGCGCGGTAGAGCGTATTGACGACCCGCTCGTGTCCGAAGAAGTCTCTACGCGCGGTGTCGGGCGAGATGAGGGCATTGACCGCGTCGCCGACAAGCTGAAGCCGCTTCATGCTTCCCGCCGGAAGATCCTCGATGGTCTGCAAGCTGACCGTGTGTGCGGAGCAAAAAACGGTCGCGTCGTCGATCGCCTTCCGGAGATCCGCGACCAGCTTTTGCTTGTCGCGGACCGGATTCTGGCCGTCCTTGCCCGCGCCATAGATGGCGAGCGCCCGTTCCAGCGACGCAAATACGTTCGCGTAGTCGACGATGAGGCCGCTGTGCTTGCCGGGGAACACCCGGTTGGCGCGCGCGATGGTCTGCATCAGCGTGTGATTCCGCATTGGCTTGTCTAGATAAATCGTCGAGCAACTTGGCGCATCGAAACCGGTGAGCCACATCGCGCAAACGAACACGAGACGAAGGGGATCCTCTGGCTTCTTGAACTTCTCGTCCAGCGCTTGATCGTTCATCCGCTGGCGGTGCGGCACGATGTCGAGCCCCAGCGCCTTCATCTGCTCGATCTCGTTCTGCGCGGCGGAGACGATGACAGCCATATCTGTCGTCTCTAGGACCTTCAGGCGCGCCAGGAGATCGGCCTTGGCGTCCCCCTCAAGATCGTATCGAGCCAATTCCGTCCGGACCTGGTCCAGCGCTGTGGCCCAATGCTTCCGAACCTTGTCGTGAATCTTGAGCGCAGTGGCCTTGTCGATGGAGACCACCATCGCCTTGCCCACAAACCCACGTCCAAGGAAGTGACGGACGATGTCTTGCGCGACCGTTTCGAGGCGATCGTCCCGCGTGATGAGGTGATACTGCCGGCTGAGCTCACGTTCGAGCTTGGCTTCCTGTTCAGGATTCAGCTCCGCGTCTTCGATGAGGTTGTAGATGTCATCGTTCAGGTCGGGATTCACCAACTCCAGCTCGGGCGTTCGGTTCTCGTAGAAGAGCGGAACCGTGGCGCCGTCCTCGACGGATTGCTGGAAGTCGTAGATGGAAACGTAGTCGCCGAAGACTTCCTTCGTGCGCTCCTCACCCGCGATGAGCGGCGTGCCCGTGAAGGCGAGGAAGAGCGCTCTGGGCAAGGCTGCCCGCATGTTCAGCGCCAGAGTGTCGTACTGGCTCCGATGCGCCTCGTCCGTCATGACGATCACGTCGGGCCGATCGCACAGCATCTCGGGCGTCTGAAACTTCTGAATCAGGGTGAACACATAGCGATGATTCCCGCGCAGGAGTTCACGCAGATGCGCTCCGCTTTCGGCATGGCATTCATCGCCTTCCGCTTTGGTGACCGCGCCACACGCCTTGAATGTCTTGGCGATCTGATCGTCCAACTCAACCCGATCCGTCGCGACCACGAACGTCCAGTTGCCGGCGACCTTCCGCAACACCTTCTGCGCGAAGAACACCATCGAGAAACTCTTGCCGCTCCCCTGGGTTTGCCAGAACACACCGCCGCGACCGTGTCCGGCCTCGCGAGCCGCGAGCATGGACGCGATGGCGTTATTCACGCCAAGGAACTGGTGGTTCTGGCCGATGATCTTCGCGAGCCCAGACTCAAGTTCGGAGAAGAGAGTGAAGTTCTCGACGAGGTCGAGCAATCGCCCTTTGTCGCAGGTGCCGCGAAGCATCACCTCCAAAGAAACGCGTCGCGGCTCGTCCTCGCGTTCGATGCGTTTCCATTCGAAGAACCGCCCCCAATCCGCGGTCAGGGAACCCACGCGACTCTCCGTGCCGTTCGAGGCAATGAGCAGAGCGTTGAAGACGAAGAGCGCCGGAATCCCATTCAGCGGATGCATGTAGCTGGTCAGGTTCTCGTCGAACGCAGCCCGCGCGGGCACGCCAGGCTTCTTCAACTCGATGACAACAAGCGGCAGACCGTTAACGAAGCCCACCAAATCGGGCCGGCAGGTGTAGAGCGCGCCGGTGACGCTGAACTGACTCACCAGAAGGAAGTCGTTGCCGACTGGATTCTCCCAATCGATCACGCGTAGTCGCTCGGTCTTCTGACCGCCGTGCTCCTTGTCCGGCACCGAGACCTTGATGCCGTCCTTGAGAAGCAGATAGACCTCGCGATTCGCCTCAGCCAGAGCCATCGCGGAACGATCGCGACAGAGTTCATCGATGGCAGCGCTAATGGCATCGGGAGCAAGGGTGGGGTTCAGTCGCTCCAACGCCGAGCGCAAACGCGAGACAAGAACAACGTCACCCTTCGTCTCCCGCTCCAACGTCCCACCCGGCCCGAACACCTCATCTGAAGCTGATACCGTCGTCCAGCCAAGCTCCGCGAAGAGCCCAATCGCAGGCGCTTCAACCAGCTGATCTTCGGTGAAGGTGTGCAGGCTCATTGCTGGCGGTCCGCGTCCTGAAATGTCAGTCCACTTGGATGTTTCATGATTTGCTGAAACCGGCGCAAATACTGAAACGCCCGCCAGCGTCTGCGCGTGCGCCCAATTGTGGCGGAATCGCCATATTTGGAACAGGAAATCATCGGCGTTTTCGCGCCAGTCCCACTTCCAGTTCGGCCACCGTGGGTACGGCGCCCTTGAGCGCCTTGGGCAACGAGCCTACAAGAGTAGTCACGTATCCCGAAACACCGATGGGCTTGCTCAAGTCCCGCAGCGCGTATTCGGCGATCACTCCGTCCTTGTTGCGGCAGAGGATCAGACCAATGGAGGGTTGGTCGTCCGCCTGCCGAAACCTGTCGTCTACCGCAGACAGATAGAAGTTCATCTTTCCGGCCGCCTCGGGCGTGAAGTCGCGGGCCTTCAGGTCGATGACCACGAAGCAGCGCAGTTTCAAGTGATAGAAGAGCAGATCGAGGTAGAAGTCTCGGTCTCCGACATCAAGATGGACCTGTCGACCGACGAGCGCGAAGCCCGCTCCCAACTCCAATAGAAATTTTTCGACTTGTCCGATGAGACCGTTCTCGACTGCCCGCTCGTTGGCGTCGTCGTGAAGGGTTAGGAAGTCGAAGAGATAGGGGTCTTTGGTGATGCCCTGGGCTAAGTCAGACTGCGTCGGCGGAAGCGTGGCTCTGAAGTTCGTGACCGCCTTGCCCTGTCGCTCATGCAAGCCGCCGTCGATCTGAAGCGCCAGCACATTCCGAGACCAGCCATGTTCGATCGCCTTGGCCGCGTACCACAGCCTCGACTTCCGATCGGAGAGCTTTTGCAGCAGGATCACGTTGTGGCTCCACGGCAGCGAGGCGACCGCGTCAGGGAGCGTGCTCGATTGTGCAACTGGCCGTTGCACAAATGGCGGGGCGAGCCCCTTTCGACCCCTCGATCCAGCGGATAATTCTGCAACCGGCGGTTGCAGAATCTCGACGGTGCCCTCCCACTCGGCGTGAAAGGCGCGCATCAACCACACATTTCGCTCCGAGAAGCCGGAGATGCCTGGGAAAGCCCGTTGAACGTCGCGAGCCAAACGTTGAACAACCTGCTTGCCGTAGCTCCTCGTGCGCTGGGCCTCATGAATCAAGCAGCCGATGTCCCAGTAGAGGGCCAGTAACTCCCGATTCGCCGCAAGCCCCGCCCTGACACGCGCGGCCTGAACACGGGCCTTGATCTCCGCCAGTAGTGGTGCGTAGTCGGCCACGCGCTCGCTGTTCGTCGACGCCCGGATTTGCTTCATCGCCCCTTGTGCCATCGTGCTCAACGCCTCCCCGTGAGATCGTGCGGAAGGTCGTCGATGCTGGCAACTTTGTCGCCCTCGTCGCGGGCGATGACGACCGCACCGGGGAAGTTCTCGTCCGCGCGAAACTTCATCCGTTGACCTAAACGGTAGCGAGCGGGTAGAGCTTCTCGGCTCGGAGCAGCTCGTCCGCATAGCGCAGGCAGGCAGCCACGTCTTCGTGAGTGGGGTTCGGATAGTTACGAAGGCTGTCCGCCTGGGACCACTCGTCACCCAACAGCCCGACGATGAACTCGACGGACAGCCGAGTCCCACGAACAATCGGCTTTCCGGCTTGAATGCCGGGATCGATGACGATGCGGTCAGGTGTGATCATCTCGGATCGAATGATAGCCCCCGGTTACGGAGGCGTCGTCTCACAACGTCATGAGTGGATCAACTTCGCCTGCGCCGCGTTTGGGGTGCGCGTCCACGTCGTGGGAACGCTGAATTCCTGATCGTTGCCGGGCTTCGGCTGAGCCATCTCGACGACCACCTGTTTGACGTTCACGACGAAGCTCACGTTGTCACAAGGCCGGCGCTGCAAGTCCTGAAACGGCCCAACGGCGCCGCCCTCGCGGATCGCCAGGGCCGCAGCCTTCCACTCCTCAATCAACTCTGCCGTGGTGCTGGCGAAGATGCCCTGCACGTCGCGGTTGAACTCCTCGAACGAGTTCGCCAGCATGGCGGAGTCGCTCAAGACCAGCCGATAGGTGTTCCGGAAGTTGGCGAGCGCCTCGGGCACGGTGGCGCCGGATGCAGCGACTCCTCCGGGGTTTACTCCGGACATCCACCACTCGCCTTCTTCTTGAGCCATGGTGGCGCGGCCATCGGTGGTGACCTCGGCAACGAAGCCTCGGCCCATCACCAGGTCGTTAAAACCGAACATCAATGGGAACACGTTGGGGATCTCTCTGTCAGTCATCTCGTCACCGCCTTCGGCAAAGAACGGGGTGTCGGTCCGGACCTCATGTCCGAGTCAGATACTACACGCCGACCGGGACATGCGTGGCGTGCCTCCAGGAGGCCGAGAACCTCATGCCGATAGCCTAAACGGTAGCGAGCGGGTAGAGCATCTCGGCTCGGAGTAGCTCGCCCGCATAGCGCAGGCAGGCAACCACGTCTTCGTGAGTGAGGTTCGGATAGTTGCTAAGGAGGTCCGCCTCGGACCAGTTGTCACCCAACAGTCCGACGATGAACTCGACGGACAGCCGAGTCCCACGAACGGTTGGCTTCCCGGCCTGAACGCCGGGATCGATGACGATGCGTGCAGGCGTTGTCATGACCGGCAAATCATAGCTCTGAGTAAACGGCATAGATCCCGTGTCGGTCCGCATACAACTGGGGGCGGCGGCGACCGGACGCGATGGCCTGGCCCCACCATAATCGCGGCAGCCGTGAAACAGCGTTCCTGGTGGCTCAGTGCAGCTCGCTGCCGAGTGACGGCCGCTCCGAGACAGGCCAAGATGTGTTCGGCCAATCTTGGGCGTTGTAGTCGGTCCTGGATCCGCGGTAGCCGATCGCCGCCAGTACCAAAGCGTAGAACAGCGAAAGCGTCTCCAACCCAAGGCCAATCATCTTTTCAACGGGGAGGCTACGGGCACTACCGTGCGTCGTTATGTTTCGGGCCAGACTCCAGGCCTTATAGAGGCCCTCCGGCAATGCGTGCTCTTTAATGAACGCTCGCACGACGTCCGACCCACGAGCCTGCTTCATGGCGCGAAGCGACCCACTCACGCGACTTGCGACTTGTTCACTGAGGCCAAGGGTCGCCACGGATGAGAGGACGAGGTCGAACTCGCGGAGGGTCTCTTGGCTGACGGGGGCAAGGCCCGAGAAGCAATCAACCGCGATGCCTTCCACCGCGACGGCTAACGTCAAGAGGCTCGCGTCCATTGACGCGCCGTGCGCCTCAATCGCGCTCCCGACGTGGCGCGAAACTGGGTGCCACTGTTCGCCCTTGTCCGAATGCACGTATCTGAAGTAGTCGCGAAACATCCTCCAGAAATGGCCGCCTGGATCGACCTTGTCGATTGTCAAGGGCGGAAGCATGCTCGCGCGTGGGCGGGTCCAGGAGATCAGTCTGGTCAGCTGCTCGCCGCCGATGGTGGTTTCGAGAGCCATCCAGGCAAGTTGCTTCCCCATGACGAACTGAAGCGCCTCGTAGACGCGAGAAGGGGTTGCGTTGTGGTAGTCGGTTGGTAAGAGGCGCAGCGTGAGCACGGTGTGCTCCCCTTCGTGCGCAGCCTCGAATGCGAGAGTGCCTTCGTCAAAAATCGCCACGTTGAGTGCATCCTCGATGGAGCGGTCTTGCCCGCCCACTTGAACGACGGTCCGTGTTCCCTCGTTGCACGGAAATTCCTGCTTGCCACGAAAGTAGAGCCTCGCGAGCGCCGACTTCGTCAACGGGCACTGAGCTACTCGCGAAAGCTCAGACAGCTTGCCGCGTGCGATTCCATCGAAGAGTCCGGCTCGAGGAAGCACACGCTCGGACTGCCACGGAGCGCCAGAGGGATTCTCTGTTGTCAGCCGGAAGTAGTCATCCTCACGAAATAGCTCACCGATGGGTTTGGGGTGGGCAGCCTCATCGGCGCGGACCTTCCAGCCACCGTCACCGGCGAAAATCTTGAACTGCAGGACGCCCTCGGCGTCCTGCCATATCTCGCCAGGTCCGGAGATCTCCATCGGACGAGGCCCACCTCGCCGCAGGACTATCCGCTGGCACTCCAACTTGAATTGCAAGTCGCAGAAGTCCCGAACCCTATTCATGGCGCTCATCCCGTCAACTTCTGCTGGATCGCAGTCCACCGGTGCACAGAGAAACCTGCCCGGTCATGAGGCGTGGCAACAGGAGGTCGCGGGTTCGTAGGAGGTTCTGGCCTTGGCGAAGCAGAACCTCTCGTTGCTGGTGAATGTTCATGGCGATGGCTCCGTAGCGTTCCATCAAGGGCCGAGGAGGCAGGACGATCTGGAAATCACCGATCGTGTCTTTCGTCAGAGCCTCTCGGGTCGCTCCGCCTTGGGCCAATGCGAGCAACTGAGCCTTGCGGTTGTCGCTGTTGATCGCATCGAGAACATAGAACGGGCTGACCTTGTTCGGGTCCGCCCGGATAATTGCGACATGCTGGTTGACCCGCGCCGGGAGCAGGTAGGACGGTACCAACGCGCAGCGAGCAACGGAGGCACCGGTGATGTTCAGGAGGATGTCATTCTTCTGCACGATGACGTTGTCGAGTTCGGATGCCTGCCGTTGGTCAATGAAGGCAAGGTTGTCGAACTCAAAGCTGTAGTCGTAAATGTTGAGGCTTCGAACTAGCGCGATGCCAGCGGCCTTGTATGCGTCCTTGCCGCCCCGAGGGGTCGCACCACTGCCGATTTTGCTGGTGAGTTGCCGGAGTGGGGTTGGCGTCCAGTCTTTGGGGATGTCACCGAGTACGGAGGCAACTTGTTGAACGTTCTCGTGGCCGGGGAAGCGGAAGTGGACGAACCACTCGCGGTAGAGGGCGCGGGCCATCGTCTCAAGAATCCGGATGCGTCGCTGGCTGTTCTCGATCAGCTCGTCGTAGGCCGACAGGATGTCGGCGATTCGCCGTTGGACCTGGACGGGCGCAAGCGCAAATTCGAAGTTCAAAATCTGCTGGCCGCTGATGTGAGGGACGTTCACGCCGGTCGTGATGGGCTTTACGTACCCTTCAAAGCCCGGACCACCGATAACGAACCTAAGGAAGTCCTGGTCGAGGCTCTCATTTTTGGAACGAAGGCGAGCGCACCGCTGGACCAATAGAGCCTTCGGGTCGCGAGTCCTGATGAACGACCACTTCAAGCCGGCCGGAACCCATGGTCGGTCCATTGCGACGACCACATCGCCCGGCAACAGCTGGAATTTCGCGAGCTTCTCCCAATCGGAGGCTGGCCAGCGCTTGGAGATATCCCACAGGATGGAGCCTTGGCTTACGTTCTCACCTTTTACGAGTGCAACGTCGGTCGGCTCTTCGGTGAAGAGTTCGCTCTTGAACGAAAAACCGGCGAGCAGCTCTACGCAATCGGCGAGACGTACATCCCGCCAGCCCGTGGCCCTCACAACTCTAGAATCTCCGCCACGTTCTTGGCGATCGTTTGTTCGAGCTCGCGCGCCTGGGCGTTGAGGGCTTCGAGTTCTTCGTTCAGCGTTTCAAGTTGGGCTTTGAAGTCCTCATCGCTTACGGCCTCGCCCGCCTCCGCGCCCACGTACCGGCCTGGGTTCAGCGACCAACCTTGCGCCTCGATCTCCTTGAGGGTCGCGGCCTTGCAGAGTCCAGCCACGTCGGCGTACTTCGGCTTCTTGCCGAAAACTTCCTTCACCTTCGCCTCGGCTTCTTCGCCGCCTTGGGCGAAGTCGAGATCCTCGCCGCGGTAGAGGCGGACGAGATTGGCGATGAAGCTGATCTGTGCGGGCGTCCATTCGCGATGGGCGCGGTCGACTTGGCGGTAGATGTGCCGGGCGTCGACGAGCAACACGGTGTCGGCACGAGACGTCTTCGCCTTGCCGCGGTCGAAGAACCAGAGCGTGCACGGAAGCGTGACTGTGTAGAACATGTTTGTGCCAACGGCAACCATCACATCCACGGCGCGAGCTTCAATGAGTTGCTTGCGAAGATCCTGCTCGGAACTGCGGGCGTCGGAGGCGCCGTTGGACATCACGAAACCGGCGCGGCCCTTGGGATTCAGGGCGGAATAGAAGAGTTGAATCCAGAGGTAGTTGCCGCTGTCGGTGCGCGGCAGGCCGAAGGGATAGCGGCGGCCCGGGCCCACGGAGTCCTTCAGCCGCTCCTTGTCCACCGCGTTGACGTTGAACGGCGGATTGGCGAGGACGAAGTCGAAGCGACCAGTCGCGTTGTGCGGATCGTCGTAGTAGCTGTTGGTCTGGCCGCCGTGCTTGATGTCGCCTTCCAGACCGTGGACCGCGAGGTTCATGCGACACAGACGGCCGGTCTCGTCGGTCTTCTCGACACCGTGGATGGAGAGTTCGGACGACGGGTTCTTCTTGTGCTCCGACACGAAGCGCGCGGAGGAGACGAACATGCCGCCCGAGCCGCACGCGGGGTCGAGGATGGCGCCGTGATACGGCTCGATGACTTCGGTGAGGAGGCGGACGATGGACGAGGGCGTGTAGAACTCGCCGCCGCCCTGGCCCTCGGTCATGGCGAACTCGCCGAGGAAGTATTCGTAGATGCGGCCGAAGGCGTCGTAGTCGAGCGTGGCGGGGATCTCGGAGATCTTCTTCAGCAGTTCCTTGAGGAGCGTCGAAGTGAAGAGCGTGTAGGTCTTGGGGAGGACGCCATCGAGCTTCGCGTTGTGCTTCTCGATGTCGCGCATCGCCTCGTTGACCTTGCGGCCGATGTCTTTCGCTTCAGGAAGATTGAGGAGGAAGTCGAAGCGCGCGTTGGGCGTGAGGTAGAGGATGTTCTCGGCGTCGTAGGCGGCGGGGTCATCCACGCGTGATCCGCGACGGGATGAGGCGCTCGTCTTCTCCAGCTTGGCGCGCTGTTTCGCAAAACGGACGTCGGCGAAGCGGAGGAATATGAGGCCGAGGATGGGGCCGGAGTATTCGGCGGCTTTCAGGCCGGAGTTGGCGCGGAACTGGTCGGCCGCGTCCCATAAACGCTTCTCAAGCGTGGCGGTGGCGTTGTCTTTTTCGGAAGGGGCGATCCACTGCATTGGGTATCCAGTCGTTGAGTTCGGGGAGAGTAGCAGACGGGAGGGCCGTGATCTTGGCCCACTCACGGGGCGCGATAGGCGGACGGGCGATGGATCTCCGGAGCCGGGCCGTGCCCCGGGGGCAGGCTGCGCGCTCGCGTAGGAGTCGCCGTAGTCCGTCTGCGAGGTTCCGAGCGTAGAGGTGGCTAAGGTCGGCAAACGGTGCGTCCTGAAACCAAAACACTGAGTGGCCTTAAGC
>JBDTQB010000151.1:0-10422 GCA_039932395.1 Vicinamibacteria bacterium | reverse complement strand
CGGACGTTCCCTTCACCTCCGGGGGCCTCGAAACGTTCTTAATGAACGGCGCGGGGCTCTCGCCCCGCGTTCGCAGCGGTACCGCTCGGCGCCCCTCCGTTCAGGGAACGGTGCTTCGGCCTGCGCTCGGATGGTGGAAGCGCGCCCCAATCGCGTCAAGCCGCGCGGCCTGTTCCGGCGAGGCAGGCTGTCCCACAGGCTCCTTCGCACGAGCGCAGAGCGCCTTGGGGACGTCGTGCGTCGCAGCGCGACGACCTGTGCCCCTCGGGCCGAAGAGCCGGCAGGGTACGCAATCTGACCCGACCACGTCATCGAGTTGATCCCACGTAGCTAGAAGGAACCCCAAGACCATGACCACCACACTGATCAAAAACGGGACCATCGTCACGGCGTCCGATCGCTACGACGCCGACATCTACATCGACAAGGGCGTCGTTACGATGATCGGGCGGGGGATGAACATCCCGGCCGATACGATCATCGATGCGTCGGGGAAGTTGGTGATGCCGGGCGGCATTGACGTTCATACCCATCTCGACATGCCCTTCGGCGGCACGAATTCGCAGGATGACTTCGAGACGGGGACCATCGCGGCGGCGCATGGCGGGACAACGACGCTGATCGACTTCGCCATTCAGAGCTTCGGCCAAGGTTTGTATCCGGCGTACGAGACCTGGATGAAGAAGGCCGAGGGGAAGGCGTCGATCGACTACGCGTTTCACATGATCGTGCGCGAACTGTCGGAGCAGGCGTCGCACGACATGGACAAGATGACGCGCAACGAAGGCGTGACGTCTTTCAAGCTGTTCATGGCTTACCCCGGCGTCTTCCAGGTGGACGACGCGACGATCTTCAAAGCGCTGCTGAAGACACGCGAGAACGGCGGGATGGTCTGCATGCACGCCGAGAACGGCGGTGTGATCGATACCCTGGTCAAGGACGCGCTGATGAAGGGTCAGACCGCGCCGAAGTATCACGCACTGACTCGACCCACGCGAGCCGAGGGGGAAGCGACCGGCCGTGCCATTGCGTTGGCGGAAATGGCGGGCGTGCCGATTTACATCGTCCATCTTTCCTGCTCCGACGCGCTGGAGAAGGTGAAGCAAGCGCGCGACATGGGTCTGCCTGCGTATGCGGAGACCTGTCCGCAGTACCTCTTCCTCTCCTATGACAACTACGAGGAGCCCGGCTTCGAGGGTGCCAAGTACGTGATGTCGCCGCCGCTGCGTGAGAAGTGGAATCAGGAGGTCTTGTGGAAGGGCCTCCGGCAGAATGACCTTCAAGTTGTGTCGACGGACCACTGCCCTTTCTGCATGAATGAGCAGGGTCAGAAGCTTCTTGGCAAGGACGACTTCTCGAAGATTCCGAACGGCGCACCCGGCATCGAGACGCGTCTCTACATGCTGTGGGAAGGTGTGCAGAAGGGGTTCATTGATCCACATCGTTTCGTGCAGCTCACGTCCACCAGCCCCGCGAAGATGTTCGGTTTGTTCCCCAAGAAGGGGACCATCGCGGTCGGATCGGATGGCGACATCGTGATTTGGGATCCCGAAAAGGAGCACACCATCTCAGTGAAGACGCATCACATGCGCGTCGACTACAACCCTTACGAGGGCCGCAAGATGAAGGGCATGCCCGCGTACGTGCTCTCGCGCGGCGAGGTGATCGTGGATCACGGCGAGTTCAAAGGAACGAAGGGACGCGGTCAGTACGTGAAGCGCATCGCGGGGCATCCCAACCTGTAGGCGAGCACGCCTCATCTGCCGTCATCGCGAGTCGGTTCACGGACTAAGTCCGTGACTATTGGAAGAAACATCGCCGCTCCCCAAGCCACAACCCGTCGGCTTCGCAGTCGCTTGCCCTGAGCGGTAGTCTTTCTGCTTCTCGCCGGAGGGAAGGGTCGAAGGGGTTCGGCGTTGCGATCGCCTATCGCGTCTCCGCCGCCTTCAAGACGAGCGCCTTGAGAGCGGCGTCGCGAGTGACCTTCCCATCGAGCCAGGGTTGCCACTCTGCCGCGAGTGCCTTACGCAGAGGCTCCATCCCGCGCGCCCACACACCACCTTCCGCGTAGGGGACGTGGCCTTCGACCGCTTGTCTCGTGGCTTCGCCCGCCGTGTAGAAAATCATCGCGTGGGCCAGGCGATTGTTGAACGGCACGCCCTGGGCCTTCGAGGCGCGCTCAAGTTCCGCGAACACACGTTGGTCCCATTGGTGCATGGCTTCGTGGAATGAAACCTCGAGCGCCTGGGAACCGCGAAGCCCGGGATCAAGACTCGCGAGCAGAAGCAATCCGCCATCTGTCGAGAAGGCTCCAGCCCAATTCGTGTAGGCGGTCACGTGCGCGACGTAGCCGTCCTTCGGCCAGGGCGCGTCGTACGCGCGCGTGATGAACGCAAGAATCGCCGGACCATGTTTCTCGAGGCGCGGTGTGAGGTCTTTGACCCACGCTTCATTCGCAGCTCGATGGCTGGGCCAGAACAACCGACGGTAGATGTCCGCCACGCTGGTGAGAGCGTTGTTCAAATCCGCGTCGAGGTCGGTACCCGTGAGCGATCGCGCAGAGCCCGCGCGCGCGAGGGCCTGAGCGGCCGCGACCAGGGAAGCATCGAACACGACATCTCGCCGGCTGGGGCCCGCCGCGTAGAACGCGATCGCCTTGTGCCACGTATCCCGCTCAGCGGGGGTGGCGACGGAAAGGCCCCGGGCTTCGTCCATGGGCGCGTCTTTCACGGCAACGCGCGAAGAGTCGGTGCTCTTGTTCTCCACGCGTCCAAGAACGTAGAGGAACTGGTGAAGGTTCAACCAGAAGTCGTCGACGATGAAACGGAACGATGACGCCGGTGTGGCAGCGGTTCGACTCTCGGCCAGCGACTCAGCGTCCGCCTGATTCGCACCCAGGCACACGGCAATCCCAAGAAGCGCCGCGACTCGTCTGACCTTTTGCATTCTCCTTAGACGATGCCACGCGTCCATCAGTTCGCCATTTTCGTCAAGACGTGACGCCGGCGAGCCCTCATTCGTTCCCAGCGTTTAGAAAAACACCCGCGCCGCCCCCGTCCGGCCGTGAACTCACACGTCATCCCCTTGAAGCCTCCGAAGGCCATCCTCTTCTGTTCATCCGACGCGAAGAAGTAGGGAAGATCTATCGCTCCCTGGTCGCGCTTCACCGATGCCGATCCGCTGGCCTGAGGGCGCGCCGTGCTTTGTGTACCTCGTCGAGCCATGGCCCGCTTCCATCGCCGACGATTTCGTCGCCCTTTTTCCAGCCCAGCACCTGGGCGTTCTTTCCCGCCTTCTTGGTCTTGAGACTGCCCGGCCGGTTGGGCGCTCTCTCCCAGGCGATCTCGGCTCCGTCCTCGGTGAAGATTGTCGCGGCGTCTCCGGGTGTAGATGAAAAATGTTGGAGTGATTTGTGAATGGGACTCGAGGAAGGCCGCGCCGCGTTCTCCGACCCGGCGAGTCTACAGACCCGTCGGCTCCCAAAAGCCTTTACGTGCGAGTCGCGTCGATCTGCGTGAGGATCCTTTCCCGCGTTGCCAGCTTCCAGTGGGACGCCGGCAGGATCTCTAGCTCGAACTGAAGGAGCACTTCGTCGGGCGATTCTCCTGCCGCCTTCAAGGCGCGGAGATAGGTGAGCGCGCTGACCACCGACAAACCTGGCGCGAGAAACACCATGCCGATCACCATAAGTGGAGCCAGGATCGCGCCGGGCGCCCACTCGGGGAGGCCCCGAGGAATGGCGGCCGAGAGAAAGCCCAAAGACAGCCCGAACATGCCGCCCAGTCCGATGGACACCAGGAAGATAGCTTGTAAGGCTCGCCCGGATGCCTTGGAGAGCTGCTGTGAACGCTGAAGGGCGGGCCGTCCGAACTTTCCTTCCATCATGGCGATCGCGCCCAGGAACTGGAAGCCGGATCCCAACTTGCTACGCCGGAAGAGGATCATCGGGCCAAGCGTCACCGGCAGGACCAAAGCGAGGATGGCGACAATGGCGATGGGTCGCGGCAGGGTCCGAAGAAACGGACGCACGGACTCGAGGGCGTGAGGCAGCAGAAGCACCACGGCGAAGACCCACGCGAAATAGACCGCCATCATGGCCACGAGCGGCGCGATGCCCCGAAGATACGAGCGCATGCGGGAACGGAAGATCCCGCGAAGGAGGCGCACGTCGACGGGCTGGAGCGGGGCGACGATGGCCTGCATCACCGACGGAACGATCGCTCCCTGAAGCGCCGAGATCCCGAGAATGGCGAGCAGTTGCGGGCCCATGGCAAAGCTCATTTCGGGAAGGAAAGGCAGGATCGTCGCACGCCCCATGGCTTCGACCAGCCCCAGCAAGGACAGGACCGCGGCGAGGGTCAGGGCCGGAGACAGCCAGAAAATGGAAGCCTCCACAAAGTCTCGGAAGTGCTGGATGAACAGAAAGAGCGCCGAGCGCAGGAAGTCGCTGGTCGGTTGAACGCGCGCTGAAAGCATGGACGCGAAGGCGCCGGCGCTCCTTGGCCGCGCCGAGGGATCCTTCGACAGCGTCTTCATCACCAACTCGCTCGCGTCCTTGGGCAGATCGCGGCGGCGGATCACCCCTAGGTCCGGCGGCGCCGCGGAGATATGCGCTTTGATCTGCGCGTCGCTCTTGCCTTCGAAGGGCAACCTCCCCGCCAGCATTCGATACGCGATCACACCGAGGCTGTAGACATCCGAGGCAGCGGTGAGGGGCAGGCCCCGGCACTGTTCGGGCGACATATAGGCAGGCGTCCCGATCACCGCGCCAAAGGCGGTGGCGCCATCGGCATCGTCCACCTTGCCGGTGTGCGGGCCGGGTGGGGGCGATGGACGCGCCATGGTCGGCGCCTCCTGATCCGGCGGGGCGGACAGGTCCCCCGACAACGGACGAACCCCGGTCTCGCCCTCGTCGAAAACCTCGGCGGACGGGACGCCGCTCGCGTGGCCGACAGCCGTCTCGACCGGCGCCGGTGCGGTCCCGCTCTCGGCGGTGGCGAGTTTCGCAAGACCGAAATCGAGGACCTTCGCGGTGTATCCACCCTTGCGGTTGGGTTCGAGCCAGATGTTGTCGGGCTTTAGGTCGCGATGCAGAAGTCCCACGCGATGGGCTTCTTCCACCGCGGATCCCACCTGCTCAAGGATGTCCACCGACCACGCAAGCGGCAGACCGGTCTGCTGCCGTAACACATCGGCGAGCGAGCATCCGTCGAGGAACTCCATCACAAGATAGGCGAGCCGCCCGCGGGATGTGGTCGCATAGCCGAAATCCGTCACGTCGACGATGTTCGGATGGCGGAGAGATCCGGCCGCGCGCGCTTCCCGCTCGAAGCGCCGCAGGAAAGTCTCGTCGCCGGCAAACGCGGGCACGATGACCTTAAGCGCGACGCTCCGTCCCGTGTGCGCGTGGGAGGCCCGGAACACCGCACCCATGCCTCCCTGGCCAAGAAGACTCTCGATCCGGTACTTCGCGTCAATCAACTCTCCGATCTCGGGAAGGGCTGAGGACGATCGGAGACTCTCCATGGCGGATGCAAGCTACACGAAATTCGACGTATCAAGGACCCATGATTTGTTGTCCGTGGACGGACCGACAGACGGTTAGACTCTAAGTAGTCCAAACTCAGGAGCCACGATGAAACTCATGCCCGCACGCAGCACCACCGGCCGTCTTCTTGCGCCACTGCTCGCCGCCGTCGTCCTCGCGAGCGGCTGTCAGCCCGCGCCGACGAATACGGCCACCACCGAAACGCCGAAGCCCGCGGCGTCGGAAGACCCAGGCCGTCCCGTGAAGCTGGCCTTCGTAACCAACAACACTAGCGAGTTCTGGAAGATCGCCTCGAACGGAGTCCATAAGTACGAGGCCGAGGCCAAGGTCCAGGTCGACATCAAGATGCCGGCCAACGGCAAGACGGAAGAGCAAAACCAGATCCTCGAGAACCTGGTGAGCCAGGGGTACGATGCGATCGCCGTGAGCGTGATCGCCCCCAAGGATCAAACCGCGCTGCTCGATCGAACCGCCGCGAAAACGCGCCTCATCACCTTCGACTCAGACGCGGCCGCGAGCAAGCGTCTTCTTTATGTCGGCACCATCAACTACGAAGCGGGCAAGAAGCTCGGTGAGCGCATCGTGGAACTGCTTCCGAAGGGCGGCAAAATGGCGGTGTTCGTCGGCTTCTTCTCGGCCGACAACGCGACTCAGCGATTGAAAGGCATTGAAGACGCGATCGCCGGTCATCACATCGAGATCGTGGAGAAACGCGAAGACCAGACCGATCGAGCCAAGGCGCGCTCGAACGTCGAAGACATCCTGAACGCCCGTCCGGACGTCACGCTGGTGTGCGGACTCTGGTCTTACAACGGGCCCGCCATCGCGGCGGCGATCGAGGGCGGAAACAAGCGCGGCAAGGTTCAGGCCGCGGTGTTCGATGAAGAGGACGGCACGTTGAAAGCCATTCAGGCCGGGACCATCGCAGCCACCGTTGTGCAGCATCCTTACGAAATGGGCTATCGCTCCGCGAAGTGGGCGCACCTTCTGGCGACTGATTTCGAGAAGGCGCGAACCACGATCCCGGCGGACGGCATCGAGAACACCGGCGTCGAGATCATCGATCAGAAGAGCCTGAAGGACTTCGAGACCCGCCTCGCGGAGTGGAAGAAGTAGCGGCGGCACCGTTGCAATCCGCTGAGAGAGCGACCGGCATGGCGACTGCGTCCGAGCCGCCGTCGCCGCTCCTCGAGATGCGCTCGATCACGAAGCGTTTCCCTGGAGTGATCGCCCTTGGGGGCGTGTCGCTTCATCTGAGCCGCGGCGAAGTTCTGGCCCTGACCGGCGAGAACGGAGCGGGGAAGTCCACGCTCATCAAGATCCTCGGTGGCGCCGTGCGGCCAGACGCGGGAGAGATTCTGGTGGACGGCGTCCCTCTTCGCTTCGCCTCGGTCCGGGACGCGAGGAAGGCGGGCATCGCCCTCATCCATCAGGAACTCATGCTCGCTCCGAACCTCGACGTCGCGGGCAACATCTTCCTTGGCAACGAAGATCGCCGGCTTGGTCTGATGAGCCTCTTGCGTCGGAAAACCATGCGCGAGGCCGCGGCCGCCTTGTTGAAACGCGTAGGACTGGCGCGGTCTCCCGACGAGCCGGTGTCCAGCCTGACCGTGGGCGAGATGCAGATGGTGGAGATCGCCAAGGCGCTGGCCCTTGAGGCGCGCATCATCATCATGGACGAGCCGACGTCATCGTTGACCGCGGGCGAATCGGCCAAGCTCTTCGAGATCATCGAGAAACTTCGCGCGGACGGCATCGCGGTTGTCTACATCTCTCACCGCATGGAAGAAGTGCTCGCCTTGGCCGATCGCATCACCGTTCTGCGCGACGGTCGGCCCGCTGGCGATCTGACCCGCGCGGAAGCGACCCACGAGCGAATCGTGTCGTTGATGGTCGGCCGGGAAATGTCGGCCGACTACTTCCCGGCTCGGCCCACGAGCGGCGTGTCCAGTGAAGTCGTGCTTTCGGTCCAGAATCTCGTGGTGCCTGGGGCGCCGGGGCCGGTCACGTTCAACGCCCATCGCGGGGAGATTCTCGGCTTCGCCGGTCTCGTCGGCTCCGGTCGCACTGAGCTGATGGAGGCGATCTTCGGCGCCACCCCGGCGGTCGGAGGCTCGATGCAGCTCGAAGGCCGGCCGTTCCTGCCGAAGTCGCCGCGCGACGCCATTCGTCGCGGGGTGTGTCTCGCGCCGGAGGATCGGAAGCGGCACGGTCTGGTGCTCCCCATGAGCGTGGCGCAAAACACGTCGCTTCCCTCGGTCCACGGCTACGCGCACTACGGCGTGCTCGACCGCGCGCAGGAGCGCCGCGTCGCCGAAGCGGAGGTGGCGCGCTTCGCCGTCAAGACTCCATCCATCGACCGGCCCGTGGTCAATCTCTCGGGCGGGAACCAGCAGAAGGTGGTGCTGGGCAAGTGGCTGGCGATCAGCCCGAAGATTCTGATCCTCGATGAACCGACGCGCGGCATCGACGTCGGAGCCAAGGCCGAGATCTACCGTCACATGGCGCGGCTGGCGGAGCAGGGGCTGACGATCTTGATGGTGAGTTCCGAAATGGAAGAGGTTCTGGGCATGAGTGATCGCGTGGTGGTGATGTGCCGGCGCCGCATCGAGGGCGTCCTTCCGCGCGCGGGTCTGACCGCCGAGCGCGTGGCCCAGCTCATGACCGCGCCCATCGAGCACGCGGAGGCGGTATGAGGCGCGAACTCGGCATGTTCATCGCCCTGGTGTGCCTGTGCTTCGGCCTGTGGATGACGAATCACGACTTCCTCGGCGCCTCGAATGCGATCAACCTGACGCGGCAGATCTCCATGCTCGGCGTGTTCGCCATCGGCATTTCGTTCGTGATCATCACCGGGGGCATAGATCTGTCCATCGGCTCCGTCATCGGTCTCACCGGCGTGTTGATCGCGAAACTCTCCGGCCAGTATTACCCCGAGAATCCCGCAGCGGGAGGCCTCGGCTATTCGCTTTGGGTGGGGATCCCGGTGGCACTCGGGGTTTCCGCCCTCATCGGGCTCGCTCAAGGGTTGCTGATCACGCGTCTTCGCCTTCAGCCGTTCATCGTGACGCTTGGCGGGATGCTGTTGCTCCGTGGCGTGTCGCAGACCATCGTGCGCGGTGGGACGCTGAGTCTTGGCGACATTCCCCTCACCGGCCTTGCGAACGGCGGTCTGTTCGGATCGCCCGACACGCCGCTGCTGCCCTATCCGTTCCTGATCCTGGTCGCGGTCGCGCTGGTGGCCGGGTACCTGTTGCACTTCACCGTGTTCGGCCGTTATGTCTACGCGATCGGCGGCAATCGCGACGCGTCCGAATACTCCGGCATTCCGGTGCAGCGCGTCGAGACGATGACCTATGTGATTTCCTCCCTCTCGGGCGGGATCGCGGGGATCTGTTATGCCGCCTACATCGGCCAGATGTCGCAGCAGGTCGGAATCGCTTACGAGCTTTACGCGATCGCGGCGGCGGTGCTCGGGGGCGTTTCCTTGCGCGGTGGCGAAGGAACGGTCGTGGGTTCGATCATCGGCGCCTGCATCATGCGGGTGATCGACAACGGCATCAACATGTTTCAGTGGGCCTACCGCGATGAAACGGGCGCCCCCCGCATCTTCCGGCTCGACAACAACTGGACCTTCATCATCATTGGAGGAGTCATCCTGATCGCGGTCATCCTCGATCAGCTCGCTCATCTTTTCCAGACCCGTCGCCGAACTCAAGGAACGGCGAAGGAGACGGGTTGACCGCTCGCTCGGTCGCGAAGAAGGGCAGACGCCCACCTGCGGCGTCTCTAGAACCGGCGCTGCGCTCTCACTCGGCCCAGACCAGCAGCCGATCGCCGTTCGGACGAATTTGGTCCAACACCAGACCCGCGCCGTGGCGTGACAGCTCGTCAGGCGTCAGTTTCAGGCGTTCCAGATCGAGTCCAGTATCGCGGACAGCAAACTCCAAAGCCGGCCCCTTGAGGCGGAGAAACCAAAACGGGACATCGGCCTCGATCAAACGTTCCTCGCCCGCGCGGTAGCCAAGGACCCTGAGGCGCTTCACGACTGGAGCCGGGGAAGCCGCGCCGGCCCTCTCCGCCGAACGAGTGACCGCGCCCGACGCATCGACCTCCAACAGGGGACGCTGCCCGGCAAACTTCTCTCGAACCGCGGTGAAGCGAGTGAGCGCTTCCGAGGAACTGGCTTGCTTCACGCTTACCGAGCGATGCACGAGGCTTCCAAAGATGGAGGCGCCAACCAACGCCGCCACGACGACGGCTAAGGCGATGCTGGATGGCTTCATACCGACATTCTGCCCCTAACGCTCCAAACGCGCTGAATTCCACGGTGACCACCTCGTCACGGCCTTGCCGTTCGGGTCGTCGCCCGGCGGCCGACCGTCCGGCCCGGTACAATCCTTCGTCATGCAGGCCCTGCCCGGCGGCGACGTTATCGACAAGGGATTGGCCGATCTTGCGCGAAACGTGATCGCTGTGAGTTCGTGATGCAGATCGGAAAGCTCACCGTGCTTCACTTTGATCCGTACACTCAGGTTCTGTCCAAGCTCGAGCGCGGGCACGTTCGCGACCGGCAGGATGTTGAGGCTCTGGTTGCTTACGGCGGTCGATCGTTTGAGCACAGACAAGGAATGAAACGCGCATGAAGACACGCACGCTGGGAAATGGGCTCACGGTCTCGGCCCTCGGTTTCGGATCGATGGGCATGAGCGCTTCGTACGGAGTCCGGCAGGACGAGACAGCGATGATCGCGCTGACCCGCGCGGTCGCGGATCGCGGAGTGACCTTCTTCGACACCGCCGAGTCCTATGGCCCGTTTACCAACGAAACGCTGCTCGGAAAAGCGCTCTCGCCGATCCGCGACCGCGTGGTCA
>JBDTQB010000150.1:0-10458 GCA_039932395.1 Vicinamibacteria bacterium | reverse complement strand
TCAGCACCACGCCGTCGATGACGCTGAAGATCACCGTGGTTGCCGCGATTCCCAGCGCCAGGGTGCCGATGATGGTTGCGGCGAGGCGCTTGTTTCGGATGACCGAGCGCCACGCGAACCGAAAGTCATGCAGGAGAGTTGTCATGAGGTCATCGCCCTTCGAAAGATGAATGCCGGGTTGTTCCGTTCGCGGCCCGAAAGAGTCGCGTAGTTTTCGCACCGTGTTGACGGGGGCCGATCGCAAGGCCTGCTGCCAGAACCAGAAGCGGGCCTCCGACGGATGAGTGGCGGCCCGTCTGTGGAACTCTTCTTCGAGATCGCCCAGCATGACGTCCACATCAGTCGCGGGCGCGGTGAACCTGATGAGAAGGGCGGCCAGGGCCGGCGGCCGTGGCGACTTGCGGCGTTGCATCAGCGGCCGCTCTTTCCGATCACGAGGCCATCCCACAGACGATCGAAGATGCGCCGGTTGGCTTCGAGCGCGCGCACTCCCACCGCAGTCAATCGGTAGTGACGGCGCGCGCGACCGCCGCGAACAGCGGTGGACTCACCCTGGTAAGACGTCACCCATCCGCGCGTTTCCAGTCGTTCGAGAGTCGCGTAGATCGCCCCGAGCGCTGGTTGTGTCTTCGTGCGCTCTTCAATCTCCCGCAGAATCGTAACGCCGTAGCCCTCGTCGTCGAGTCGCGCCACCGCAAGAAGAACCACTTCCTCGAACGCTCCCGGCCGCTCGCTCTTCGCCATGCTCGGAATACTCCTACAAAAGTAGGAGAAATAGCAAGAGGCTGGGCCGGAAGTTTGTCAGTCGACGATGAACAGCTTCGCTCCTGTTTCGGTTCGAGAGCGATGCGGCTCGGCGTCGTTCGCGACCTGATAGCTCATGCCCGCCGTGAGCGTGAAAGTCCGGCCGTCCTTCAATTCCGTTTCGATGGAGCCCTCGAGAACCAGCAGCACGTGACCGCGCTGACACCAGTGATCCGCGACGTAGCCTGCGCTGTACTCGACCATCCTGACCCGGATCCCGCCCGCCTGAATGGTGCGCCAGCGCGCGGTGCCGGGGTCGCCGGGATGCTCCGTGATCGCCACGGTTGACCAGTCGGTGGTCACAAACGGTAGGGTTCCAAATTCCATACCGCATCGTAACGTCGGACCCTGAGCAGGAGTCCGTTCGCATCGCAGTCGAAGGGCGGACCCTGAGCAGGAGTCCGTTGGCATCGCAGTCGAAGGGCGGACCCTGAGCAGGAGTCCGTTCGCATCGCAGTCGAAGGGGCCAGCGTTAATAGAGGCGTCGCGCGTACTCGGCGGGGGTGCGGCCGACGAACCGTTTGAAGTCCCGGATGAAATGCGCCTGATCGGAGTAGCCCAGCTCGAGGGCCAGATCGGCCCAATCGACGACCGTCCCCGCGGCCATGCGCTCCGACGCTTCGATCAGCCGGTAGCGCTGGATGATCCATTTCGGACTCACGCCGACGTAGTCCTTGAAGACGCGCTGGAGTTGGCGCGCTGGGGTATCGAACTCGCGCACCAGCTGATCGACACGGGTGATGCTGCGGTCTTCAGCGATGCGCGCCGCGATGCGGCCGGTCAGAAGCATCGTTTCGTCCGCCACCGGTTGAAGCGCGCGCAGGAAGACCTCGATGATCTCGGCGCCTTTGAGGTCATCGTCGTGCTCAAGAACATCGATGCTGAGGCTCTTGGCACGCGGTCCAAAAACATCGCTGATCGCCAGAGTGCGATTGGTGAAGTCCGCCACCGAGTGTCCGACGAACGGACGGAATGCGCCGGGACGGAACTTGGTCCCCACCACGCGGCCTTTGCCTTCGATGGTTCGCGAGAACTTCGAGTCCATGACGCCACCGATCTCGGCGCGTCCCGACGTTTCGATCGTCATGTGGACTGAAGGATGCGGAACAGTTTCGGCGACGACAGGGCGGGGGAGATCCCAACGCACGATCCAGAAGTGCTCGATGAAAGGAGCGAGGTCGGGCGATGGCCAGTAGCGGGAGACTCCAGTAGACGCCTCGGCGGCGCGCACATTGAGGATGCCGCGCGGCTTGTCGGTCTTGATTCGGGCTGTGTCGCTTTTTTTCAATCCGCCCTCGTCCTGGGGACGCTACCATCCGTTCATGAAGACACGATTCATCCGCGCGATCACGCTTGGCGCGATTTTTAGCGCAGCCGCCGCGAGCGCCCAGACTCCACCTCCCACGGCTCCGGCCGTCCAGAAAGGAACCGTCATGACCGCACAAGCCAATGGAACGTTCGACGTCAAAGTGAAGCCGCTGCCCGAGGACGAGAAGGTCGCGGGCGTGAAGGTCGGCCGCCTCTCCATCGACAAGGAGTGGAAGGGCGACATGGTCGGCACCAGCAAAGGCGAAATGATGACGACGGGCGGCGAGGTGAAGGGCTCGGCCGGCTACGTGGCCGTGGAAATCATGGATGTGACTCTCGCGGGGCGCAAGGGCACATTCACTCTGATGCATCACGCGACCATGAAGGGCGACGCTGACTTCAAGATGCTCATCGTCGTGGTGCCCGACTCGGGAACCGGCGACCTGAAGGGCATCAGCGGCGCGTTGACCATCATCATCGAAGGCAAGAACCACTCGTACAAGTTCGACTACACGCTGCCTGAATCGAAGTAGCGAGGTAGCCTCGACCGCGTGATGATCGACGCCCTCAAAGAGTTCTTCCAGATGAAGGCCGGCAGCGGCCCCGCTCCCACACCCGAGTCGCACGACAAGGCCTTGCGGGTGGCCGCGGGCGTTCTGCTCTTCGAGGTGATGCGCGCCGACAACAAGGTCGAGGAATCGGAACGCACCGTGATGCGCACCGCGCTGCAGAGTACGTTCAGCATGCAGACCGACGAGGTGGTCGAAGTCATGCGATCGGCCGAGGAACATTCGCGCGCCGCGAGCTCCATCTTCGAGTTCACGTCGCTGGTGGACAGCGCCTTCTCACCCGATCAGAAAAAACGGGTGGTCGAGCTGCTTTGGCTCGTGGCGTTCGCGGATGGTGAAAAGGATGCGAACGAGGAGCACATGGTCCGCAAGATCGCGGGCCTGCTGCACGTCGCGCACCCGGACTTCATCGACGCCAAGATCCGCGCGCGCGGCCCTCAGGCCTCCTGATACCGGCGCCAGAAGGGTTTCAATCCCTCAAGCACGAGCAGCAATGCGGCACCGGCCACGAGCGACACCGCAAGGTCGTTTCCATGAAGCGGGCCGAAACGAAGAAGAGACGTCGCGCGGGGCCAGAGCAGAGTCAAGGCCATCATGAAGCCAACCGCCAAAAGCACGCGCGCGAGCGCTGGATTGGGTCGAGTGATGGCGGCGACCAGGGACGCGCTGAAAGAACGGTTCACGAAGATCAGGGCCACGATGTTCAGAACCAGGGAGAAGAAGGTCAGCGCGCGCGCTTCCGTCTCCGGCATGCCGCGGTTCAAAGCCGTCACATAGATTCCGGCCACCAGCAGGAAAGCGAGGGCGCCTTGCAGGACGCTCCACGAAATCAGGGGACCGCTGAAGAGCGGCGCCTCGGGATCGCGAGGCGGCCGTCCCATGATGTCGGCCTCTTCTGACTCGGCCTCGAACACCAGCGAGCACACCGGGTCGATCACCATCTCCAGCAGCGCGATGTGAACGGGCCCAAAGAGAATGGGCAGGCCAAAGGGCAAAGGCAGCAGGGCGAGTCCCGCGATCGGCACATGGACCGCGAAGATGAAGCCCACGGCCTTGCGAAGGTTGTCGTAGATCCTTCGACCCAACTGCACCGCCTTCACGATCGAACCGAAGTCGTCGTCGAGCAGCACGATGGAGGACGCCTCGCGCGCCACATCGGTGCCCCGTCCGCCCATGGCGATGCCGATGTGCGCGGCCTTCAGGGAGGGCGCGTCGTTGACGCCGTCGCCGGTCATGGCCACAACCTCACCGTTTTGCTTGAGGGCCTGGACGATGCGCAGCTTCTGCTCGGGCATGGTTCGAGCGAAGACGGTGGCGGTCTTAAGACGAACCGCCAGGTCGGCGTCGCTCAAATTCGCGAGTTCGGTGCCGGTCACGATGTCATCCGCATTGAGACCCGCCAGACGCGCGATCGCTTGGGCGGTGGCCGGGTAGTCGCCCGTGATCATCACGACCTTGATGCCGGCCGACCGACACGCGGCCACTGCTTCGGGCACTCCCGGCCGCAGGGGATCGGCGAGACCGACGAGGCCCAGGAGCTCAAAAGGGAAGTCCTTCTGCGATTCAGGCAGTTTCGGGCCCGCAAACGAAGCGCGAGCGACTGCGAGCACGCGCATCCCCTCCGCGGCCATCAGGTCGACAGACTTCCCGAGTGCGGCTTGATCCGCGGGGGGAAGTCGGCACAGCAAGCCGATGGCTTCGGGCGCGCCCTTGGCCGCGACGGTGAACTCCCCACCCTGTGGGGTTTGCCAGACGTGGGTCATCGCAAGCAGGTCAGGGCGCAGCCCGTATTCGCGGATGAGCTTCCAGTCGCGGCCGAGCGGAGGTTCGGTCTCAGCAATCTGCTGCTTCCGCAAAGCATGGAACGCTTTCTCCATGGGGTCGCTCGGCTCCTGGGCGCTGCTCAGGGTTCCAAACTCAGCGATGCGGCGGAAGGGCTCGGGCATCGACTGCGCTGTGCCTTCCATTGGCTGAAAACGCTCGCCGTTCAGCAGACGCAAGTCAGCGATGGTCATCCGATTCTGAGTCAGCGTTCCAGTTTTGTCGGTGCAGAGGACGGTCGCCGATCCGAGTGTCTCGATCGCCGCCGCCCGTCTGGTCAGGACACGCGCCTGGGAGATCCGCCAGGCTCCCATCGCCATGAAGACGGTGAGGACGACCGGGAACTCTTCGGGGAGCATCGACATGCCAAGGGCAATTCCGGCAAGGATGGCGTCCAGCCATCCGCCACGGAGTGTTCCGTAAAGGAGGACCGCCAGGACGCTGACAGCTCCGCCGACCATGCCGAACACCCGTACGAGGCGACGGGTCTGAGCCTGAAGCCTCGGCGGCTCAAGGTCGAGGGTGCTGAGACTCTGCCCGATCTTGCCGATCTCGCTCAGGGCGCCGATCGCGGTCACCTCGCCGATCCCGCTGCCCCTCACGACCAGGGAGCCCGAATACACGAAGGGAAGATCGTCGCCGCCGGGTCGCGGAGCCTGTGCCGAAGCCTCCGCGCCACCCGCGATTTTCCGGACCGGCACCGATTCGCCGGTGAGAAGCGATTCGTCGGTCTGGAGATCGTGGCTTTCCACGAGCCGGGCGTCCGCCGGAACGCGGTCTCCCTCCGCGAGCACCAGGAGATCGCCCCTCACCACTTCGCGGCCGGCAATGCGTTTGCGCTCGCCGTCGCGGATGACCAGGGCGCGGGGGCTGGTGAGATCGCGCAAGGCCTCGAGCACCTTCTCCGTTCTCGACTCCTGCACCACGGTGATCACCACGGACAGCGTCGCGAAGGCGATCAGGATGATGGCTTCTTCAAGGTTTCCAAGGATGAGGTAGACCGCACCGCCAACGAGGAGCAGGGCCAGCATCGGCTCCCGAATGACTTCGAAGACGATGCGAAGCGGGGTCCGGCGATGCGTCTGGGGCAGCTCGTTGAAGCCCTCGGCGGCCAATCGCGTCTGCGCCTCCAACGCGCCGAGGCCGCGGAGCGACGGCAACGGCAAGAGTTCGCTGGGCATATTCACGCCCCGGAAGATGGGGGCCTGATCATGATAGGCCCGTCCCATCACAGAGACGCACTACTAAAACTGTGACCGACCAGCTGGCAGCCATACCCGGGCCAGCCGGCCGCCGGCGTGCTCTACGCGAGGCCTGCCTTGTAGAGGGCCATGAGCTTCGACCAAGCCTTCTCCGCGTCCACCTTGTTATAGATGGGCGCGCCCTCCTGCATGGGCATGTCGGTGATGCACCAACCGTGCTTGGCGTCCGCGTACAGCTCCACTTCGACGGGAACCTTCGCCGCCTCGAACGCTTCCTTCAGCTTGACCTTGGCATCGGGCTGACGCGCGTCGTCATTGCCCGCGACGCCGAAGTACATCCGCGCCTTGATCTTGGGTGCCAGCAGATGAGGGCTCTCCGGTTTGTCGGTCACCAGACCGCCGCCGTGGAACGACGCGCCCGCGCCGATACGATTCGGGAACGCTGCGGCCGTGCGAACCACCAGCGGACCGCCCATGCAGTAGCCCTGGGTGCCCATCTTTTTCTTGGTGTCGACCTGCTTCTGCGCGTCGAGGAATCCGATGTACGCGGAGGCGTCCTTGATCGCGTTGTCGCCTTCGTTCACTGAAGCCATCAAGGGCCGCAGCTTGGCCATGTCGGCGGGTTTGGAGAAATCGAAGCCCGACGCGTCGGTGAAGGGCGCCTTGCCGAGGCGGTAGAAAGGATTCGGGACGAGAACGGAGTAGCCCTCAGCGGCGAGACGGCGGCCCATCGCGCGGAGTGAAGGGCGGAGACCGAACGCATCGGGCCAGAGCAGGACAGCGGCGTGAGCGCCGCTCTTCGGATGGATGAAGGCCGCATCACATTCGCCATCGGCTGTCTTGATGACGACGTCGGTTTCCACCACGTCGGCTTCAGCCGCGGATGCGCCCTGGGCGGTCGCCGCAGCGATACCGGCCGCGACAGACAACGCCACGAAGTCGCGGCGTCCCAGGTCGGCGGTAGCGCCGCCGGAGTTGTCATCGAGAAGGTTCGCGCCGTCGTTGGTCTTGTTGTCGGTCATATTCAGGCTCCTGTTGCAGACAGACTACCGCACCGCTTCGTTGGACCTGTGCTTAGTTGCCTGGTCGCACATCCCGCGCCTCGGTGACGGCCGCTGCGTCAAAGGCGCTTGGTCGTTCCTTCGTCTCCGTGGGTCGCACTGCGTCTACAATGATTGGAGCGACGCTGCCGCGTCGCCAAGTCTCCAAGGAGCCTTGCGCCCTACTGCGCTCAGGAACGGCGCCTTCGACTCCGCATCGATGATCGACCGCGCCAGGCCCGTCTCCTAAGACGAACACCCGCACCCGCACCGTACCGGCTCGTGGTGCGGATCAACTATCCCTATCGCGTCGTGTGCATACGATTCATCGGCACACACGGGCAGTATGACGCGATTGACGCGCAAACAATTTAGGTTGACCCCGGCCCTCGGAAGTTCGCGGCGACGGGAGAGCCCGCGGTCGGGGGCCGATCAGGCCTTCGACGACCAGATAAGATCACCAGACCATTTTCGGGGTCCCAGGGCGGGCGGCCTCTTTTTCTAGGAGAAACGAATGAAGTATCTACGGCTTTCCCTGCTTGGTCTGGGCCTCATGGCCTCGGCTTCGCTGGCTCAAGCGCAGGGGAAGATCACGACGACGAAGCAGGCGTTCGGCTTCACCATCGGCGATGACTATCGGCTCGCGAATTACACTCAGTTCTCCGCGTACATAAGGAAGCTCGACGCCGAGTCGGATCGCATGACGGTTCAGACCATCGGCAAGACCGCCGAGGGCCGCGATCAGCTCATGGCGGTGATCACGTCGCCCGCGAACCAGAAACTCATCGCGAAGTACCAGGGGATCTCGCAGAGGCTCGCGCGTGCCGAAGGTCTCAACGACGATCAGGCGCGCGCCCTCGCCGCCGAAGGCAAAGTCGTGGTGTGGATCGACGGAGGTCTGCACGCGAACGAAGTGCTTGGCGCCGCCCAGCTCATCGAAACGATCTATCAGCTGGTCAGCCGCACCGACGCCGAGACCATGAATATCCTGAACAACGTGGTCATCCTCGCTGTTCACGCGAACCCGGACGGCATGGAACTCGTGTCCAACTGGTACATGAAGGACACCGACGAGAAGAAGCGCAGCAGCGGAGACATCCCGCGCCTGTACCAGAAGTACATTGGCCACGACAACAACCGCGACTTCTACATGGCGAACCAGCCGGAGACCCAGAACATGCTGCGCCAGCTCTTCGTGGAGTGGAATCCGCAGATCATGTACAACCACCATCAGACCGGCCCGACCGGCGCCGTCATGTTCGCGCCTCCATTCCGCGACCCCTTCAACTACAACTTCGATCCGCTGATTCCAGTCGAGCTGGACCTCGTGGGTGCTGCGATGCACTCGCGATTCGAAGCGGAAGGCAAGCCGGGCGTCACGATGCGCAAGGGCGCCAACTACTCGACCTGGTGGAACGGCGGACTCCGCACCAGTGTGTACTTCCACAACGGCATTGGCCTGCTGACCGAAACCATCGGCAACCCGACACCGGTCGAGATCGAATTCGTTCCCTCGCGCATGTTGCCGAACGCCGACATGCCGTTTCCCATCACTCCGCAGACCTGGCACTTCCGCCAGTCCATCGACTACTCGATCACCGCGAACTGGGCCGTCCTCGACCTCGCCGCTCGCATGAAGGACACCTTCCTCTTCCGCATGTATCAGATGGGGAAGAACTCCATCGCGCGCGGCAGCAAGGACAACTGGACCTTCACTCCGCATGAAGTGGAAGCGCTGCAGGCGAAGATCACGCGCGAGACCCGCACCGCGGCGGCGGCCGGCGCGCCCGGAGGGTTTGCCTCGAGTGTCGGCGGACGCGCTCCCTCCGTTCCCGTGAAGTACTTCGACGAGTTGAAGGATCCGGCGAAGCGTGATCCCCGCGGCTTCATCATCTCCGCGAACCAGCCCGACTTCCCGACCGCCACGAAGTTCATCAACACGTTGATCCACAACGGAATCACCATCCACCGCGCGACCAAGGAGTTCACGGTGAAGGGAAAGACCTATCCCGCCGGGTCCTTCGTGGTCAAGACCGCGCAGGCGTTCCGCCCGCACGTCATGGACATGTTCGAGCCACAGGATCATCCGAACGACTTCGTGTCACCGGGCGGCGCGCCCATTCCTCCGTATGACAACGCCGGCTGGACGCTCGCGTTCCAGATGGGCGTGCAGTTCGATCGCGTTCTTGACGCGTTCGATGGTCCATTCGAAGTCATTCCCGCGAAGACCTTCGCCAAGCCGCTTCCCGCGCAGGTGAGCAACGCCGCCGGCGCTGCCGGCTTTGTTCTTCCTGCCGCCGAGAACGACTCGTTCCTCGTGGTCAACCGCTTGCTGAAAGCGGGCGTTCCGGTGGAGCGAATCACGTCCGGCTCTTCCGCCGGTGCCTTCTATGTGGCCTCCAATGCCGCCGCGATGCCAATCCTTCAGAAGGCCGCGACCGATCTTGGCGTACCGGCGGAAGGAGTCACCGCGAAGCCCGCGGGTGATTCGAAGCCGATCAAGAACATGCGCATCGGTCTAGCGGATACCTACGGTGAAAGCATTCCGTCAGGCTGGACGCGCTGGCTCCTTGAGCAGTTCGAGTTCGCGACCGTCACCCAGATCTTCCCGCGCGACGTGGACGCGGGAGGCCTAAATGCGAAATACGACGTCCTGATTTTTGCCGACGAAATCCTTCCTGAAGCGGACGCTCCGGCGGGCGGCGGTGGCGGCGGATTCTTCGGTCGTCAGCCTTCCGAAGAGCGCGCGGGCGAGTTTAAGAATCGCCTCGGTCGTTACACCGTGGCGAAGAGCGTCCCGCAGATCAAGGCATTCATGGAAGCGGGCGGCAAGGTCCTCACGGTTGGATCCTCGACGGTTCTCGGTGAGCAGCTCGGGTACGTCTCGAACCACCTGATTGAGAGGACCGCCGCGGGCGAGAAGAAACTCGGCCGGGAGAAGTACTACGTCCCCGGTTCGATCCTGCGCGCCGAGATCAACCCGAACACGCCCTTGACCTGGGGCATGCCCAAGGATCTCGACGTTTTCTTCGACAACTCGCCCGTTTTCGAGCTTCACCCGGATGCCGCCAACAAGGGGGTCGGCGCCGTGGCCTGGTTCCCGAACGCGGCGCCGCTTCGCAGTGGATGGGCCTGGGGGCAGCATTACCTCGAAGGCGGCGTGTCGGTGGCCGAGACGAGCGTTGGCCAGGGCCGCTTAATGATGTTCGGCCCGGAGATCACGTTCCGCGGCCAGCCGCATGGAACCTTCAAGTTCCTGTTCAACGGAATTTATAGGTAGCGCAGGCGTTCCTCCGCGAAGGCGGAGCGCGCCGTAACGGGCCGGTGGAGAGATCCGCCGGCCTTTTTTCTGTCAAGCGCCGTCCGTTTCTCGTGACGGTGCTACGAATAGATCGCCGTGCGCTTGCCCTTGATCCGCTCGCTGATGGCTTCCATGTAGAGGTAGAAGGCCGGGGTGATGAAGAGCGTCAGGGTCTGCGACACGAGCAGGCCGCCGACCACGGCCAGGCCAAGCGAGCGTCGGGCTTCGCCTCCAGCGCCAAGGCCCAGCGCGATGGGCAAGGTGCCGACGAGCGCCGCCATGGTTGTCATCATGATCGGCCGGAAGCGGACGAGACACGCCTGGTGCATGGCCTGGGCGGCGGTGTGTTGAGGCTCGCGGTGCCGCAGCTCGATCGCGAAGTCGATCATCATGATGCCGTTCTTCTTCACCAG
>JBDTQB010000149.1:0-10551 GCA_039932395.1 Vicinamibacteria bacterium | reverse complement strand
CCTGCCGCATCCAGTCCTCGAATGAATCCAGTCGAAGGCCGCGCATCACCACGCCGGCGGCGGAGACCAGCACCACCAATCCCCAGATCTTCTCCTTGGGGTCGTTGAGATAGAGCACCGCGGGCGTGCCTTCGACGAAGCCCATCATCGGCGCGCGACCGGCTTCGTCTTGAGGGATGCTGCAAAGTCAGCGAGGGCGGAAAGACCGCGCTTCAGCTCGTCCTGCGAACGGGCAAAGGAAATCCGGATGAACCCGGGACAACCAAATCCTTCCCCCGCCACCGTCGCTACGCCCTTCTCATCGAGGAGGCGTGCCGCGAAGGTCAAAGCATCCGGTACATCCTTCGACAGAAGCTGAGTGATGTCCGGGAATGCGTAGAACGCCCCGGAAGGCGTGCGGCACTTCACCCCCGGCATCGCATTCAATGCCGAAACCACCAGATCGCGACGCACGCGATACTCGGCCACCATTTCGCCCACAAAGTCCTGCGGACCATTCAAAGCTTCGATCGCGCCGAACTGAGCGAACGAGGTGGCGCACTGCGTCTGATGGGAGATCAGCGCCGACAATCCCTGGATCACCGTCTTCGACGCCATGAGCCAACCGATGCGCCAACCTGTCATGCAGTAGGTCTTCGACGCGGTGCCCGCGATCATCAAGCGATCGCCCAGGATCTCGCGCACCTTGGGCAGCATCGTCTTGGTGCCCTTGACGTAGAGCATGCGTCCGTAGGTGTCGTCGTAGATGAGGAACGCTTCGGGGGCGTGCGCCTTCAGAGATTTCGCGAGGTCTGCGAGGGCCTTCTCGCCGACCACCTGCCCCGTGGGATTCGAGGGCGAGTTGAGGATGAGGGCGCGGGTCTTCCGGCGCACCTTCTTCATGATGAGGTCGGGGTCGAAGGCGAAACCCTTCTTCGCGTCGAGCGGCGCGAACACCGGCACACCTTCCACGATTCGGGGCGCTTCTGAGAAGGTCGGCCAGAACGGCGTCGGAATCACGATCTCATCGCCCGGATTGAGGATGGTTTCGCAGGCGAGCGAATACGCCTGCTTCCCTCCCAGCGTGATCGCCACTTCGCTCGGGTCGAATGCGACTCCGTCTTCGATGCGATAGCGGTCGGCCACCGCCTTGCGCAGGCTGGGCACCCCGAGCGACGGAACGTAGCGCGTCTCTCCACGATTCATGGCGTCCGACGCGGCCTTGCGGATCCTCTCCGGCGTGCCTTGGTCAGGCTCGCCTACGGAGAAATCCAGAATCTCGCGGCCCTCCGCACGAAGGAACGCGGCGCGGGCCGCGGTGGCGACCGTCGGCGAGACATGGACCGACCCAACGCGGTCGGAGAGATGAAGGGGCTTTTCTTTCATTGGCCGCGACCGCCGCCAAAGGCGTTCTCGCCCCGTTTCTCCTCCGCCCGCGTCTCAACCGCCAATGCCACCTTCTCTGAGACAAGGCCTGTCACCGATCCCTCGAGGTACGCGATTTCGCGCACAAGGCGCGAGGCGATGTGGGACAAAGTCGGGCTCGCAGGAAGGAAGACGGTATCGAGCCCGGGACGCAGATGCGCGTTCATGCGCGCCATGGTCGTCTCGTATTCAAGATCGCTCGCTCCGCGAACTCCGCGCACCACGACCTCAGCGCCTTCCTTCTCCGCCAGATCCACCAGCAAACCCGAGAAGCGAACCACCCGCACGTTCTTCAGCGAAGATATCTCGCGCTGCACCATCAGCACGCGCCCTTCCGCGGAGAACCACGGATTCTTGTGCGAGTTCTCAAGGACCGCGACGATCACCTCATCAAAGAGACTGGCTGCGCGAATCACGAGATCGAGGTGGCCCAGGGTCACCGGGTCAAACGAACCCGGCAACAGGGCGACCCTCTTCCATTCTTTGTCGCTCACTCCGAAACCTCATTCCTGTAGATCGTCAGACGATGGTCGGAGATTTTCACTTCACGCATCCGCACCAGGGGCAGGATAACTTCCGGAAGCTGTCGCTTCTTGAAGTGTTCCGCCGTGACGTAACCGCCCGGACTGACGAGCCCGGCTCCAAGCACTTCCAGGGCCTCTTCGTACGGCCCCTCTTCGTAGGGTGGATCAAGGTAGACCACATCAAATGTGCGGCCTTCGGAGCGCAGCTTGCGCAGCGTCCGCAGCAGGTCGCCCTGCAACACCTCGACACACCGGCTCAGCGCACCCAGGACGCGGATGTTTTCGAGGGCGCTCGCGACCGCCGCGTGCGAACGATCGATCAGGGTCGCATGAGCGGCGCCCCGGGAGATGGCTTCGATTCCCAGGGCGCCCGAACCGGCGCAGGCATCGAGAAACGTAGCACCCTCGATCGCCGGTCGCATGATGTCGAAGTACGTCTGCTTCACCCGGGACGCGGTGGAGCGGGTCTCGCCCCCCTTCGGGACCTTGAGTCTTCGCCCGTGCCCCTCGCCCGCGATGATCCTCATGGGACGCGTGAATATCACAAAGGCGGGAGCAGAGGCGAGACGCGCCGAAAGAGACTATCCTCGGATTCAATCTCGTTCTGGGCGTTCGCGCAGGACCTCCGTTACGATTTCGATACTAAGGCACCTCTTTTAATGCTCATCAACGATCTCCTCAAACTCGCGATTGAAAAACGGGCGTCCGACCTTCACCTGAAGGTGGGGTCGCACCCGGTCCTCCGCGTAAACGGCGAGTTGACCGCCGTGGTGGACCATCGAAGGCTGCAGACCGAAGACACTTTGAACATGGCCTTCTCGGTCATGAACAATCGGCAAAAGCAGAAGTTCAAGGACAGTTTCGACGTCGACGTCGCCTACTCCGTCCCAGGCCTTGGCCGCTTCCGCTGCAACGTCTTCCAGCAGCGTGGAACCGTCGGGCTGGTGGTCCGTTTGATTCCGCTGAAGATCCAGACCATCCGCGAACTCTTGCTGCCGCCCACTCTGACGAAGATCGCCGACGAACAGCGCGGTCTGATCATCTGCACCGGCGCCACGGGTTCGGGCAAGTCCACGACGCTCGCTGCGTTGATCGACTACATCAACTCCGAGAAGACGTCGCACATCGTCACCGTTGAAGATCCCATCGAGTTCCTTCACCGCGACAAGCGCTCCATCGTGAACCAGCGCGAAATTGAAGTCGATGCGCTGAACTTCGCGGGCGCCATTCGAGCGGCGCTTCGTCAAGATCCCGACGTCATTCTGGTCGGCGAGATGCGCGACTACGACACCATCGAGACCGCGGTGACTGCGGCCGAAACGGGTCATCTGGTCTTGTCCTCGCTGCACACGCTTGACGCGACCGAGACCATCAACCGCATCGTTTCCGTCTGCCCGCCTCATCAGCAGAAGCAGATCCGCCGCCAGCTCGCGTCCGTGCTGCGCGCGGTTGTTTCGCTGCGCCTGGTTCCCCGCGCCGACGGACAGAGCCGTGTTCCCGCGGTCGAAGTCATGGTTTCAACGCCCTTCATCCGCGACTGCATCGTCAACGAAGAGAAGACACGCCTCATCGCCGGCGCCATCGCTCAGGGCACCACGGAAGGCATGCAGACGTTCGACCAGGCGTTGTTCGACCTTTGTCAGAAGGGCCTGATCTCGCGCGAGGAAGCGGCGCGGCGCTGCACCAATCCTGATGAGTTCCGCATGATGCTTTCGGGCATCGATACCGGAAGCGGACGCGGCGGCATGGGTTCCATGTCGGACCTTGAGTAGCGACGAGTCTCTCCCCAACTCCGACGCTGACGCGTCTGTCCGCAAAAATCAGGCGCGCAACGCGTTCGCCCTCATCCTCACGAAGCTCGGCCAGCGCGATCACACGGAGAAGGAACTGGAGCGGGCGCTCCTAAAGAAGGAGTATCCGCCCGAGGCGATTGAGATCGCGATCGGGCGTGCCAAACGCGAGGGCCTGGTCAATGACGCGCGGCTCGCCTCGTTCATCGCCCGCATCACGGCACGATCTGGAAAACGGGGTCCGCGCAAGGTCGTGGCCACGCTGAGGCAGAAGGGCGTCTCCGCGGAAACGGCGCAGGCCGCGACGAAGGAAGCGTTCAGTTCAACCGAAGAGGGCGAAGAGAACACCCTCCGCTTCGTCACCCGACTTCTCCAGCGTGCGAGGGGCGAGACGGCTAAAGACAAAAGAGTCAGAGTCTTAAGGTCGCTGCTCAGCCGTGGATTCGAGATGGATGAAGCAAGACGTGTGGTGCGCATCGCAGAAAACGCCCTGATGACGGAAAATGCGTCGGATGACGACGTCAACGCCGACGAATAGCCCGCTCTCCGCCGACGAGATTCGTGCGTCCTTCCTCAAGTATTTCGAGGACAGGCAGCACGAGGTCGTGCGCAGCTCCCCCCTCATTCCCCAGAACGACCCGACCCTTCTCTTCGCCAACGCGGGGATGAATCAGTTCAAGGATGTCTTTCTCGGCCGTGAAGTTCGTGGCTACAAGCGCGCCGCCTCATCGCAGAAGTGCGTCCGCGCCGGCGGCAAGCACAACGACCTCGAGAACGTGGGCGTCACCGCGCGGCATCACACGTTCTTCGAAATGCTGGGCAACTTCTCCTTTGGCGACTATTTCAAGAAGGACGCGATCGCATTCGCGTGGGAGTTCCTCACCAAAACGATGGGACTCGATCCTGATCGTCTGACCGCGACCATCTTTAAGGGCGAAGACGGCGTGCCACGCGACACCGAGGCGTACGATCTGTGGCGCGCCTTCCTGCCCGCCGATCGTGTTCAGGAACTCGGCAAGACCGACAACTTCTGGGCCATGGGCGATACGGGTCCGTGCGGTCCGTGTTCCGAGCTTCACTACAACCAGGGCGAGTCGCTTCCCTGCGGCGAAGTTGCGGAAGGGCGTCCGTGCCTCGGCGTCGCGTGTGAATGCGATCGCTTCCTCGAGATCTGGAATCTCGTCTTCATGCAGTTCAACCGCGACGACAAGGGGACTTTGACGCCTTTGCCGGCGGCCTGCGTCGATACCGGCATGGGACTTGAGCGCGTCACCGCGGTGGTCCAGAAGAAGCTCAACAACTACGACACCGATCTGTTTGTGCCGTTGATCGAAGCGGTCTCGAAACTCTGCGGCGTGAAGTACGGCCAGAGTGATGCGTCCGATGTTTCCCTGCGCGTCATCGCGGATCATCTTCGTGCGACCACCTTCCTGATCTCCGACGGCGTGCTGCCCGGCAACGAAGGCCGCGGCTACGTGCTGCGCAAGATCATGCGGCGCGCGTTGCGTCATGGCCGAAAGCTCGGCCTCGACAAGCCTTTTCTCGCCGGGCTCGTCAGCGAACTGGTGACGCGCATGCAGTCGGCGTATCCCGATCTCAAGACCACGGAAGCGACGGTCAAGCGGGTCGTGCGCGTCGAAGAAGATCGTTTCTCCACCACGCTCAAGCAGGCATTCGCGATGTTCGATTCCGTCGCGGCCTCCACCAAAACCGGCATCCTCAGCGGCGCCGATGCGTTCAAGCTGTACGACACCTACGGCCTCTCCCTCGACTTCACCGAAGAACTTGCCGCCGATCGGAACCTGAAGGTCGATACGGCAGGCTTCGATGCGGAGTTCGTCAAGCAGCAGGAGCGAGCGCGCGCGGCCAGCAAGATGGGCGCGGTGTCTGGCTCGCCCGAGTATCTGAAACTGCTCGAGAGCGGCAAGACGAAGTTCGTCGGCTATGACCGCCTTGACGAAGATGGCGCGACCGTCGTCGCTCTGTTCAAGGACGGCAAGCCGGTGACCCGCCTCGACAAGGGCGAGTCCGGCGAAGTCATGGTCGATCGCACACCGTTCTATGCGGAGTCCGGCGGTCAGATCGGCGACCAGGGCATTCTGTCGGCGCCGGGCTCGGTCGCGACTGTTTCATCCGCGCGCAACGCGCTTCCCGGCCTCACCGCGCACATGGTGACGGTCGATGAAGGCACATTCGAGGCCGGAATGAAGGTCCGTCTCGAAGTCGACGCGGAGCGTCGCGCGGGCGCGATGCGCCATCACACGTCCACTCACTTGCTCAACGCGGCCTTGCGCGAAACGCTCGGCACCCACGTCAAGCAGGCGGGGAGCCTCGTCGCGAACGATCGTCTGCGTTTCGACTTCTCGCACTTCCAGGGCATCGATGAGCGCGAACTGCGCGTCATGGAGAACCGCATCAACGCGGAGATCCTCGCGAACAAGAAAGTCACCACCATCGAGATGACGCGCGACGAAGCGCTCAACTCGGGCGCGCTGGCGTTCTTCGGAGACAAGTACGGCGAGCGCGTGCGCGTGGTCGAAGTGCCCGGCTTCTCCAAGGAGTTCTGCGGCGGCACACACGTCTCGCAGACCGGCGATATCGGCTTCTTTCTCTTCAGCGGCACCAGCGGCGTTTCCGCAGGGACGCGTCGCGTCGAAGCGATGGCGGGCGGCGCGGCGCTTGAGCGTATCCAGCGCGACACCGCGATTCTCGATGAGCTGTCGCACTTCGCGCGCGCGGATCGCGGCGCGCTGGTCGATGAGTACGCGAAAATGAAGGACGAACTCAAGGCGCGCGATCGCGAGATCGAACGTCTCAAGATGAAGCTGGCGTCCGGTGGCGGCGCGCGTAATGAGGCCGGCGACTCCATCGAGAAGGACGGCATCACCATCTGGACGCCGCTCTTCACCGATGTGGATCGCAAAGGCCACGCGGCGCTGGTGGACGAATATCGCCAGAAGCGCGGCGACAAGAAGTTCATCGCCGTCTCGACGTCTTCGGGGAGCGACGGCGGAAATTCCGTGATCGTCGCCGTTTCACGCGATGTCATGGATAAACTCGCCGCACCAAAGATCATGAAGGAACTTGGCCTGCGAGGCGGTGGCCGTCCCGAGTTTGCCCAGGGCGCTCTGGGCGAGTCCGATGACGTGGCCGCGCTCCGCGCGAAAGCCCGGGAAGTTTCCCTGCGTCTCTTGAGCGAGACCTCCGCTTGAGCCTCTCGTTGAAGGCGCGTCGCGTCGTCGCGGGTGCCTTGAGCCTGTGGGCGTTCGTAGCGGTCGACTTCCTCGCCGTTCCCGACGCCTCCGCGCAGGTTTACCTCCGGCGCAACTCATCCGGCGTTCTCGAAGCGACGGATTCCCCCGAGAGCAGCGAGTTCCGTCTTCGCTTCTCGGCCAAGGGCGTCTTGATCCACTCACGCGGTTTCCGCAGTCGCCGCCGTCCCGAGTTCGATCCCTACATCGAAGACGCCGCGTCGAAGTTCGACGTCAACCCCGACCTGATCCGCGCGGTCATCACCGTTGAATCTGCCTTCGACGAATTCGCGGTTTCGTCCAAAGGGGCCAAGGGGCTGATGCAACTGATGCCCGCTACGGCACGCCGATTCGGGGTCGACAATGCGTTCGACGCCCAGCAGGCCATCATGGGCGGAACAGAGTATCTCGCTTACCTGCTTCGCCTCTTCCGTGGAAACGTGGACTACGCAGCGGCCGGCTACAACGCGGGGGAGAACGCCGTGCTGCGTTATGGCGGCATTCCGCCCTACAAGGAAACCCGAAACTACGTCGTGCGCATCAACTCAGTTCTGGGCTCCGCGCCCGTGATCATGAGGGCCTCTTCGGAAACCCAAAGTCCGAGCACGTCATCAACCACCACACTGGGCTTCTCGGGGTCCTTGCCGCCGTCGCTTCAATCAAAAAGCGTCCGGCCCAAGGTCGCCCCTCCCGCGGGCCGGCCGCTGGTCAGAGTTCCGCCCCGGCTTTACTACCGCTGGCTCGACACGGGAGGCGCCACGCACTTCGCGGATTCACCGCCTCAGGATGGATCGACCTTCCGCACCATCCGCGGACTTCCCTGACGAGGCGCCTTGATTCCATGCCGTCAGTTTCCCCGCTTTCCACCGGCCTGTTCGAGACCCACGTCCAGCGCGCCCGTGCATTCTTGGCCGATGGAAAATCGGACCTGGCCGAGCAGGACCTTGCCGAAGCGTATCTGCTGAAACCCAGGGACGTGACGGTCCTGAGCCTGCTCGGCGTTTTGTACTTCAAGCAGGGCCGCCTTGAGCGCGCCGAGGAAGTGTTCGGGAAGCTCGCCGCCAGTTCGCCCAACGATTCGGCGATTCTCTTCAATCTCGGCCTCATCAACTTCAAGTTGAACCGGTTTCGCGAAGCGGAGATGGCGTTCACGCAGGCCCTCTCCTTTTCGGCGGATCGGCCGCGCGTCCACTTCTACCTGGCCGCGACCTATGAGCGCCATGGGCGCATCCGCGAAGCGATCCACCAGTATCGTCTGGCGCGTTCCGCCTCCGACACGGCGAGTGCTTTTCGTCAGCACGGCGCGAGCACGACAGAAATTCCCCGCCATGACGTGGGAGCCACAACCGAGCCCACGTCGGCCGCGCCCGCGAAGACCATGAGCGCCCCGCTCGACAACGACTTCCGCGGGGACGATGACGACGACGAGGTTCTCTTCGGCGCCTCCAAACTGATTCAGGTCCCGGGAGCCGAACTGCAAGCACCCAATCAGGGCCCGATACCCGATGCTCCCGTCGCCCTTCGTCCCGAAGTCCTTCGTCTCGGCGCCGAAGAAGAGGATCTCTTCCTCGGGCCTCGCGGCCCAGGTATCTCGCCCAAGATGAAATTAAAGCGAAGGGATCTCGTCCAGGTTCCCTTCGAAGGACGCATCTTCTTCAAGCGGGGCGCGCTGGTTTCCTCCGAAGGCCACGTGACTTTCTGGGTCAAGGAATCCAAGAGCACCAGTTCCGGCGAGCGTCTGGTGATCGCCACCGGCTCCGGCTCCTTGCTGCTTTCGGCCGCGGGCTCAAGCATCGGCCTGCTGCTCTCTGACCATGCGCGCAAACTCTGGGTCGCACCCGACCGGATCCTTGCCTGCGAAGATTCGCTTCAGCCCCGCTACGTTCAAGTCGCGGCCATGGAGGCGAACGTCCTTGAGATGGAAGGCAACGGTTTCGCAGCACTCACCTGGAAAGGACTTCCCTCCTGCGTGCGCGTCCATAGCGATCAGCCTTTCGAGGCTCCGCTGTCCTCCGTGATCGCCTGGTCCGGCACGCTCGAAGCCGAGATGGGCCTGTCTCCCGCGACTGACGAGCCGTCGCTCTTCATCAGCGGCGAAGGCGAAGTCCTCTACGAAGCGGACTAGAGGTTCATCGCTCGCGAGTCTTGAGGATGACCAGACCGGGCGCTTCCGATTCCTCGATGTAGGCGCCAAGGTCCCGGAGAAGCGCGCAAGCGGCACTCAACCGTTCTGACGGAGCGAGCGCCAGCTCGAAGTTGCCCCGCGCCGCGATGGCAGCCGTCAACGCCTGGATGCCGGTCACCGCGTCGAAGGTCGCGTAGGAATCAAGGAAGGCCAGGGCCTTCTTGACCATACGACGCGCGACCGCGAGCGGAGCCGCGGTTCGGCTCAACACTTCGACAAAGGTGGCGCCGCCGAACTCGCATTCAACGTCGGTCTGCAGGAACGTGCCGTAGTCGGTGCCCGGCGTGATCAATCGCTCGATCACGGGCTCCAGACGGCGCGAGTCCCAGAACGACTCACGCAGCGACCGCTCGATGCGTTCGATCTGCTCCATGCGCGGCCGCACGCCCCCAATCGTGACGTGGATGCCGCGAACGTCTCCGGGCCTCTGCCAGTCCACCGGACGCCCCGTCTGCCGATCGCGCGCCTCTGACACCGAAACGAGTCCCTGCCCCTGCGGATCAAAGCCCAACTGGTCGAACGAAACCTTCAGATCCAAATCGAACTCGCGGCCCAGATGACTGAGCGTACGACCGGCGTATCCCTGCGCATCGGCGCCGCGCAAATGAGTGAAGCCGCTGAGCGTATGCGTCACGTCGCGTCCCACCGGAAGGCCAAACGCGGCGATGCTCAGGTCGGCGATGGAGGGTGCGAGCGGCTGTCCCCCCAGATCGGCCTCCACACCGGGTGAGCCCAGCGTGGCGACGCGCTCGGGATCGACGGGAAAGGCAAAGCGAAAATCCGTGGCGCCGTCAAACAGGTTGGTCGCGCGCGCCGCGGTGCCCAGACCGAGCGTGCGCAGGCGTGCCACTTCACGCGGCGACAGCCCCGAGATCCCCATCGACGGCCGAAACCCAACCACACGAACGCTGGTCCGCCAGGCGGTCAGAACGGGAAGGGCGACATCGAGAACGAGACCCTCTCGGCCCTGGGCGTCGATCTCGAGCGTGTCGTTTGGAATCGGCAATGTCTGTCTGAACCTGACTTTGGTGTTGTGGAGAAGCCGACCTGGAAGCCCTACTGAGATGCTTCCGCTGAGAAACAGCGCCGGCACCGCGCTTCATAATCATGCGCCCCGCCCACGACCACCCGGTCGGTCGAAGGAACGAGGCGCTGGGTGCGATTGGCGGGTGCGCCGCACTGCATGCAGATCGCCAGCATCTTATCGACGTACTCGGCGGTCGCCATCAGCTGAGGCATGGGCTCGAAGGGCCGGCCCAGATAGTCCTGGTCGAGTCCGGCGATGATCACCCGCAGGCCGCGGTTCGCCAGCACCTGGGCCACTTCGGTGATGCTTCCATCAAAGAACTGGCCTTCATCAATTCCCACGACTTCGGTGTCGGACTTGAGCCCGCCCA
>JBDTQB010000148.1:0-10554 GCA_039932395.1 Vicinamibacteria bacterium | reverse complement strand
CCTTGATGAGTTGGGCCATCTGCTTCAGGCTGTCGCCGAGACGGCCCCGCGGGTACGTCACGCCTTCCGAAGGCCGGTACTTCGCGGGGTCCGCGATCTTGAGGGCTTCGATCGCCTCGAACGTCTCACGACCAGCGTTGCCGAGCATGTCGTGAGCGGCCTCGGCGTAGAGCTTCTCGAACGCCGCCGAGGAGTCTGTTCCGGCGGCCTGCGTGCCGCTGCCGGCCATCGTTCCGTTCCGAGCCCGTCGTCCGCCCATGCCCGTGCCGCGACCTTCGCTCATCGCGATGTCTTCGCGCACGTGGAAGTCATCGATACGGGCGAGCGCCACGGCGGGAGACGAACCACGCAAAACGCGCGGCAGGGTCTGGGTGAGTGCGACCGCCTTGAACTTTGAATCGGTGTGATCGAGCGAGCCCGAGCACCGATTCATCCAGCCGTCGGCCGTGGACTTGAGTCCGGGCGTCCCGCTTTCCATGAAGTCCTGCGCGTCGAAGTGCGAACGCGTGAGGTCGGGCGATCCGATCGCGTGAACGATGCCGAGATGGCCTTCCTTGTACAGAGGCAGCAGATCTTCGAGGGCAGGGTGGAGGCCGAAGTAACCGTCGAGGTCGAGAGCTGATCCGGAGCGTCCGCCGCCCGGCGCGGGGAGGGCGATCGTCGGGCGCGCCTTCGCGTACCCGGAGTCGGCATACGGAATGACGGTATTCAATCCATCACAGGCGCCGCGCTGAAAGATGACCACCATCGTCTTGCGCCTGCCGGTGGATCCAGCGGCGTAGACCGATCGCATCAGCGAGCGCGGGGCCGCGCCGAACACAATACCCGCAAGAGCGGAGGACTTGAGAAAGATACGTCGCGAGGAATGGAAGGTCATGGCCTACCTCTTCTGAAATTCCGGTGAACCGAGAACGAGCCCGACGAGACGGGTGGAGCTGGTGCCTTCCTTCATCGCTTCGCCCTCCAGCGTCTTTTTGGAGTTCGGCGAAAGACCGACGGGAAGGATCTGTGCCGCGACCGATTCCAGCGTTGCATTCTTCTGCGCCAGCGTCTTTGTGTCGACGCGCACGCCCCTGATGCGACCCGCCGATAGATCGAGCGCGAAGTTCATGCGCTCGAGGAGCGCCGAAGTGGAGATCCACTCTTCGGCGGTGTCCTTGTAGCCGGTGGGCGGCTGCTGGAGATAGAGCGGCATGCCCATGTTGGCGATGCTCTGGGTCAGGGCCTTTGCGTCGGTGACATCGGCGCCGGAGACGCGGACCGCGCTCACCACGAATTCGAGCGGCGTCTTCACCTTGGCGGTGCGATACGAGGTTCCGAGGAACTCGTCCGAGGTCACGATGGTGCGTAACACTTCGCGGATGTCGCCCTTGGTCTTCTCGAAGGTCGCGGCGGCGCGCAGGACTAGCGCCTGGGGCGGATCATCCGACACGAAGCGACGAACCAGCTTGGTCGCGATGAACTTGGCGGTGGCGGGTTGAGTGGCGAGGCGATGAAGGATCTCCAGCCCTTCCTTCTCGCCGCCGTCCTTGATCTTCGCGCCGAGCACCAGCTTGTCGCCGTGAACGTGACGCGCCTCTTCGAAACTGAAGTGAGAGTCTTTGTTGACGCGTGGCCCGCCCGGGCCTTCGCCCGCGATGGTCCAGCCGGTGAACGCCTTTGCGACCTCGATGACGTCGGCCTGGGTGTAGCCGCCGTCGACCCCGAGGGTGTGGAGTTCCATCAGCTCACGCGCGTAGTTCTCGTTGATGCCGTAAGTGCGGCGAGGCTGGGCCGGGGCCTTTGCGTTCGCCATCTGCCCGGCCCCTTGTTCGCCCATCTGGGGATCCTGACCATTGGGACGATTCCCGGCGCCCGGGCGTCGCTGTCCACCGCGGCCGTTGATTCCGTTGCGCTGCCGCCCTCCGTACTGATTCTGACGCTTCGCGAGTGCTGCCGCGCGCGGATTGAAGTTCGGATCCGTCGATTGCCAGTTGTCGAGGTACCACAGCATCGCCGGACTCTGCGCGGTCGCCACCAGAAGGTCCTCGAACTTACCCATGGCATGAGCACGGATCGCGCGCTCGTAGTCGCCCACCATGAACTCGATCGGACCCTTGCGTGCGAATACGTTGAAGTGGTTGAACCAGAAATCCGTCATCACTTCATCGAGCTGACGCTCGGCGAACGAGGCGCGGAGGACTTTCGCGGACTGAAGTTCGGCGATCACCTGCTGTGGCCCACCGTCCATCTGAGCCAGTTCCGGAAAGCGCTTCATGAAGTCCTCGCGCTGAGCGCGTCTTGCTTTCGGACTCTCCGGGTCGTCAACGGGCTTTCCGGCCGCCTGAGCTTCCTGGCGTTCCTTGTCCATCGCTTCTTGACGTTCCGCGCGCGCCTTCTGAACCTCTTTCTTGATGTTCGCGGGAACTTCGTACTTCTCGCGAAGTTCGCCCTGTGGCATTGAAATCGTTTGAAGCGAGGAGAGGCGGGCGTTTAACGCCGTGTCTTCGCTCGCGGCGGGACGAAGCTGAGCGTCAATCCAGTTGCCCAGGCCCGCCTGTTTGACCCGCTCGATGTCCGAGGCACTCACGCCGAACGTGAGCCTGTTCAGGACATGGCCGATGGTGGCGTCATCGTTCGCGACCTTTGCCGCGGATCCGCTCGAAACCGCCGCGCTGACCGGGGACGGACTGGTGAAGGCCAGCTGGGTTGAGAGCATCGCCGTCAGCGTGGACCGGAAAAGACCTGAGCTTTTCTGCATTGAAATGACTCCTTGCCTGTACAGCCCATTTGACGCCGCCCCAGCCGTCGGGGTTGAGCCTCAGGCGTGGCGCCGCTTCTGCCCGAGGGTAAAGTCGATCCACAAGTCCGGTAGATTGAGCGACAAAGCGCTTGGTCGCCCCATTTTGAGGAAGCCCCAGAACATGAAGATTTCCCTGACCGGCGCCATCGTGATCGCCATGATCCTCGGCGGCCTGATTGGATTTGGCATCGCCGAACACGCCTTCAGCGCGGAGACCGCCTCGGCCTTGCTCACCACCTTCGACGTGCTGTCGAAGATCTTTCTGAAGCTGATCAAAACGATCGTGTCGCCCCTGATCTTCGCGACCCTGGTGGTCGGAATCGCCGGGCATTCGAACCTCAGGCAGGTCGGTCGGATGGGACTCAAGGCGCTGATCTATTTCGAAGTCGTGACGACCATGGCTCTGTTCATCGGTCTCGCTGCCATCAACTTCACGAAAGCGGGCGTTGGCGTGTCCAAGCCGGAGTCGAGCGCCCAGACACTGGCGAAGCCGCCCGCCCAGAGCGCCTCCGACATCGTGCTCCATATCTTCCCCGACAACATCGCGAAGTCGGTGGCTGAGGGACAGGTGCTCCAGGTCGTCGTGTTCAGCCTGCTCTTCGGCATGGGCCTCGCGATGGTGGACGAGAAGCACAAGACGAAGATCCTGCCCGTCATTGAGGCTTTCGCCGAGACGATGTTCAAGTTCACCAAGATCGTCATGTACTACGCGCCCATCGCGGTGGGTGCTGCCATGGCCTACGCGATCGGCGAGATGGGCGTGGACGTCCTGGGCAATCTGCTCAAGCTTGTCCTGACCCTTTATGGTGCCCTGATCGTTTTCGTGCTTTTCGTTTTGGTGCCGGTGATGCTGATCTTCCGGATCAACATCCGTCGCTTTGTCGCCGCGGTCTCTGAGCCGGCCAGTCTCGCGTTCGCCACCTCGGCGTCCGAGGCGGCTTTGCCCTTGGCCATGGAACGGATGGAGAAGTTCGGCGTGCCGCGTTCGGTCGTGTCCTTCGTTATTCCGACTGGCTACAGTTTCAACCTGGATGGATCGACGCTGTATCTCGCGCTGGCCAGCATGTTCGTGGCCCAGGCCGCGAATATCGAGCTATCCCTGTCGACCCAGGTCATCATGATGATCACTCTGATGCTGACGAGCAAGGGCGTCGCCGGGGTTCCGCGCGCGACCCTCGTGATTGTCCTTGGAACGTGCGCCCAGTTCGGTCTTCCTGAGTGGCCGGTCGCGGTCATTCTCGGCGTCGACGCCATCATGGACATGGCGCGCACCGCCGTGAATGTCACCGGCAACTGCCTGGCTTCTGCGGTGGTGGCGCGCTGGGAAGGCGTTCTCGACGACAATCCCGAAGCGACGGAGGCAGCCCGGCTCGCCGCTCAAGCGTAAACGCAGGCAGACGCCGGTGGTTCTCTAGTTCTAGTCTGATTCCCGGCTGTGCTGACGGATCCAGATGGAGAGCGCTTCCGCGCTCATTTCGCCCTTCGCGGTGGCCAGCGTGGTCTCGACCAACTCCGCTCCGCTGAAATTCGGAGCCCAGCTGTTGGCGACCAGAAAAGCAATGGCCGCGTGCGCGCCCACTCGTTTATTCCCGTCCACGAACGGATGGTTCATCACCAGCGAGTGCATGAGGGCGGCGACCTTGTCGGCGATCTCGGGATAGAGGTCCTCGCCACCGAAGGTCATGCGCGGCCGAGCCACCGCCGATTCGAGGGCGCCTCGATCTCTCAGCCCCTTCAATCCACCGAACCGCTTGAGCTGGGCTCGGTGAATATGAAGGATCTGGTCGATATCGAGGTAAGCCGTCACTTCGCGAGCTCTGCGAAGGCGTCCTCATACTTATCCATGATGGTTTCGGTGAGCTTCTCGAAGCGTGTCGTGACCTTGCCGTCCTCGAACAACTTCACTCCGGGACGGATGGTGACGGCGCGAGTCTGCGGATGAATCGACACTTCCACCGACATGCCCTTCTTGAGCTTGAATTCCTTCACGATCTCCGCGGGCAGAGTGACGGCAAGAGAACCACCGGCCTGAACAAGCTGTCTTTCCATAGCGTGTGCATTTTATACATACACGCCGCTCAGACGTCTAGTCGCGGACACTTCGCTCAAATCTCCAGGTGGCCGGGCCGTCCTGGCCGGGAGCGCTGTGGGCTTCGATGATGTTCACTCCGAACGCCTGCCCCAGAGCTTCTCCCCTCATCACCCTCGCGGGTGATCCGTCGTCGATCAGCCGACCGTCGCTCATGACGATCATGCGCGAGGCCCAATGGGCTGCCGCAACCAGGTCATGAATAACTGCGACGATGGCGACACCTCGTTCGGCGATCGCTGAAAGGAGCGCGAACAGATCGAGGCCGTGCCCGACGTCGAGATGCGCCGAGGGTTCGTCGAGGAGAAGAAGCCTCGGTTCCTGGGCCAGCGCCCGAGCGACCAGCGCGCGCTGTCGCTCTCCGGCGGAAAGCGAGCCCAGGTTTCGATCGGCGAGCTCCGTCAGTCCGGTCTCCGCGATGACGTGTTCCACCACGGCATGGTCGATATGCGTGAGTCCTTGAAGCGGTCCGGTGTGGGGATAACGCCCGAGCTCCGTGCTCTCTCGCACGGTCAGCTTGGGAGCGCCCTCGTAAAGGGCCACGACCAGTGCCACCTGGCGCGCGATCTGCCGCCCGGAGAGGACGCTGAGGGACTGGCCGCAGAGATCGATGCTTCCCGACTGAATCGGAAGAAGCCCGGCGATGCTCGAAAGAAAGGTGGATTTGCCTGCCGCGTTTGGCCCAACCAGGGCGACGCGTTCGCCGTTTGCAACGTCGAGTGAAACGTCCCGCACCACCGCGCGCGCGCCCCGGCGCACCGTGATGTTCCTGACCCGAATCACCGGCGTCTCGGTCATGTGGATTCCGTGCGTCGCAGGATATGGATCAGGTAGGGCGCGCCGCACAGGGACGTGATCGCGCCGAGCGGCAGATCGTAGCGATCGGACAGCGCGCGGGCGGCGAGATCGGAAAGAACAACCAGCGCCGCTCCCGCAAAGAACGAAGCGGGCAGAAGCCGCGATGTCCTGGAACCGATGAGCCCCCTCATGGCGTGGGGGGCCATCAGGCCGATGAACGGCACTGAGCCCGCGATGGATGTGGTGGCGCCCGAGAGAAGTGCTGCGAGTCCCAGGAGAACCAGGCGCATGCGCGGCACGTTCAGGCCCAGAGCGCGCGCCTCCATCTCGCCGAGCAGCAGCAGATCAAGAGGACGATGAAGAATCGCAATGGCCACGCAGGCGGGGAAGATCAATGCGGCGGCGATGGCGAGGTGAACGTAGCCCCGACCTTCCAAACCGCCCGCGAGCCAGAAGAACACCGCGCGCACGCGAAACTCCTCCGATGCGATCAGCACAATCGAGGTCAGGCCTGACAGGAACGCGCTGACCGCGAGTCCGGTGAGGATTAAGGACGTCAACGAAGACGACTTCGTGCCTTGAGCCACTCCGTAGACGATGAAAGCCGCGCCCAGCGCACCCACGAACGCGGCGGCGGGAAGGGCCATGAAAATGTCAAATGACCAGCCCAGCTTGACCGCGATGACCGCTCCGAGTGCCGCCCCCGAGCCGACGCCGAGCAACGATGCGTCCGCCATGGGATTCTGGAAGACGATCTGAAGCAGCGCGCCCGTCACCGCGAGCGCACCGCCGATCAACGCCGCGAGCAGAACCCGCGGGAAACGGATCTCGTTGAGGATGATGGTGTGAGCTTCATCCAGAGGTGCTGCGGTCACGATCCCCAGCGCGCGCAAGCCTTCGCTCAGAAGTTCGACGGGCGTGTAACGCACCGTGCCCAGGCAAAGCGCCACGACGATCGACAGCAGAAGACCTAGGGCCAGCAGACCCGTGATCCTGCGTGGCGTCACTTCGTGAACCGGTCCTTGTGGAGCGAGCGCGCCATGAACTCACAGGCACCCGCAGCGTGATGATCGAGCGCCACCAGAAGTTCGGTGGGCATCTCGACGACATGCCCGGCCTTCACCGCACGCATCCGCGACAACAGCGGATGCTCATGAATCTCCTTCGCGGTCGAGGTTCCGCTTCCGATCAATAGCCAGTCCGGATCCATGGTGTACGCCCGCTCCGCGCCCATGTTGGTGATACCTGTGATGCCGGCCAGGGCCGCCACGTTCACGCCGCCACCGCAAGCGATGATCGCGTCGAAGGGCGTCTTAGCACCGGAGGTGAAACCGCTCGCCCAATAGAGAACCTTGGGTTTCGACGTCCCCTGGAGGCTTGCGTCGATGGCAGCGAGTCGAGCATCGAAACGCTCCGCCAGACGCGCCGCCGCCTCCTTCTCGCCAACGACGTCGCCAAGGTCTAGCAGCGACTTTCTGAATCCTTCGAACGAGTCGAGCCCGGTCATGCGATGAGTCTTGAGGCCGGATTGCTGAAGCGATCGCAGGACGTCGGCGTCGGTGTACTCGGAGACGACGATGAGGTCGGGGCGCAGCGCGATCAGCCGTTCGACATCAACCTTGGGAAAGCGCGCGATGGATTTAGGAATCCGGCCCACGGCGTTCGACGTGCCGGCCTCATCCACGAGTGTCGTGACCGCCACCAATCGTTCGATGGGCAGGATGTCGGCGAGGATCTCGTCGGACGTGAGATTGAGCGATGCGACCCGCTGGGGCTTTGTGGTGCGCACGGCTGGCTGCGACGCGAGCGCGCTGGTCGCTGCGCCAAGGAGGAAAACAAATGTGAGCGAAGCCCACCGGACACCGCATGCCAGGTTCGAGTTGGAGAGAAACATCGTTCGGACTCCGCTCACGCGACTCATGGCGTGACTACCGCAGGCTGTCCAGGGAAAGGCTGATCCGGAAGCGTCGGGGCAGGGCCGGGTAGCCCAGAACCTCCTGATAGCTCTTATCGCCCACATTCTCGACCGTTCCAAGGAGGCGCGCATTCCGATGAACGCGAACGGCCGCGCGCAGGTCGACCCGAGTGAAGCCCGGGTTCTCGATGAGGCCGAAGCCGAGGAAGTCGGAGTCGGCGCGCTCGCCGACACTCACCAGGGTGGCAGCCAGCGTTGCGCGCGAAACCGTCGCCTCTGCCGTGATCGAGCCTTGGTTCTTCGGACGACGGCGAAGTTCTTTGCCCACGGCGAGCTGCTCGTCGGTGCTGGTGCTGAGGACAATTTCACTGTTCTGGTGCGTGTAGTTGCCGAGCAATCGCAGGTGCGTCGTGGGACGCCACTCGCCGGACAGTTCGACGCCATTCGCTCTGGTCTCACCCAGGTTCTCGTACGTTCCTATGAAAGGAGAGAAAGAGACGACGGTGTAAGCGATCTGATCGAGATACTGGTGATGGAAGTAGGTGGCCAGCACCTTGATGTTGTCGCGGACCCTAATATCAACGCCGCCGTCATACGTACGCGCCCGTTCAGGCTTGAGATCGGGATTGCCGAGGGCGAATGAAGACGTCCCATAGCTTTCGAAGAAGCTCGGAGCCTTGATCCCGGCGCCGGCACTCGCACGCAAGGTCAGAGTGACCTCGGCGGCGCGGGCCGCGATCAGAGCAATCGACCCGTGGGGTACGAAGGTCGTGCCGGTCGAACCGTTGTGCTCGATTCGAGCGCTCAGCGTGGCGAAAGCGCGCGAAGAGAACGCGATCTGATCCTGCAGGAACGCGCCGTAATTCGTACGCTCTGGAGAAAGAGCGGGGAAGCCCACCGTGCCGAGGTCGCCGGTTTCCTTTTCGATGTCGCCGCCTGCGGTCAGCGAGTGCTGACGGATTTGTCCGCGAAGTTCGTACGTTCCGAAAATCCGATCCGTGTTGTTCGCGTAGGGATCGCCCGGGAAGTCGGACGACGTGAACGACGCGACTCGGCTTCCGAATCGGGGAAGAAACGTGCCGGAGTCGAGCGGATTCAACGAGAGCTGCTGATCGCGCTTGAAACCGACGCGCGCCGCGTGAGAGACCGCGCCCGCGTTCCACTGACCAAACGCGGTTGCGATAAGAAGGTCCCGCCCGTAGCTCGCGTCGAGGTCGGGACGTCCATAGAGCGTCTGGCCCGGCGTACCGCCTTCAGATGTGTTCAGTCGGAAGGACGCCCCGACGAAGGAGCCGGACGTCGCGCGCCGCTCAGCCGACGCCGCGAACAGGTTCGACTTGAAGTCGGCGTTCGGGCCGTCGTTGTCCGTCTCGGAATGGCCGAAGGAAACGGAACCAGATGCATCGCCGCGTTTGCCGTTCGCCGTTGCCGAGAACGATTTTGTTCCGAGATCGCCTCCGCCTACTTCGCCACGAAGGCGGGACGGACCATCGCCCGCGGACGTCTGAAGAGACACCACGCCCGCGAGAGCATCGGAACCATAGAGCGTGCCGAACGAACCGCGGATCACCTCCACGCGCTGCAGGTCAGGCGTCAGCAAGGTGCCGAAGTTGAAGTACCCGCCGGGCTCATTGACGGGCACACCGTCGATCAGAACGCGGGCGAAGCGGGCCTCGCCGCCGCGCACGAAGAGCGATCCCTGACCGCCCACGCCGCCCGTCACACCGGCCGAAATTCCGGGAAGTTCGGCCAGCATGTCGGTGAGTCGCAGGGTCTGCCGCTCCTTGAGGTCGTGGTCGTCAATGACGCTGGCGGAGATGCCGACGGATGAGATGGCGGTGCGAGAACGCGTCGCGCTGACCAGAACGTCTTCGCGAATCTTCGCGGGAAGAAGTTCAATGTGGAGCGCGATGTTCTGACCTGCGACCACGAGCGGCGCGGCATCGACTTCGAAACCGCGCACCGAGGCGATGTAGGAACCCTCAGGCAGATCCACCGTGAACTCGCCCTGAGAGCCGGTGACAACTTCACGCGAGAGCAGGGGGCTTGCAAAACGAACGGCGGCCTGCGAAACCGGCAGGCCATTCTGGGTTCTGACCGCGCCCTTGACCTCGGCGGCGGACGCCTCCGAAGCTGCGATCATGATGAGCGCGGTGAGCGGGATCAGACCGAAACGACGAAACGTCCTTGTGGACTGATGGAGCGACATAGCGGTTGGGAATCCTTCCTCGAGGATGCGGCTGACGCGCGCGAGGAAAGGTCACGGACTCAGCAAAACCGTCCGTCGACTAAAAAATCGAAAGGAATGCCTTGACGAGCGATCGTGGTCTTCTTCCGCGAGAAGCCGCGTGGTTGATGTGGCCGACTTCGCTCTGAGGCAGGTTTCCTGGCTTCCGGGTCGATGCTGCTTCTCATGAGCCTTCCCCGGGCGATGAACCCGAGTGGCGGACCGATTGAGAAACGGCTCTCCGGCTACAGTGGCGGGACCGCGCAGGTATTCGACCTGCTTCCCTTTTACCCTCCTTTTATGGAGGCACCCTGAGCGACGGACGAAGGATATCTCACGTCCGCTCCCGACCAAGGTTACGAATTATCTGGCGTCGGGCCCGGTCTTGATCGGATTCTTTTCTTCGACCCAGCGGTTCCAGCCGCCGACCACCGCCTGGGCGGGGACGCCGCGCAGCTGAAGGTCCTGCGCAATCGCCGCGGCGGTGTGCTCGGCGGGGCACGCGCAATAGGTGGCGATCACCTTGCCCATGCGGCTCAGCCTGTCGGCCATAGCGGCGTCGATCGTGCTCCCGGGCATTGAGAGGGCTCCCGGGATGTGTCCTCTCTGGTAGGTGGCGTTGCTGCGGACGTCGAGGATCACGACATTGCCCGACGCCATCAGCTTCTTGAACTCAGCCATCGGGATCCGGTCGCTCTTGGGCATCGGCACGCCCGGTGACTTGGAGACGAGCGCCTTCTCGG
>JBDTQB010000147.1:0-10627 GCA_039932395.1 Vicinamibacteria bacterium | reverse complement strand
TCGGAGCTTTCGACCTGGCTCCATCGGATCACCACGAACTGCGCGTACGACCTTCTGAGGAAGCGCCAGCGCCGGGCCGAGGACGATCTGCCCGAAACCGACGCCGAGTCGGATGCGCTGAACGTCCACCTTCTCTCCAGCACGCCCGGTCCCGAGCAGTCGGCTCAGTCGTCCGACATCCGCATCCGCGTCAACGAAAGCATGACGCGGATGAGCGTCACGGAACGCACCGCCTTCGTCCTTCGCCACTTCGAGGGACACACCCTCGAACACATCGGCGCCACTCTCGGCATCTCTCTCGCCGCCACCAAACAGTGCGTCTTCCGGGCTGTCCGCAAAGTCCGGCAAGACCTTGAACCTCTGGTGCAAGCCTCATGACCACGACTCACCTTTCCGACAATCAGCTTGTTCTTCTTTATTACCGTGAGCCTCTCGAAGAGGCGGGCTTCGATGGCCATCTCGCCGGATGCGCGGAGTGTCTTGTGCGCTTTCAGACGTTGTCGCGCGTCCTTCAATCCGTCGCGCAGGAAGAGATCCCGGAGCCCGCGGGCGATTTCGAAGAGCGCATGGTGTCTCGTGTCCTCTTGATGGCGAAGCCGCCGGAACGCGCGCAGGTTCTTCCCTTCCGTCGAAAGTTCTCCACGCTCGCAAGGGTTCTGGCCGCGGGTGCTGCTCTGGCCGCGTGTCTCATCCTCGCCTTCTCGGTCGGTCGTCAGATCGGGCATGTCGAAGAACATCAGGTCGCGGGTCAGACGATGGCCCAGACCCAGGAGAAGGTTCTCCTCACTGCACTCAGCGAACACCTTGGGCGCTCCCGCGTCACTCTGGTCGAACTGCAGAACCGTGACTTCACCGACGCCGACCTGAAGACCCTTCAGGCCGCCGCCGACAATCTCGTGACCGCCAGCCGTCTCTTCCGCGCCGCCGCCGAACGCGCGGGCGAAGGCCAGATCGCCGACGTCATGGAAGAGACCGAGCGTCTGCTCATTCGCTTCGCCGCCGCTCCCGCAACCGATGCCAAGTCCGAACTCGACGGCCTCCGCCGCCGCGTCGACTCGCGCGACCTTCTCTTCCGCCTCCAGGTGATGGAAGCGGGCGTCGAGAAGCGCGAGAAGGATCTGGCGCCTGCTTCATCCAAGAGTTCGCTCTAGTTTTTTTCGCTCCATGAATCCATCGAGGTTCCTTCCCGCCATGCCCCAGCCCATCAAAATGCCCACACGATTCCTTCCGCTGTCCGTGTTCCTCACGGCCTTCGCCCTCGCCGCTTCGGTGACGGTGGCGGCACAGGCGCAGGACGCGAAGCCTTCTCCTTCTCCGTCTCCCTCGCCATCTCCGTCGCCCGCGGCGGTAACGGAGAGCGACGCCCCCAAGGTTGACACGCAGACCGACGTCCAGACGGACGTTCACGTCGATTCCGACGCGGATGTCGATGTCGACGTCCATGTCGACGAAGCGCAGATCGAGGCCGAAGTGAAGCACACCACCGAAATGGCCATGCGCGCGGCCGTGGAAGGCCGGCAGCAGGGTGCGCTGACCCGCGCCCAGGTCGAGCGTCAGGCGGAATTCGCCGCCAAGGACATGGCCCTCACTGCTGGCACGCGCGCGCGGATCTCCGCGGAAGCCAGCAAGATGACCGCACGCGCCATCCGCGAAGCCAACATGGATCGCGACGCCGTCATCCGCGAAGCCATGCAGGAGGCGCAAGCCACTCAGCGCGAGCGTGAACAGGAAGCGCGCGACAAGGCCAACGAGGAACGCGACCAGACTCGGGAAAAGGCCCGGGAGAAAGCCAACGAAGCGCGGGATCGCGCGCGGGAGCAGCGCGACATGGCCCGTGAGAAGCAACGCTCCGATACCGAACGCGTCGATGAACTGTATGACGAAGCGATGTCCTCCATCGATGAAGAGGAGTGGAACGACGCGCTCAAGCCGCTCAGCAAGCTCGTGAACCTCAACATCAAGCTCGACGCCGCGCTCTACTGGACCGCGTACTCGCAGGGCAAGCTGAATCGGACCGCGATGGCGCTCACCAATCTCGCCCGTCTGCAGAAGGACTTCCCCACCAGTCGCTGGTCGAGAGAAGGCAAGGCGCTGGAGATGGAAGTGCGCGGCAAGTCCGGCCAGACACCGCGTCCCGAGCAGGAAGACGACCTCGACATGAAGCTGATGGCGGTCTCGGCTCTCGCTCAGAGCGATCCCCAGGAAGCGATGCCGATTCTCTCCAAGCTCCTGGCGTCGACAACTTCGCCCCGCAAGATCCGCGAGCGCTCGCTCTTCGTCCTGGCGCAGATGGGGTCTGAGCAGGCGAGCGCGGCGATCGCCGATGTGGCGCGCGGCAACTCCTCGCCCGAGCTTCAGCGCAAGGCCATCCAGTACCTCGGCGTCTTCGGCGGCCCGAACAACCGGAAGATCCTGAGCGACGTCTACGTCAGCACGAACGACATGGCCTTGCGCAAGGAGATCCTCAACTCGTTCATGGTCTCGGGCGACAAGGCCCGCGTGCTCAACGCCGCGAAGACCGAAAAGGATCCCGGCCTCCGCTCTGACGCGGTCCGCCTCCTCGGCGTGATGAACGGCGCGGCCGAGCTGTCCCAGATGTACACCACCTCTACTTCCACGGACGAGAAGAAAACCATCCTGCACGCGCTCTTCATCGCAGGCGCAATCGAACCGGTGGCCGCCGCCGCTCGCGGTGAAAAAGACAAGGAAGTTCGCCTGGTCGCCGTCCGCAATCTCGGCCTGATGGGCCGCAGAAGCCAGGATGTGCTGGGCGACATGTACAAGACCGAGTCCGACCCCGACGTGAAGAAGGAGCTACTGAACGCCTTCTTCCTTCAGAACAATGCGCCGCGCCTGATCGAAGTCGCGCGGCTCGAGAAGGATCCGGTTCTCAAGAAGGAAGCGGTTCACTGGCTCTCGCTGATGAACTCCAAAGAATCCCGCGCTTACATGATCGAACTGTTGAAGGACTAGGACTCCCATGAAAATCCAACTGTCGGCTCTGATCCTTGGCCTCACCCTCGGCGTGCCCGCCGCTCATGCCGCCGACACACTCAGCACCCAGATCGCCGCCGCTCAGCGTTCCGGCAAGGCCTCCTGGCTTGCCTGGACGGTGCCTTCCACTGCCGACGGTGTCGTCTGCTGCTGGAACGGACGTCAATCGCGAGACACGCAGTCCTGCTCGCTGTCGAGCACCAACTACGGCATGAACATGGGAAGTTCGAGCGACGGCATGCCGCAGATCGACGACACGCTCATGGTCTATGCCCACGTTGATGCCGCGGGCGTCGACAAGATCCGAGTGTTCTCCAACTCGTGCCGCGTCGACCGCGGCACTGAAAGCGTCCAGGACGTCGCGAACGTCACTCCGGCCGAGAGCGTCCGCTATCTGGACACGCTGATTCCTGGAGGCGGCGACAGTGACGGGGATCGCGCTACGAAGCGACGGAGCGACGGAGCCCTGATGGCCATAGCACTCCACGACGACGCGTCGGCCGACCCGGTGATCGAGCGCATCGCGAGTGCCGGCGACACGAAGTCGCTTCGTCACTCGGCCGCGTTCTGGCTCGGCAACACGCGAGGACGTCCGGGCTACGAAGCCCTGGTCCGGCTTCGCGCGTCCGCTGACGCGTCCCTGCGCGATCAGCTGACCTTCGCGTTCACTCAGAGCAAAGTGCCGGAAGCTCAGGCCACTCTCATCGACATGGCCCGCAACGATCCGTCTTCAAAGGTCCGCGGCCAGGCGCTCTTCTGGATCGCCCAGAAGGCGCAGAACAAGTCAGACGCCGAGGTGGTGCGCGGCGCGGTGGACAACGACCCCGACGTGGACGTGAAGAAAAAGGCAGTGTTCGCGCTCAGCCAGATTCCCAACGGCGAAGGAGTCACCGAGTTGATCCGCGTCGCGCGGGAGAACAAGACGCCCGAAGTGCGCAAGCAGGCCATGTTCTGGCTCGGACAGTCGAAAGATCCTCGCGCCCTGGCCTTCTTCGAGAAGATCCTCGCCCAGTAGGGCTAAGCCTTTAAAGCACTCGCAGTTGCCGCGGGCGCGCGAAGCGGGAGACGGAAACGGAAGGTGGAACCGACGCCTTCCGTGCTCTCCGCGGTGACGGTCCCACCGTGAGCTTCGGTGAAGGCTTTCACGATGGCAAGCCCCAGACCGGTGCCGGCTCCTCCGCCGTCACCGTCGCCAAAGCTCTCTCCTTTGTCGAAGATCTTCTCGAGAACTTCGGCCGGAATGCCCACACCATTATCGGCGACGGTGCATTCGATGACGCCGGCGCTCGCGATCGCGGTGCCCCCGATGGTGACCACGCCGCGCGGGGTGTGCCTGATGGCGTTCGCGATGAGGTTCTGGAAAATGCGGCGCAACAGAAACGCATCGGCATAGACAACCAGATCGTCTGGAACCTGATTCACGAGGCGCGTGCTCGCCGTGCCGGCCAGGGGATGGATGTCGTGAATGAGCGATTCCACCAAAGGCCAGAGATCGAACTCACGGCGCTCCACCTTGACCCCGACTTCGGTCCGCAGATTGGTGTTCTCTTCGAGCACCTTGCTGACGAGGCCCTCGAGGCGCTGGACGTTGCGACGCAGTGACTTCAGCATCACGCTGGCCTCAGGACCAACGTCACGGCTCACGAGACTGACTTCAAGAACACGGCCGGCGAGCGAAATCGCGTTGAGAGGCGTCCTCAGATCGTGCGCGACGAACGCGAGATACTCCTCGCGGCGGGACTGCGTCTCGAGCGCCTTGCGGGTCGCGTAGCTCTGGAGCGCGAGACCGATCGCGTGATCGAACACCCGATTGATGATGTGGAACGCGCGGCCTTGAAGATTGATCCCGTTGTCGTCCGCCAGGTCGTGGATACAGGCACGAAGAATGTTGTACTCCGAGACCACTTCCTCGATATCGAAGCCGTCCTGAACACGCTGAAGACCGTGCACTTTCGGCCCCGCGTCGAGCAGCGCCTCGGCGATGGACTGTTCGGTGTGCGCTTCGAGGGCTTCCTTCAATTCGTCGAGAAGCGACGGCATATGGTCGTTCAACGTGGGCGTGTCGAGACCGCGGGCGGACGGAAGAAGACGCACCTGTGAGCGCCAGCGCGCAAGCAGCGTCTCGCGATCCCGACGAATGAGCGCGCTCAGCTTGCCCAGGTTTTGGATGGTCATTGCGTCGTGGGGGTCTTTCGGCTTGGAAACAAGGATCGAGTAGAGCAAACAGTCTACCGAGTCAGGGCCTTCCGCCGCACGTCCCGAGGCGGCGTGCGGGGCCATCGGCGGGGCGGACGGTGGAAGTTAAACTCCGTCACAACATGACAGAAGCAAGGCCAATCGCGGTTCGCGTGGGTGTGGTGATGGGATCCCGCTCGGACTGGGACACCATGAAGAGCGCCTCGGAGACCCTGGATCGGATCGGCATCGCGCACGAGATCCGCGTCGTCTCCGCCCATCGCACGCCCGATCAGCTCTTCGAGTACGCCGGTTCGGCGGCGTTCCGCGGCCTTCAGGTCATCATCGCGGGTGCGGGCGGCGCCGCTCATCTCCCCGGCATGCTTGCCTCCAAAACCGCGGTGCCCATCCTCGGCGTGCCGGTGCAGTCGAAAGCGTTGAACGGAATGGATTCACTCCTCTCCATCGTGCAGATGCCTGCGGGCATTCCCGTGGCGACCTTCGCCATTGGCGCACCGGGCGCAATCAACGCCGCCCTCTTCGCCGCCGCCATTCTGGGACTGAACGACGCGCGTATCGCCGCGGCACTTGGAGAGTTCCGTCGCTCGCAGACGGACCGGGTGCTCGCCAAGTCCGATCCTCGCGAATAGGCGATCATGACGAGCACCGTCGGCATCCTGGGAGGCGGACAACTCGCGCGGATGATGGCGCTTGCCGGGGCTCCGCTCGGCCTTCGGTTTCGGGTGGTCGACACCATGCCCGACGCCTGCGCGTCTCAAGTGGCGCCTCTTCAGCGCGCCGACTACACCGATCTCGATGAACTCGCCCGTTTTGCGGGGACGGTGGATGTGGTGACGTTTGACTTCGAGAACGTGCCTGCGAACACCGCCCACTTTCTCTCCGGGCGCGTCCCCGTCTTCCCCAATGCGCGCGCGCTCGGCATCGCGCAGGATCGGCTGGAGGAGAAACAGCTCTTCCAGCGGCTCGGTATGGGAACGCCCGCCTTCCAGACGGTCGACTCACGCGACGACCTTAACCGCGCCATCGCCGCTGTGGGGGCGTCCGCCATCCTGAAAACGCGAAGACTCGGCTATGACGGCAAGGGCCAGTTCAGGTTGCGCACCGCGGGCGACGCAGATGCAGCGTGGTCGGCTCTCGGCGGCGTGCCGCTGATCCTCGAGGCCTTCGTGCCCTTCGAGCGCGAGGTGTCGGTCATTGCCGTGCGCGGCCGCAAAGGAGAGTTCGCGACCTATCCGCTCACCCAGAATTGGCATCAGAATTCGATCCTGTCGGCCAGCCTCTCTCCCGCTCCCCATGCCGCGGCGGTCGAGGCGGAGGCCCGCGCTTTCGCAAGGAAGCTCGCCGAGGATCTGAACTATGTCGGTGTGTTCGCCATGGAACTGTTCGTCCACGAAGGCCGGCTGCTCGCAAACGAAATGGCGCCGCGCGTCCACAACTCCGGCCATTGGACGATCGAAGGCGCTGTCATCAGTCAGTTCGAGAACCATCTTCGGGCGGTCGTGGGTTTGCCTCTTGGCTCGACCGAAGGTCGACACACCTCCGCAATGCTGAACTGGGTCGGCGAGCTGCCCGAGGCGAACGCGGTTCTGCGGGAATCGCTCGGTCACTGGCACGACTATGGAAAGACCGCACGCTCGGGTCGCAAGGTCGGCCACGCGACCGTGAACGGAGAGGCCGCTGAGGTCAGAGCGACGCTCGAGCGGCTGGCGGTCGCCCTTCATCGGCCCGCGCAGTTTGAGCCCGTGATCGCGGCCCTGCGCTCAACCTCTTAGCCGCGCGTGTTCAGAGCCGAGCTCAGACGCCTGCCGAGTTCGCCTGCGCCACATCGGCGTAGATGGATTGCGTCTCTCCACACCGCCCGCACCGGCGCGCCACGATGGACATCTTCCGTTCCTCATAGCGACACGCCGTCCACTCTGCCTCGCCCCACATCCGGCCACCGCACGCGCAGGACAACGAGTCCATTCTTGCCCGCAGCTCCATTTCGGTCTCGACCCGCAGCGCCGTCTCGGGAGAAACGCCGGCCCCATAGCGCGACGGGCCGGCAAAGGCGGCCCGCCGACGCCGGCTGTGCAACGAAGAAGCCGCCAGCCAGGTCAAGGCGATGAGAAGAAGACCGAACACCAGAGCGCCCGCCCAAGGGCTCGACCTCGGACCCTGCGGAAGCCGGGATGGTCGCGCGCCGATCGCCCCGCCGGAGTGTTCGATCTCGTAACCAGCACTGTCGTAGAGATCATCGATATGTCCGAGATAGGCCGGCACATCGGCGACCGCGACGTGATCGGCCTTCGACGCGTAGTCGTAGGTCATGATCAGCCCGCCGTCCTCGGTCTGCGCCGAGCGCGAGTAGCTAAACGCGCTGTCGGTGATGACGTCTGGCTCAGGCGGATCGAGTTCGACGCCCGGGCCCTCAAGCTTCACGCGATAGCGCAGGCGGACCGGATGTTCAACCTGCAACGGACTGCCGCGCAGGGTGGTGGAAGGCTTGGTGACGCGATCAACCACGGGCCACGCGCGCATCCAGCGCTCGCCCTTGCTCCAGAAGTCGGGCAGTTCGTAGCGCTCGGCCACGGTAATGACGTTGGTCTCGCGTGAATCATGGACAGCGGGAGGGACGAGGGCGCGAATCCGACTGTGCCGACGTGCGTAAAAATTGAGATAGCCGCTGGCCCGTTCAGAGGGCGACTCGGACTCGATGGCCGATCGAATGTCGTCCGCATCCTCTCGCGTATAGGTCGTCAGCACGCGCAGTTGCCCGGCCTTCCCCGACGCCGGCGCGGTGTACGTCTCTTCCACGACCGTGGTTGGCTCCGCAGCCTCGGGGAGTGCGATAGGGGTCAGGCCGGTTTCGCCGTCTCGAACGACCAGCGCCCGCTCGAAGGGCGGGTTCACGGTCTCGGTGATCAGACCACCCTGCTGCGAACGAGTACCATCGATCCAGAGGAGCTTCCCATCCACGCGGGCCTGCACGATCGCGTGATCGAACGCAAACGGCGTGGGCAGCCACTCGTCGAGCGCGTGGCCGATCTCCGTATTGACGAGCACCGGCTTCGCTTCGAAGCCCAGCTTGTTGAGAAGCACGGCGAGCAACAGCGCCTTGTCCTTGCAGTCACCGAAGCGCTGCTCGAAGGTCTGGGCCGGCGCGTGCGGCAAGTGCGAGTTTGGCCCGATCTCGATGCCAAGGTAGCGGATGTCGTCCTGCACCAGTCGGACGGCGGTTCGGGCGCGCTCCTCCTCGGTCGGCAGGTTCTTCCAGGGCGAAGCCAGTTGATCGAGCGCCACCGATGGTTTGTTCGCGCTCTGAAACAGCTTCGCCGCCCAGGTGGCGACTTCGGCCCATGAGTTGAATTCCGTCAATTGGACCCAGCGGCTCGCGTCGTACCAGCCAGGCGCACGATCCTCCTCACCGAGGGGCGGAACGTCGTGCTGCTCCCAGACATACTCAACCTGATCGCCCGAGGGCTTCGTCTCCGGCTCGATCGGAGCCGGATGCCCCTTGTGATGGAGCGTGCGCGACTTCGGCCACAGGATGCGATGGCGGATGACGGAGACCGGCACCGAGTACGACATCTGCAATGTGTCGACGAAGCGTCCCTGAAGGAGCGGATTCTGTCCTTGGACGGTGTACGCGTAGTCAAGGACGTCTCCCGGCCGCACATCCTTCACGAAAACAAGCGCGGTGAGCGACTCGTCATAAATGCGTTGATCGAGCTGGTCTTCGTCCTGGATGATCTTGACGTCCCGAGCCGACCATGTGCCGACACTCGTCCCCTGGCGGGTCAGCGTGACGTGATGGATCAGCAGCCGCTCGAACGACGGGTCGAAGCGCATCTTCAGCTCGGAGGCTTGCTCCAGACCGCTGGTCGAGAGAACCTTCCACGCCCAATGGTGATACTGCGCGGTCGAACCCGTGGCGACGTTTGTCTGGTGGTCGGAGAGAAGGTAGTGGATTCCAGACGACAGTTCCTGAGTGGGGCTCGTGGCCTCCGCGGGGACGGGCACCGTCTCCACCCAGGCGGGGATCGGCGCGAGCGTCCAGCGACGATCGGCTGCCTGCGAAGTCGAGCAAAGAACCAGAAACACCGCCGCAGTCGCGGCCCGACCGAGTGAGCGACCCATGACGCCGATGATACCTACGCTCCGGGGGATGAATTCCCCGGAGCGTGAGACCTTTCTTACCGGTGAGGTGCTTCGGACAGACGCGCGGTCTCCGGCGCGGGCGCGGGCGTTGGCGAAAAGATGCTCGCAATCAGTCCCTGACCGCGTTTGATGCGTTCGTCGTTCCAGCTGACCAGATCGTCGAACGAACTGTACGCCGCCGGAACGACCAACAGCGTCATCACCGTGGACACCATCATGCCGCCGACCAAGCCGATGGCCATCGAACGCTGCGTTTCAGCGCCCGGACCGATGGCGAGCGCCGCCGGCAAGGCACCCGCGATGGTGGCGATGGAGGTCATCATGATGGGCCGCAGACGCACCGGGCAGGCTTCGAGAAGCGCCTGATGCCGCTCGACGCCGCGCTCGCGGATCTGGTTAGTGAAGTCGACCAGCATGATTGAGTTTTTCTTCGCGATGCCCATCAGAAGGATCAGGCCGAGGACGCTGTAGACGTTGAGCGATTGGCCCATGAAATACAGCATCAGCAACGCGCCGCTGACGCTGAAGGGCAGCGCGAGGAGGACGACGATGGGATGGGTGAAGGAGTTGAACTGGGCCGCCAGCACCATGTACGCAACGATGATGCCCATGAAGAAGGCGAAACCAAGCGACTCAAAACTCTCGGCGAACGCCTGGCTCGAACCGGACGGCAGAGCGCGGTAGCCCTCCGGCAGAAGCTCGCGCGCGGTCTTGAGCGCTCCGTCGATCGCATCGGCCTGGGAGACGCCGGGAGGAATGTTGCCGAAGATCTTGATCGCGCGCTCGCGGCCGAGGCGGGTGATCGCCTGGAGCGACGGAGCCTGTTCGATGCGGACAAGGTCGCCCAGACGCACGAGACTGCCGGTGCGTGTGCGGACCAGAAGGCGCGAAATATCCTCCGGCTTCTCGCGCTGGGGAGCGAGGAGGCGGACGCGGATGTCGAAGCGACGGCCGGCATCCTTGAAGCGGCCCGCGCGCACGCCACCGATGGCGGCGTTGATGGTCTCGCCGATCGCGGTCATGGAAATGCCGAGGTCGGCCGCCTTGTTGCGATCGGGAATGACTTGCACTTCAGGCATGCCGATGCGGTAATCGCTGTCGACATCGGCCACGAGACCGTTGGTGCGCAGCTTGCTCATGATCTCCGTGGCTTTCGCCGCCAGGGTGTCCCAGTCGCCGCCGCGGATCGAGAACTCGACCGGTGACCCACGACCCGAGGTGAAGCTCTGCTGCGAGTTCTCCGACAGGATGATGCGTCCGCCCGGAATGCCCGACAGGTCGCGACGGATCGAATCCA
>JBDTQB010000146.1:0-10783 GCA_039932395.1 Vicinamibacteria bacterium | reverse complement strand
ACATGAAGCGTCGTGATTTTACCAAGGCCATTGCTGGCATCGCCGCCGTTGTTGTTGCTGGATCCAGCGCGTTCGCTCAGGACACGAAGAAGCCCGCCGAGAAGCCCAAGGAAGTCAAGCACGAGTGCAAGGGCAAGAACGAGTGCAAGGGCCAGGGCGGATGCAAGACCGGCGACGCCGGTTGCGCTGGCAAGAACAGCTGCAAGGGCAAGGGCGGCTGCGCCGTTCCCGCCAAGAAGGCTGAACCCAAGAAGTAGTTCGTTCTGATTCGCGACCGGTCTCGTCCAGACCGCGTGCGCTTTCAGTAGGCCGCGCGGCTTCATCGCCGCGCGGTTTTTTTTGCCGCTCCGACCGAGCCGCCCTCTAGCCAGCGTGATGATTGTCACGCCGCCTGGCCGACGGTTTGAAACCAAAATGGCTGAGGAACATCTGAAGTGCTAAGACGGGGCGTATCTAGATCCGAGGGCAGGCGCACTGCCCTTCCCCGACTTGACGTTTCATGAAACAACAGCCGCCCATCCCTATCGTGCCCAGATGGAAGGCTGCAACACATCAGGGGCGCGTAGGGAGTTTCAAACTATGAAGCGCAGGGATTTCACGAAAGCCATCGCCGGTATCGCCGTGGGTGTCGCAGCCGGTTCGTCTGTGTTCGCCGACGACAAGAAGAAGACCGCCGACAAGGCCAAGGAACAGGGCTGTGGCGGCAAGGACGGTTGCGGCGCCAAGGGCAAGGCGGCGGCGGCCGGTGACAAGGCCGAAAAGCATGTTTGTAAGGGCCACAACGAGTGCAAGGGCCAGGGCGGCTGCAAGACCGGCGACGCCGGTTGTGCTGGCAAGAACTCCTGCAAGGGCAAGGGCGGCTGCGCCACCGCCAAGCATGATTGCAAGGGCAAGAACGACTGCAAGGCTCAGGGTGGCTGCAAAACCGGCGACAACGGTTGCGTGGCCAAGAACTCCTGCAAGGGCAAGGGCGGCTGCTCCGTCCCCGTCAAGCACTAGTTTCCGAGATCGTCCGTACCGAGGCCGCGGGCGACTTCCCGCGGCCTTTTCATTTCACCTAAACTCACCGGAGGTCACCTTGGCAAATCGATTCGGCTTCAAAGATCTCGGCATCGGCATCGGTCTGCGGACCGCGCACTATCCGCACATTCTTTCGAAGTGGCCGAAGATCGACTGGTTCGAGGTCCTCTCCGAGAACTATATGGACACCGGCGGCCGTCCGCTCTACGTGCTCGATCAGATCGCCGAGCGGTACCCCGTTGTTCTGCACGGCGTTTCGATGTCGATCGGCAGTACTGACCCGTTGAATCTCGAGCACCTGCGCAAGCTGAAAGCGCTCGCCGATCGGACGAAGGCGCACTGGGTGTCAGACCATCTGTGCTGGACCGGCGTGCTCGGTCGCAACACCCACGACCTTCTGCCCATGCCTTATACGGAGGAAGCGCTGGCCCACACCATCAAGCGCACCAAGCAGGTGTCGGAGATTCTCGAACGTCCGCTGGTTCTGGAGAATCCGTCGTCGTACGTGGAATTCTCCGATTCCACCATCACGGAATGGGATTTCCTGTCGCGGCTCGCTGAAGAGGCGAACTGCGGCCTGCTGCTCGACGTCAACAACGTCTACGTCAGCTCCTTCAACCACCGCTTCAATCCCGTTGACTACATCAACGCCATGCCTGCCGACCGCGTGGTTCAGTACCACCTTGCCGGCCACACCAACAAAGGCACCCACATCATCGACACCCATTCCGATCACGCGGTCGACGAGGTTTGGGATCTGTACGCACAGTCGTGTCGGCGGACCGGCAAGGTCTCGACCCTGTACGAATGGGACGACGCCATCCCGGCGTTCGATGTGGTTCTTGCCGAGGCTCAGAAGGCGGCGAAATTCCGTCGCGCACTAGCTTGAAGCTCCCGAAGCTTCAACGCTGGCTCCAGGCTGTCGTCGTCCATCCGGGCACCACCGAGGAGGCGTTGAAGTCGCCCCGCGCTTCCGCCCTGCTGAAACGCAGTGAACTCGAGTCCGTGATGCGTCCGTCGAAGACCCTCACCGCCGCCCAGCGCCTCCAGATCTATCAAGAGATGTATCCGATGCGCATGCGTGACGCGCTCTCCTCCGACTATCCGGCACTTGAACATTTTCTCGGCGACGGGTTCTGGGACTTCGTCGTCGCCTACACAAAGAAGCATCCGTCGATGGGCTACACCCTCAACCGACTCGGCGATCACATGCCGGCGTTTGTGGGTCGGCAGACGAAGCTCAAGAACCGCGCCTTTCTGCACGATCTCACACGCCTTGAACTGGCGGTGACCGAGGCGTTCGATTCAGCTGAAGCACCTGTCTTGCGCGCCGAGGACCTGGACGCGCTTGGCCCTTCCAAGCTTCCGAAGGCCCGGCTCCGCACCGCCCCGTCCCTGCGGCTCCTGACGCTTTCCTGGAATGCTGACGCTTACCTCGACACCCTGCGCGACGAAGACCACCATCACCCCAAGCCGAAGCGCGCCGATTCTTTCGTTGTCATCGTTCGTCGAAACTACTCCGTCTATCGCTTCGCGGTGCCTGAGTCCGAGTTCCTTGTCCTCCAGGACCTCAAGGCCGGGAAGACGATCGGCAAGGCCGTAGAGAAGGCTCTGGCGCGACGTGGGAAGCGTCGGCCGGCTCCCGAGCTCTTCGGCACTTGGTTCGGGCAATGGACGTCGCAAGGCCTGTTCTCCGAAATTGAAGGTGTGAGGACGACGAAGGCCAAGTCCAAAGGCGTTTGACAGCGCATCGGACAAGGAATAGCATTGTGATATCAATTGGAGATCACAATGAAATTACAAACCGAGAAACTCGCATCGACCCTCCCCGGGCTCCTGATGCTTCCCCTCTTTCTCGCCGGCGCGGTCGTATTCATGCGCTTCGGCGTCGTGGCGCTGCAAGCCAAGGATCCCGTTGAGGGAGTCTTGTTCCTCTTCGCCGGGTTCCTGAGTCTCTTCCTGCTGACCGGGCTCTTCGTGATCAATCCAAACGAAGCGCGCGTGCTTCAGCTCTTCGGTAACTACGTGGGAACCGCGAAGGAAGATGGTCTGCGCTGGGCGAATCCGTTCTTCACGAAGCGATCGATCATGTTGCGCATCCGCAACTTCGAGAGCGCGAAGCTAAAGGTGAACGACCACGACGGAAATCCCATCGAGATCGGGGCGGTCGTGGTTTGGAAAGTCGTCGACACTGCCGAAGCCTGCTTCGAAGTGGAGAATTATGAGCACTACATGACGGTGCAGACGGAAGCCGCGATCCGAACCCTGGCGAGTCACTACCCTTATGACGCTCACATCGAAGGCGAGTTCTCCCTGCGCGGAAGCACCGACGAGGTGGCGGCGCGGCTCAAGGGCGAGATTCAGGCACGTCTCGAGAAGGCGGGCGTCCGCGTGGTCGAAGCTCGGCTGTCCCATCTTGCCTACGCGCCGGAGATTGCGTCTGCGATGCTGCGTCGTCAGCAGGCAGGGGCCATCATTGCCGCACGTCAGCGCATCGTCGAGGGTGCGGTGGGCATGGTCGAGCAAGCGCTTGATCTACTCCAGCAGTCAGGCAAGGTGCGTCTTGATGAGGAGCGCAAGGCCGCCATGGTCAGCAACCTGCTCGTGGTGCTGTGCGCCGACCGTGAGGCTCAGCCCGTCGTCAACACAGGCTCGATCTATTGATCGCGCTCCTCGCCCTTTCAGGTCTTGATGGCTGATCGCAAACCTTTTCTACTCCGGCTCGATGAGAGGACGTTCCTCGCCCTCAAGCGCTGGGCCGACGACGATCTGCGGAGCGTGAATGGCCAGGTCGAGTTTCTTCTCAGGAGGTCGCTGGAACAGGCGGGCCGTTTGACGCGTCCGTCCCCTGACTCCGACACGCCTACGGCTGTGGACACTGAACCAGAAAAGCGGAAGTAACGGTGGCCCGACCTCGTTCGCACCCCACTCCCTTGCGGACAATGTTTGACGCGGCACGCCTCGGACCAGTAGATTCGCACTTCCAGTGAAGTTCAACGATCTCGCGATCGAATCGATCGCTTACGAATTGCCTCCGGTCACCTTATCGACCGAGCAATTGGTGCGCCGTCTGGATCCCGTTCTTCGCAAGTTCAAGATCCCCGTCGACGCGATCCTTCAACTGACCGGCATCATCGAACGACGCTTCTGGCCGCGCGGCCTACCGATGCATCAGGCAGCCACCGATGTCGCCAAACGTGCCATTCAACGCGCCGGCATCTCCCCCTCGCAGGTTGGGATTCTGATCAACACCTCCGTCTCCAAGGATTACCTGGAGCCGTCGATGGCGAGCCTGGTCCATGGTGATCTCGGGCTGAGTCAGGAATGTCGCAACTTCGATCTCGCCAACGCCTGCCTGGGTTTCCTTAACGGGATCGAAGTCGCCGGGCGCATGCTCGAATCCGGTGTTGCGGACTACGCGCTTCTGGTCGATGGTGAAAGTGCCGGCGATGTGGTCGAAGCCACCATCACTCGCCTTCAATCCCAGGACACCACGCTGCGCGATTTCTGGGAAGCGTTCGCCACACTCACGCTGGGCTCGGCCGCGGTCGCGATGGTGCTGACCAAGGGCTCTCTTTCGCAGACCACTCATCGTGTCAACGGTTGCGTCTCTCTCGCCGACACCGCGAACTCGCGCCTCTGCATGGGAACCGCCGAGCGCATGGTCACCGACTCCACTCGTCTGCTCAAAGCCGGCGTGGTGCTCGCGCAGAAGACCTGGGGCGTCGCCGCCGGCTCGCTCAACCGCTGGTCTGAGCAGGGCATCGGTCACTACATCTGTCATCAGGTGGGCGCCTCCCACATGCAGGCTCTGGTTGAGGCCCTCGGCATCAACTTCGCCAAGTGCGTGCTCTCGTATCCCACTCACGGAAACGTGGGTCCGGCCGCCGTTCCTTTGACCCTCGCCCTCGCCACCGAGTCGGGACGCGTCAAGGAAGGCGATCACGTCGCGTTGATGGGCATTGGTTCCGGCCTCAACGTCACCATGATGAGCGTTACCTGGTAGAGGCGCACATCGTCGAGGGCGGATGTGTTTCGCCTGGCGACGACGACGAGCGAACCTCGGAGAGAATCAAAAGCGTGGCAACTCCGGCCTGGCGCGAACTCTTACCCTTCGAGAGCAAGACTTTCGAAGTTCCGGCGGGACGTCTTCACTACGTTGATGAAGGCCCTCAAGGCTCGAATCCGATTCTTTGCCTCCACGGCAATCCAACGTGGGCCTTTCACTACCGTCGCCTGATCGCCGAGGCACGACCGTTCCAGCGAGTCATCGCACTCGACAACATGGGCATGGGGCTTTCGGATCGTCCCGAGACGTTTGAATACACGCTCGCAAATCACGTCGCGAACGCCGTGGCCTTTGTGGACGCGCTGGATCTGCGCAAGATCACTCTGGTCGTTCACGATTGGGGCGGCGCCATCGGCATGGGCCTGGCCCTCGCGCGCCCCGAGCGCATCGCGCGCATCACCGTGATGAACACGGCCGCGTTCTTTATTCCCCATCTGCCAAAACGAATCGCGATCTGTCGCGCCGGCGCTCTCGGCAAGTTCATCACTCGCGGGCTGAACGGCTTCGCCCGGGCTGCCACCACGATGACCACGACCAAGCCGCTTCATCCCGACGTCAAGGCCGGATACCTGGCCCCTTACGCCTCGTGGCGCAGGCGCATCGGTATCTGGAACTTCGTGCGCGATATTCCCATGGACCCATCGCACCGGTCCTGGGCGACGCTTGCAAAGATCGACGAAGGCCTGAAGTCTCTCCAGAAGCCCATGCAGATTCTGTGGGGCGAGCAGGACTGGTGCTTTACGCCTCAGTTCCGTGAGGAATGGCAAAAGCGTTTCCCCAACGCGTACGTTCACAAGTTCGACGATGCGGGCCACTACCTGATCGAGGATGAGCCCGGCGGCGTGATCGCGCGAATCCGCGACTTTGCGTCTTGAACGTCGCCGACCTCCTCTCAGACTCCGCGGGCCTGGCACCCGAACGTGACGCGATCGTCGCCCCGGATGGGCGAGGCGGCTGGACCCGTATCACCTACGCGCAACTCGACGCCGCGGTTGAAGAGTGCGCGCGGACTCTCTCAAGGCAGGGCGTTCGGCGCGGCGAACTCACCCTGGTCATGGTGCCGCCGGGCATTCCCCTCATCACGTTGTTCTATGGACTGATGAGACTGGGTGCGGTGCCCGTGATGATCGACCCCGGGATGAGTTTCAAAGGCTTCCTTCGCTGTGTCGAGACGACTCAGGCGAAGACACTCATCGGGATTCCCAAGGCGCACATCGCCCGAATGATTTTTTCCAGGGCGTTTCAAACCGTGGAGCGGAAGTTCGTCATCGGGTCGACCTTCCTGGGGGCCTTGGGCCGAAAGCTCTCAATGTCTCCGCCCCCGCCCTCCCCGCGAGCAAAGTCACCGCGGGTGGACCTCGCGCCCGACGATCTGGCCGCGATCCTCTTCACCTCCGGCAGCACCGGTCCCGCGAAGGGCGCTCGTTATTCGGTCCAGAACTTCTACGCGCAGCGCGATGCGCTTCTGTTGCTTTACGACTTCAAGCCGGGCGAAGTGGACCTCGCCGCTTTCCCTCTCTTCTCGTTGTTCGATGCGGCGTTCGGCATGACCAGCGTGATTCCAGACATCGATCCCGCGAATCCCGCGCATTGCCGGCCCGAGGCAATCGTGGAAGCAATTCAGATTCACAAAGCGACGTCGGCCTTCGGCTCCCCCGCTATCTGGTCGCGAGTGGCACCGTGGTGCGCGGCGAACAACGTCAAGCTCGCCGGACTCACGCGCGTGCTGCTGGCGGGAGCGCCGGTCCCGTTGAAGCTCGTGCGTGCGATGCGCGCCATCCTTCCCGAAGGAGCGGAGGTCCACACACCCTACGGCGCCACGGAATCACTGCCCGTCGCGACGATCTCTGGACGCGAGGTGGAAGCCGTGTCATCGCGGGTTCTCGCGGGCGCTGGGACGTGTGTGGGAACGCCGGCGAGCACGATCGAACTGAAGATCCTTCCCATCACCGACAGCCCCATCCAATCGATCGACGACCAGGCCGAAGTAACGACGGGCGAAGTCGGCGAGATCTGCGTGCGTGGCGGGGTGGTCACGCGGGCGTATCACAATCGCGAAGACGCAACCTCCGTTGCGAAGATCGGCGAAGGGACTTCCACCTGGCACCGCATGGGAGATCTCGGCTACAGAGACGCCGACGGTCGCCTGTGGTTCTGTGGACGAAAGGCCGAAGCCGTCTTCACCGTCGACGGCCCGATCTTCACCGACCAGATCGAGTGCCGCTTCTCCGGCGACGCTCGCTTCACGCGCGTCGCGCTCGTCGGTGTTGGCCTTAGGGGCCAGGCACGACCGGTCCTGCTGATCGAAGGGCAATCGAATGAGACGCTCCGCGCGGAAGCGAAGCGCATCAGCGGATTGACCGACGTCCGATTCCATCCCTCGTTCCCCGTCGATCGCAGGCACAACGCCAAGATCCATCGACTGGATCTGGCCAAGTGGGCCGAGGCTCACCCGACCCGGAACTGATTTATTCAGCGTCTTAGCGCTGGATCGAACCGCTGGTCGCGTCGTGCAACAGGTCGTCCCACAGCAAGACCTTGTTGGCATTGCCGGCCACGCGTTCCCTCGCCTCGACCACTCGCGAGAACAACGCAAACGCATCGATGGAGCTTTCCGCGGCGCGGATCACCGCCTCGCTGACCGCACTGTGCACCAGCAGGTCCGTCGAACCGCCCGTCTGAAGTACCGCGATGTCTCGCAGGATGGTGGCGAAGAGATGGAGAGCTGCATCGCGATCGACGTCCTGGCTTCCTGCGGCGGTTGCCGCGATAAAGGCTGCCATCTCCGCATCTTTTCCACCCGCGAAGCGGCGAAGAATCTGATCGCGTAGATCATCAAGAGGCGGCCGGGTTTGCAGAGCACGCGAGAGGCTTCCGGCTGAGGCCAGGGCCCGGAATCGCGCCTCCTGCGGATCGAGGCCGGTTGACCTCAGATGTTTCTCGATCAGTCCCTGGGGAACTCCGGACAATCGGATCGACGCGCACCGGGACCTGATGGTTGGGCGCAGAAACGTGGGTGACGAAGAGGTCAAAAGCACGAGAGCGCCGGGCGGGGGCTCTTCGAGAGTCTTGAGAAATGCGTTGGCGCCGCTGATGTTCATGCGCTCCGCATCGACAATGACGGCCACGCGACGCTTCGCTTCCCAGGCTCGCTGGGCCAGCCAGTCGCCCAGAGCGCGCATGTACTCGACGTCGATGATGCGACCGACGCGGTCTTTCCGCTCCTTGTGACGATCGGCCTCGTGGGAGGTCAACTGCTCATCGATGCCAAAAATCCGCTCCCGCCCGATGATCACCATATCGGGATGAATCGCGGCGTCCGTGCGTCGGCAATGCGAACACGACTCGCACGGACCTTCAACCGGCGCTTCGCACAGCATGGTGCGAGCGATGGTTTCCGCAAGAGTCCGCTTCCCCACTCCCTGCAGCCCGTGGATCAGAATCGCGTGATGGAGCCGGTTTTCCGTCAGCGAGCGCCAGACACCCTCACGGGCGTATTCATGGCCAAGGACAGTGCCGAAAGGTGCGCTCACAGCATCGCTCCAAATCGACTCTGAACACGCGAGGCGATTTCTGCGGCGAGCGTGTCCCGGTCCATCGCGCCATCGAAGACCTCAAATCGATCCGGCTCTGCCTTCGCGAGATCCAGAAAGGCCTGACGCACCCGCGTGTGAAACGCCGGAGATTCTGCATCCAGGCGGTTGGCCGCGCCGCGTGTGCGGAGCCGTTCGAGTGCGATGCCCACGTCGAGATCGATCAGGATGGTGAGGTCCGGCGTAAGGCCGTTGATGTACCCAAACACCTGCGGAATCAGTTCGCCCACTCCGCGGCCAATCGACTGATAAGCCATCGACGAGTCCTGATACCGGTCGGAGATCACGAAGCGACCCTGGGCGACCCCGGGGCGGACCAGCTCATGAAGATGCTGGGCGCGATCAGCCAGAAAGAGAAGCGCCTCAACATCGGGAATAGGAGTCGTGGTGGCATCGAGCAGAATCTCGCGGACTCGACGTCCAAGCGCCGTCCCGCCTGGTTCACGGGTCAGCAACGAGCGGTCGCCAAGGTGACGCGCAAGCGCTTCCGCCTGCGTGCTCTTGCCGCTGGCCTCTATGCCCTCGAACGTGATGAACAAACCCTGAGTCATTTTTCTCCGCGAAAGCCTCGGCCGACCCTGAGTTTACGATTAGCGTCGTCCCGTGCGAATTCTGATCACAGGGGCGGGAGGCCTCGTGGGGGGGCGCCTCTGCGGCCTTCTCGACGGAAATCATTCGATCGTTGGCACAATCAGAAATCAGCAAGCCCCGGCCGGGGTCGCATCTGTTCGTCTTGAACTCTCGGATCCATCGGCGGTGGACGCCTTGTTGCGGTCCGCTTGTCCCGATGTCGTTGTCCATTGCGCGGCCCTTGCCGATCCGGAGATATGCGAGCGCGATCCAGAACGAGCGCGTCTGGACAATGAGGTGGCCACGGGGATCGTCGCGAGGGCGTGTGGCCGGCTTGGCGCTCGGTTGATCACTCTCTCGACGGATCTTGTTCTCGACGGCGAGACCGCCTGGTCGACGGAGAGCGTCCGCCCCGGTCCCATTTCGGAGTACGGTCGCTCCAAGCTGGCGGCCGAGCTGGCAGCGCTTTCGGACTGCCCGGGGGCCGTCATTTTCCGGACGGCGCTCGTCGTAGGACGGGGATATGGCGCGAGGCTCACGGCGACCGAGAGCATCGCGAGCCGACTCCAACGAGGCGAAACCGTGACGCTTTACGAGGACGAGTGGCGAACCCCGATCGACCCGGATTCGATCGCTCAAGCCGTCAACGCGGTCATCGATCGGCCGGGCGCTTCGGGCGTGTTCAACCTTGCTGGATCGGAGCGCCTGACCCGGATGGACCTCGGCTTAAGGGTCGCACGCGTTCTCGGGCTGAATGCTTCGCTGCTGCAACCTTCCCCGCGGACGGCTCATCGCGGCCCGCCTCGAACCCGTGACGCTTCACTCGACACACGCCGGGCCAACAAAGAGCTGAATTGGACCGCTCGACCTCTTGACGCCGCGATCCGCGAAGGCCGGGGTACGAGCTAGGCGGCTTTTTGAGGGCCCTTGAAGGTCAGGGCGAGACGGCAGAGCATCAGTTCGTCCCCGTCCTTGATCGGATGAAGAACATTGTTGTCGAGCTTCTCGCCCGCCACGAACGTTCCATTCATCGTGCCGATTTCCTCGGCGATGAAGAACCCACCGTTCTTGATGACAAGGCGCGCGTGGCGGCGGGAAATGTTGCGTGCCTGATCTTCATTCGTGAGATCGACGTCGGGCGCCGTACCGGTGACGGAATCGAAGCGACCCAGGAGGACTTCGTTCTTGTGCACCGGGAAGACATTTCCAGAAGCCTTGGAGACGAAGTACGCGAGCGCCTCTGACTGGGGCGCCATCGGAATGGGAACGGAAGGAAGGGAGATGGAGGTGTTCGTCGGCGCGGCGACATTGGAATCACCCATCTGCTTGCCCAGGATTTCGATCTGCTTCACCATCTCGCGAAGGCGGATCGAATACTTACGCAGCATGCGGAAGGCGATTTCCGGGTTCGACTTGATCATGTCGCCGAACGTGTCGCCCGAGATGACGATCAGGTCGCCGGCTTCAGCCATCTCAGCGGTCGCCGAACGCGGCATGCGCTCGAGAACGGCCATCTCTCCGAAGAAGTCGC
>JBDTQB010000145.1:0-10935 GCA_039932395.1 Vicinamibacteria bacterium | reverse complement strand
TCGAACGCACCAAAGTCATCGTGCATGTGGTCGATGCCTCCGGTATTTCCGGGCATGATCCAATCGAAGACTACAAAACGATCTGCCGCGAACTGGACGCGTTCTCTCCCGCACTCGCTGCCCGCCCGCGCATCATCGTGGCGAGCAAGCGCGACCTGGTGAACCAGGACGAGGATCCTCTGCCTGCCATTCGCAGGCTCGCCAAGCGCGAGAAACTGGATCTCATCGAGATCTCCGCCGCCACCGGCAAGGGTCTGAAGGAGCTCACCAAAAAGCTCGCGGGCATGCTTCTGGCCACGAGGGAGGCGGCCTGACCTCATGCGGGTCGGTCTTCTGGGCGGTTCCTTCGATCCGGTTCACTATGGTCATCTCCGCGCCGCGGAGTGGGCGCTTCAGGCTTTCGGTCTCGACGCGGTGAGGCTGATGCCGGCACGTCAGTCCCCCTTCAAGAACGCCGCGATCGCGTCGGATGCTGACCGGCTGGCGATGCTGAACCTTGCGGTCCAGGACAACGACGCGCTGCACATCGAGGCTTGTGAGTTGAATCGTGAGCCTCCGAGCTACACCGTGGACACTCTGCGCGTTCTGACCGAGCAATCGCCCGCCACAGAGTTCACTCTGATCCTTGGTTCGGATGCCGCGGCCGGCATCGACCAATGGCGGGACGCGTCAACCGTGAAGCAGCTTGCTGCGATCGCAGTTCTCCAGCGGCCGGGCGACCCCGCGCGGTCCGGTGCGCCGACCTTCGACGGTCCTGCCGTCTCCTCCACTCAGATTCGAACGCTGATTCAAAACGGCCATTCCATCCGCTACCTCACGCCCGAACCCGTGAGGCGGTACATCGAAGAGAAAGGCCTCTATAAATGAACGCCCTTGACTACTGCCGCGTTGCCGCCAAAGCAGCGCTCGCCAAACAGGCCGAAGACGTCGTTGTGCTGGAGCTGCCCGAAGGTACAGGTCTCGCCGATGGCTTCACCATCGCCACCGCTCGCAACCAACGGCAGGTTGTCGCCATCGTGGATGAGATCGAAGAGAAGCTCCGCCTCGAAGGCGTGAAGCCTCGTCACCTAGAGGGCTATCCGCGGCGCGAGTGGATCCTGATGGACTACGGTCCGTTCGTCGTCCATGTCTTTACTCCAAAGAGCCGCGAGTTTTACGACCTCGAACGGCTGTGGGGTGGAGCCAAGCGCGAAGAGGTCAAGGATTGAGTCCCGGCCCCTCTCCCTCGCCGATGATCGCCGTCTCCAAAGCCATGCGAGACATCGAATCCTGGCTGCCGCGGGTGGCAGCGGCCACCGCTCCGGTCGTGATCGAAGGCGAGACGGGGTCGGGAAAAGGTCGCATCGCCGAAGCCCTTCATGAGCTTGGGCCCAGATCCGAAGGGCCGTTCGAAGTTCTCTCGTGCGGTGCCATCGCCGAGTCTCTGGCCGATTCCGAATTCTTCGGTCATGGTCGAGGAGCGTTCACCCACGCCTTCGAAGCCCAGGCCGGACGGCTCGAGCGAGCAAGCGGCGGCACCCTCGTGCTTGATCACGTGGAGGACCTCGCACCCGCCGTCCAGGCGAAGCTCCTGCGCGCGATCGAAGAGGGGCGGATCCAAAGACTCGGTGAAAGCAATGACCGACCGGTCGACGTTCGCTACATCGCGACCTGCCGTGGGTCGCTGAAAGAAGCCCTGTCGCTTGGGACCTTCCGCGAGGATCTTTATCACCGGCTGTCCGTGATCACGATTCCGCTCCTTCCGCTGCGTGAACGCGTCGAAGACATCCTTCCTCTCGCCACCGCCTTTCTCACGTCCGAGCGAAAACGCAAACGAACGACCGCGTCCGGTTTTTCCGATGCGGCCGCGGCGATTCTGCGCGCCTACGCGTGGCCGGGCAACGTTCGCGAGATTCAGTCCATTGTGGAGCGGGCCATCCTGATCCATGAAGGCCATGGTCTCGTCGAAGCGTCCGCGTTGCCTAAAGAGCTCCTCGCCGCGAGCACGCTGATCCGCTCATTCGAGCGGAGCCAGCAGCCGACGCTGAGAGAGCTGGAACGGACCTACATTCTGTGGGTGCTCGAAAATTCGAAGGGCACCAAGACGGATGCCGCCAAGACCCTGGGCATCTCGCGGAAATCGCTTTGGGAGAAGTGCAAGCGATTTGGAATCGCCTGACCGCGCTTTCCCCTGTTACGCCGACTCAACCGTTCGCTGGAAAGAAGACCCCTTAGGAGAGAAGATCGCACATGGATACAAAGACGATCAAGATCTATCGGAAGCGCCTGGTGGATCAAAAGACCGACATCACGAAGGGCTACGACAAGATGCGCAGCCAGGGCAAGCAGGTCGATTCGGAAGTGTCCCATGATCCGGTCGACAAGGCCGCCAATTCCTACACCAAGGAGTTTCTCTTCAGCCTTTCGAACAAGGAACGCGACGAGATTCAGATGATCGACGACGCGATCATCCGCATCGACGAGAAGCGTTTCGGCGCGTGCGTCGTGTGCAACGATGACGTCGATCGCAAGCGTCTCGAAGCGGTTCCCTGGGCCAAGCATTGCTTGAGCTGCCAGGAGAAGATCGAAGCGGGCATCATCTAGGCAAGCGAGCGGCTTCGATTGACCCTGTTTTGGACGAGGACGTGGGATGCGCTCGCGAGCGCCGTCTTTCCCACGCCCTGTGTCTGCTGCAAGGGGTTGATCACTGCTCACGATCCGCCGCTTTGCCCGGCCTGCTGGCAACGCCTGCCGCCCATGGGCGAGTCGGTGTGCCGATGCGGCGCTCCTCTGCCCGGAGCGAGTGGGGAAGAATGCGGTCGCTGCCGGCGTGGCCGATCGCCCCTTTCACGGGGCGCATCGTTGGGTCTTTACGGCGGGCCCCTTCGCGATTGTGTCGTCGCCCTCAAGTATCACGGGCGCCATCGCACCGCCGAGCGCCTCGCGGTTCGAATGATGGACGACGATCGTTGCCGCGCCCTTTTCGAGAAGGCCGACCTGGCGATTCCTGTTCCGCTGCATCCGGGGCGTCTTGGGACAAGAGGATTCAATCAGGCGGATCTGCTTGCCACGGCTTTGGCTCGCGGTGTTCGCATCGCCCGAGCCGACGTGCTCACGCGGGTTCGGGACACGCCTTCTCAAACGAACCTGTCGGTGGGCGAACGCCGCCGCAATGTGAGGAACGCGTTCAAGGCCAAGCAGAGCACCGCTCTGAGCGGCGCGATCGTGGTTCTGGTCGACGATGTGATGACCACGGGCGCCACGCTTCGAGAGTGCGCTTCCACCCTTCTGACAAGTGGAGTCCGGGAAGTTCGGTCAATCACCGTGGCACGCGCAGAATAGGGACTCATAACGGCGTCTTTCGGAGGAATGGATGAAACAGACGACACTTTCGAGACTGAGCATCGCGTTGTTGCTCGCACTTCTCCCCGGTTCTTCATTCGCATGGAGCGATGCCGTCTATCGGCTTATCCTCCGCAAGGCGATCGACACGCTCCCCAAGGGCGAGAAGAAGTATTTCGAAGACCATCGTTTCGAGCTGCCCAGTCTGGTTCCGGATGAGGATCCTCCGGTCAGGCCCGACGGTCGGCGGTTCGCGATCGATCTGCTCGGCGCCTTTCCATTCGCGGATATTCCACGCACAGAGGAAGGCGTGAAAGCCAAAACCGATCCGCGTCTGGTGGGAAGCCTGCCGTTCCTGCTGCTGGAAGCCCACACCCGTCTGGTCGCGGCTTTCAAGAGCGGAGACAAGGAGAAGATTCTGACCGAGGCCGACGCGGTGGCGATCCTTGCCGCGGATCTCAACAATCCGCTCGCGCTGTCCGAAAATTTCGATGGGCAAAAGACGGATCAGGCGGGGCTTTCCAAGCGTTTCACCGCTCAACTGCCGGAAGAAATGGAGGGTCGGCTCAAGATCAATCCGGAAGCGGCGCGTCTGCTCGACAACCCTCGCGATTACATCTTCGGCACCATGGTCCGGAACCATGTCTGGGTCGACAACATCCTGTACCTGGACAGCCTTGCGAAGCGCGGGAAGTCGTCGTACGGGGCACCCTATCTTGAGGCATTCGAGCTGCGCACAGGCCGTCTGCTTGGAGAGATTCTCTCGGATGCCGCCGCCGACATCGGCAGCTTCTGGTATACCGCGTGGACCGAAGCGGGACGTCCTGAGCTTCACTAACCAAGTGTCCCGCGAAGGGACGATCGCAGAGGACTGAATCGCCCCTTGTTGCCGCCCCGATCTGAACCGCGCCCGGAAGACGTTCTCATGGTCGCGAAGTGCCTTGAAGGCGACGCAACCTCCTGGGAGGCGCTGGTGCTGATGCACAAGCGCCGCGTGTTCAATATCGCGTATAAGTTCACCGGCCGCCATGATCGCGCGGAGGATCTGTCGCAGGAGATTTTTCTGCGGATCTTCAAGAATCTCGGCAAATTCGATCCTGCGGCTGATTTCGGAAAATGGCTCGCCTCCGTCGCGCGCAATCACTGCATCGACAACTACCGCTCCACTCGGCGTGAACAGCGCACGATGGTCGACGATGGGTTCGCCTTCGACATGGCTGCAGCACCTTCCTCGACGGATCCGCTGCGATCGATCGAAGCGAACGAAGCCAAGGAGTTCCTGCGCGTGGGCCTGGCCACCCTTCCCGAGAAGCTTCGCGAAGCCGTGGTGTTGCGGGACTTGAAAGGTCTTGCGTACGAAGAGATGGCCGTGAGACTCTCGCTCCCGGTCGGAACGATCAAGAGCCGGATCAACCGTGGACGCGAAGAGCTCGCCCGAGCCCTGCGCGCCCGGGGATCGCGCTGAGAAGCGCTTCGGCCCCTATTTGAAGGAGAAGACTGTGGATCTTTCGATTGAAAAGAACGGTGTCGCCACCGTCATTCGCATCCAGACCGCGCGCGTGATCTACCCGCTGCTTCCAGCCCTCGTGGAGAAGACGAAGCAGGAAGTCGACGCGGGCGCGCGTTCGCTGGTGCTCGACCTGTCGGCCGTCTCGTACATCGACAGCGCGACGATCGGCTGCATCATGGACATCTATCGCCTGGCGAAGGATCAGGGCGGGGGCCTGCACATCCTCGCCCCCCAGGCTCGGGTTGAGACCATGCTGTCGATGGCCGGCGTTCACAAGATCGTGCCGATCTTCCAGGAGGAAGACGAGGCCGTGAAAGCCTTCGCGCCCGAGGCAGGCAAAAAGTAATGTCGAGCCCCCGTCAGGTACGGCTTTCCACCGGCTTCGAGGTGGCGCTCGATGGCGATCTTTTGGCGATCATCGAGGCGCTCTATGGCGAGATCACGCTCGGGAGCGGACTGAATACGTCGTTCGAGACGATGCGTTCGGAGATCTTGTCTTTGATCGATCAGATGACCGAAGCAGATCGTCGCGCGTATCTCGCCGAATCGCTCTTTCTCAATTCCGTGACCTACGAGAACGAGATGCTCGCGGCCTACGTGCGCCGACTGAGCGAAAAGGCCGCGGTGGCGCCCTCCAAAGCGCCCGCGCGGCGCCCGGCCCCAATCGCAACAAAGAAGCTTGCGTCGCGGAAGATGCCGGTGAAGAAAGCGGCGTCCAAGCCGTCCCTCAAAGCGGGCAAAAAAAAGACGCGCCGTTAGGCGCGTCTTTTCTCTCGAACTGGCGACTTAGTTCGAAGCGACCGCTGCGGCCTTCGCCTTCTCGGCGAGTTCCTGCTCCTGCTGCTTCTTGAGCTCGAGCGCCTGCTTTTGGAGTACGAGCGCCTGCTCAACCAGGCTGCTACGAACAGCCGGGTTTGTCGCGACCTTCGCTTGTTCGCGAAGAAGGAGGCCCTTGTAGATGAGCGCCTCAACGAAGTCGGTCTTGATCTCAAGCGCCTTGTTCACATATTCGATGCCGGCGTCCGCCAGCGCCTTCCGGCGCGGATCGGTCATGTTCTTGCCGCGATAGGCCTGATCCCAGTAGAACGTAGCCACGGTGTAGTAGCCCTTCGGATCCTTGGGATCAAGATCCGCGCACTTCTTGAGCTGACCGACCGCATCGTCAAAACGACCGAGGCCCGCAGTGGTACTTCCGGCGGGAAGGGGCACGCCCTTGTCGTCCCAGAGCGTCTTGTTGTAGAACTGCGCGAGCGCCCCGCACGCCTTGACATCCGTGGGAGCAACTTCCGTCGCCTTTTTATAGGCGGCTTCTGCCTCGGTCACTTTGCTGAATTTCTCGTAGAGGTTCGCCATGGAGAAGAGATTCTGCAGATTCGTGGGATCGCTTCCCGTGAGTTCGGTGGCGTACTTCATTGAAGTATCGAAGTCCGAATAGGGGGGATCTGCATAGATGGCGACGAGCGCGGCCTGCGCGTTACGCTTCAGGACGGGGTACTTCGTGTCATCCGCGGCAGGAGTCGCGGCAAGAACAGCCTGGTAGTTCTTGATCGCGCTCTCGAGATTGACTTTGGTGTCGTCCTTGCCGGGACGATAGAGCTGGTGGTAAGAGCTCCCCATGTAGAAAGTCGCTTCGATGTTCGCAGGATTCAACGCGAGAACCTTCTCGTACTCGTCGATCGCCTTACGGAAGCTCTCATCCTTATAGAGCTTGTGACCCTCGCGCAGATACGTCTGCTCCTGGACTCGCGCGCAGTTCAGCACGGGAATCGCAAGCAGAAGAACGGCCAGAGTCCGAATCGCGTGCCTCATTTTTATTTCTTTCAAAGGGCTGGTCCTCGCACGTCCTGATTTCTCAGGGTCGGTGAGTGGTTTTGGGCTTTTTCTCCATTAACGGCGACCCTTCGAATGAAGACTTCGGTCCGTTGGAGGATGGATCGATATAAGAGAAAGGCGAACGGATTTCGATGGATTGTAGGGCAGCGATCAAAGTTCCGTCAACGATTCCTGTGTTTCGCGCGTCTCTTGTTTGCAGGCTCAGGCGTTATATCTTAGGTTCTCAAGGGATGCAGCCCACAAGGAGTGCCGAAATACCGTTAAACAATGCGCGTCAATTCGTTGACAGCATTTCGTCGCGATGTCTAGAATCGCTGGACTTATCCGACGAGAACCGTTTAGCAAAACTTTGGTTCTTCATTGGCCTCATCCACCTTCGAAACGCCTCTTGAGCCGAGAAAATTCAAGAGCGAGGTGACAGATGGAACGAAAACTTTTCGCAGATCTAGTTGAATCCGGCCCGGGTGGTCCCAAGACCAAACGGAGCCTTTTCTTCACACTTTCCCTGGCCCTCCATGTGATCGGCCTGCTCGCGGTGATCATTGTCCCGCTGCTGTCGGCGCAAGAACTGCCTGAGCCCGCTTCCGCGGTCAAGGCCTTCTTCGTTGAGCCTTCCGCTCCGCCACCACCACCACCACCGCCGCCTCCTCCAGCGCCGAAAGCACCTCAGAAGGAAGCCCCTAAGCCGGTTCCTCAGGAAACGAAGTTCGTGGCTCCCGTTGAGGTTCCCCAGGAAATCAAGCCGGTCTCCGGCATCGATCTCGGCGCCCAAGGCGGCGCGGCTGGCGGTGTTGAAGGCGGCGTTGCTGGCGGTACCGTCGGTGGCATTGTCGGCGGTCTTCCCGCCGAACCTCCTCCCGCTCCGGTCCAGGCGGTTCGCGTCGGCGGCAACATCAAAGAGCCTTCAAAGGTTAAGAACGTGAACCCGGTCTATCCGGATATCGCCAAGCAGGCGCGTGTTCAGGGCATTGTCATCTTGGAATGCACAATCAGTCCGCAGGGCCGCGTCACTGACGTCAAGCCTCTCCGTTCGATCCCCCTGCTCGAGGCAGCCGCCATCGACGCGGTCAAGCAGTGGCAGTACACTCCGACGCTCCTCAATGGCGTCCCGGTGCCTGTCATCATGACGGTCACGGTCAACTTCCGTCTTAACTAGCAGGCACTCCGTCCAAGTTTCAGGACGGCCCGCTCTCCCCCTCGTCTCTTTGTACTCGACCTTTCAATAAAATCGACTTTTAGGAGTTTCTCTAATGCAATTCGACATGGCGCATCTGTGGGCCAGCATGGGCGTGGTAGCGAAGGGCGTCGTCTTTACGCTGCTCATTATGTCCATTTGGTCAATCTCGATCATCTTTGACCGTTGGAAGCTCTACAGCAGCGCGAAGACGCAGTCCCGCAAGTACGCGGCGGATGTGGCTCGGTTGCTCAAGGCCGGCAAGTTGAAGGAAGCGGTCGATCTCTCCAGTTCCGCGGGCATGAAGTCTTCGCACCTCGCCAAGGTTTCGCTCGCCGGTCTGCAGGAATGGCAGTTCCAGAGCGCTACGGGCGAAACTGACAAGGATGCAGCTCTCGAAGCGGCCAAGCGTGCGATGCAGCGCGCCACCGCGGTGAACCTCGCCGACCTCAAGAAGGGCCTCTCCTTCCTGGCCACGACCGGCGCCACCGCGCCCTTCGTCGGCCTCTTCGGAACGACCTTCGGCATCATCAACGCCTTCGCCGGCATGGCCCTCACGGGTTCGGGCGGCATCGGCGCGATCGCCGGCGGTATCTCGGAAGCTCTCATCACGACGGCGCTCGGCCTCATCGTCGCCATCGTCGCCGTGTGGGCGTACAACTACTTCGCCGGCCAGGTTGACGGGTTCACCGTCGAAATGGACAACTCAGGTTCCGAGCTGCTCGACTTCGTCAAGAAGAGCGCGTAACTCGCCCAGGCGTCCCCTTGGCGCTCCCTGATCAGGGCGCGCCGGGGGGCTCTTCAGGCTCACAGCCAAAACACGGAGGACATAACACCATGTCAATGTCAGTCGGCGATAAAAAAGGCAGCGCGATCGCGGACATCAACGTGACCCCGATGGCCGACATCATGATCGTGCTCTTGATCATTTTCATGGTGATCACGCCCTTGATCAACAAGGGCATCGATGTCGAGTTGCCCCAGGCGACCAACACCAAAGAGCGCAAGGACGACCCGAAGAACATCACGATCGGCTTCACCAAGAAGTTTGAAGTGTTCTTCAACGGCGCACCGTTGGCGGGCATCCCCGAACTCAAGGAGCGTCTCATCAAGACGCTTGAAGAGCGCAGTGACGGCGACAAGGTGGCCTTCCTGAAGGCCGACATCGGCATCGAGTACGGCGAGGTGATGAAGGTCATGGACGCGTGCCGTGAAGCGGGCATCGAAGAGATCGCTTTGATCTCTGAACCGAAGGTGGAGGGCTAAGCCATGGCCGCAGCCAAAAAGAAGAAGCACGAAGAAGCCCATTACGCGGCCGGCCCGAATTCGGTCTCGGACATCAACATCACGCCGCTGATCGACGTCATGCTGGTGTTGCTGATCATCTTCATGATCGTCACTCCGACCGCGCAGAAGGGCGTCGATATTGCTCTTCCACAGGACAGCAACGCCACGACTCCGCCACCAAAGAGCGACACCTTGGTCATGGAGATCAGCGACACCGGTTCCATCTCGATCAACAAGCTCCCGGTCGCGAGTCTTCAGGAGTTGGACCAGAAGTTGAAGGACATCTTCCAGACCCGCACCGACAAGACCTTGTTCGTGCGTGGCGATGCGAAGTCGCTTTACGGCAAGGTCGTCGAGGCGATGGACATCGCTCGTGGCGCGGGCGTTGAACGGGTCGGGATCATTTCCGACACGGGTGCCGCCACCGCGACTCCGCCGCCTGGTCAGTAGTTCCCCGGCCTGAAGAGGCCTGACGCACCAACGCCCGCCAACTCGGCGGGCGTTTTTTTATGCGCTCTGCCTCGTCAAGGTCAAGGCAAGCGCTGCGTGAGACGGCCGGGCTGATTTATGCGGTTGCGATCGCGTAGTCGAACCCGGAGAGATGAGTCGTCTCGGTCTCTATCGACCAGGCCGCGTGATCGCGAAGGAGAGCTTTCACGAGTTCGGCATGAAGGGCGTGGCCAGCGCAGCGCGCAACCACCCGACCGCGAAGTCGGAAGCCGAGGAGCGCCAGGTCGCCCACCGCATCGAGCGCCTTGTGTCGCACGAACTCATCCTTCATGCGCGGGCTCGAAAGGAAACCGTTGTTTCCAATCACGACGGCATTGTCGAGAGAACCGCCCAGAGCCAGACCGCGGGCGCGCATGGCTTCAACATCCTTCATAAAGCAGAACGTTCGCGCCGACGAGAGCTCATTGCGGAACGTCTCCTCCGTGATGTCGAGAGCGACGCGCTGACGGCCAACCAGATCGTGCTTGAAGTCGATCGTGTAGTCGACCTCGAAAGCGTCGCTGGGCTCGATCAGAATGAAGCGCTCGCCGGAGGGCGAACCGACACGAACTTCGCGCCGAACGACCAGCGTGCTTTGCTGCGCCGCGAGATTCTTGATCCCGGCCTCATCGATGAGATGGAGAAACATGCGGGAAGAGCCATCGAAGACTGGCACCTCGCACCCGTTGATCTCAATACGTACGTTGTCAACGCCGGTGGCATAGAGCGCCGCCAGGAGATGTTCAACCGTCAGAACGTGGGCGCCGTCACGGCTGAGCGCCATCGCCAGTTCCTGCTGGGTGACCCACTCGGATCGAGCCGGGATTTCCTTGTGTTCGAGATCTGTTCGAACAAAGACAATGCCGCTGTTGGCGGGAGCAGGAAGGAGGGAGAGAGAAACAAGGCGGCCGGAGTGGAGGCCCACGCCCTGAGTTTCTACTTTTCTTTGGAGGGTACGCTGCCGCACTGTTGTCTTTGGCTCTGCAATTGCTGTTCCTCCAGAAAGAGCTTTCTCTTTATTTTATTAAGGTCATTGCTTTCAACGATTAAGACTGTGCCTTCGCGCCAAATCAACGTGTGTCGCGCCACACACTTAACGAACGAGCCAGTGTCTCATTCGCCACGGAGAGGTTCTAAAGACACAAGCGCTCCAAACTCGGCGCCTTGTGGTACATTCATCGGTCGCACGCTCAGTTAAAATAGTGTTTTGAAGGCTCTTTAGGCCTCTTGAACCGCCGTTTCAGACTTCCATCGTTTCAGAAAGAAGACCCGCAGACATGTCGAAAAAGCCCATGGCCGACGACCGCCGCAGAGAGCTCGC
>JBDTQB010000144.1:0-10952 GCA_039932395.1 Vicinamibacteria bacterium | reverse complement strand
CGCAGGCCGGAGCACCGTTCCCTGAACGGAGGGGCGCCGAGCGGTACCTCTGCGATCGCGGGGCGGGGGCCCCCGCGCCGTTCATGGAGAACGCATCGAGGCCCCCGGAGGTGAAGGGAACGTTCGGGTGCTTCGGCCGGAGCGTCCGTCGACAGAGGCGCGGAACGGGGCAACGATGTGCTCACGTTCTATCTCCAGAAACCCAGAACGCGCTGCTAAGAAATCGTCCGCTTCTCGAAGAGCCGCGTCCCCGTCCAGGTGAAGAAGCTGCCATACACAAGAAGGCCGGTGAAGATCAGCCAAGCCTCCATATGCGGCCGTTCCGGCGTGACGCACAGACGCATCGCCTCGCTAATGAAGACCAGGGGGTTCAGGCAGAACAGCCATTGAACAAAACCCATCGAGTCCATCGCGCGCCATGGGTAGTACGCGCAGCCGAAGAGCATCATCGGTCCGAGCAGGATCGAGAACAGAATGCCCGCGTAGCGCGGCTGGATGAGGGTGCCCAACGTCAGCCCAAAAGCGGCGGCTAAGAATCCGCAACAGAGAAGAATCGGCAGGAGGACGATCCAGTTCGGACGCAGATCGAAGCCGCGCACCTCGTGCATCAGAAACTGCATGATGGGCAACGCCAGCAGGCCAATCAAGCTCGCTTGAAGGGCGCCAGCCAGGATGCGCTCAAGAGCGACAGCGAGCGGCGGAAGGGGCGAAAGGATCCGCTCATCGACTTCACGCGTGCCGGAGAGGTCGGCGGAAAGGGGCATCAGCAAACCCTGGACGCCGCTCATCAGCACGCTGATGGCCATGAGACCTGGCACCATGACCACGGCGAAATCCGCGGCCACGAGCCCGAGGCGCGGCATGAGGTTGCCAAACACCAGGATGACCAGGATCGGCTGGGTCAGGCCGCCGAGGAACATCGGAGCGTTGCGCGCGGCGACATGAAGGTCGCGACGCAGCCAGGCAAGGAAGGCCGTCATGGGCTACTCGCGGAGGTCCTTTCCGGTGAGATGGATATAGACATCTTCTAGACTTGGCTGGGCCAGGCTGACGTGATGGAGCTGGGCACCTGCGTCACGGGACACCCGCAGCGCTTGCTCCAGAAGTCCGTCGCGACCATCGATAAAAAGGCGGAGACGCTCGGTGATGCCGCTCGCGTCATCACTCTCCTTCGATTCGACCGCCTCAATCTTCAGAACTCCTGGGATGGCGCGAAGGGGCTCAGCCAGAGCGGCATGGCTACCGAGCCAGAGGTCGAGAATATGGCCCGACGGCAGGCTCTTCTTGAGCTCATCGGGAGTTCCCATGGCCAGAATCTTTCCGTGGTCCACCACCGCAAGGCGATCGCAAAGCTGATCGGCCTCTTCCATGTAGTGGGTGGTGAGAATGATGGTCACGCCGCGCTGGTGCAGTCCACGCAGCGTGGCCCAGAGTTGCCGCCGTGCCTGCGGATCAAGTCCCGTCGTCGGCTCGTCGAGAAGAAGGACCTTCGGGTCGTGCATCAGCGCTCGCGCGATCATCACGCGCTGTTGCTGACCGCCCGACAGGGTCAATGGCTTCGAACCCGACTTCTCCTTGACCTGGAGTTCCTCGAGAAGGCGATCGGCGCGGGACTCGCGTTCGGCAGCGGGCAGGCCGAAATAGCGCGCGTGATAAGTCAGGATCTCGCGCACGGTCAGATCGCGATCAAGATTGCGCGTCTGGGGGACGACGGCGATTCGGCGCTTCGCGTCGGCCGCCCGCGTCACGACATCGACACCGTCCACCTCAATCCGTCCGGAGGTCGGGCGCACAAGCGACGTGATGCAGCCGATGGTCGTGCTCTTTCCGGCGCCGTTTGGTCCAAGCAGACCGAAGAACTCGCCCTCGCCCACCTCGAACGAAATTCCGCGCACCGCCTCCACCGGCGGTAGCTTCGCCCGCCCTTGGTAGGTCTTGCGAAGGTCGACGACGGACACAGCGACGGGCATGAAGGGCGAGAGGTTATATCGGAGGTCTTGTCGAGGGTTCGCCCTCGCGATAGCCTCCGCAGATGGGACCTTTATTTGTGACTCATTCGCGCATCGCCGGTCGAGGACTGTTGCTTTTGGCACTGGCTGGTTTCACGGGTGCTTGCGCCAAGCCGTCCGCAGGCTCAGTTCTCCTGGGCAAGCTTGATGAGAAGGGATTCCTCAAATACGCCGGACCGAATACGGAGCGGGTGCGCGCCGAGATCGCGGACAAGGGATGGCCGGCCCTCTTCGGCGACACCGGAAGGGTTTACGCCGCGGACGGCCTCACCCTCGCCAAGGGCGGAGTCGGCCACTTCATCGAAAAAGTACGTCCGTTCTTAGAAGGACAGAGCGTGGTGATGCCGACGCTCAAGGACGACCTCCGGCAGGAGAGCTACACCCTGCTCATCAACGGGGCACCCCTTCCGATCTGGACCAACGCCGACCTGACCCGCGAGTTGAGCGCCCAACCCGGAATCACGGGCGGGCTGGCCGCCGCGCGTTCCTTCGCTCTGATCAACAAACTTCTCGAAGATGCGAAGTCGCCCGAGCGCGCGTACGCGATTTACGGCGGCGCCGCCCTGTCGGCGATTTTCCTGACCGACGAGCAGATGGCGATCATCAAGTCCGATCCGCTCGCCGTGCCGAAGTTCATTCCTTATCGGCTGACCACGGACTTTCCGTTCTTCGGCCAGCCCCAGCAGTAGCCCTCAACGGCCAAGGCGAATCTTCCGAGCGATCGCCTCCGCCGCGGGCGGGTCGTCGTTGGCAAGCACCACGATGACCAGGCGCTGAGCGGCGTTGAGCTCCAGCACACCGTTGACGCCGGGACTTCCGCCCGCGACACCGAGACCACCTCGCATGGGTCCATCGGGACGAGGGGCTCCCCCTTTGACCGGCTGAGGTCCGCCCAGGTACCAGGCGGTGTACGCGGGTGAGGCAAGACGGTTCGCCACCACCGCTTCCGCGTACTTGAGAAGGTCATGAGCCGTCGAGTAGCCGCCACCCGCCGAACTGCCCCGCGCAGGCAGCGTATAGACGTTGGAGGACAACTCAGTCTTTCCGCGCTTGGTATATCCCACCGCGAGATTCGGAACGATGGCATCGACTTCGAAGGCGTCGGTGTTGGTCATGCCGGCGGGTTTGTAAATGTGCTCCCTCACATAGTCGTAGTACGACTGGCCGCTGACCTTCTCAATGATGAGACCCAGGGTCACGTAACCGCCGTTCGAGTAGGCCTCGGCGGTGCCCGGCTCGAACGCGAGCGGTTTGGCGCTGAAGAACGGCAGGTAGTCGGCGAGCTTGCGAATCCGATCTTTCGGAGTCGCATCGAACTCGCGTCCAAAGAAATCGCCGATGCCCGACTTCATTTCGAGGAGATGGCTCACGGTGACCTTCGCCGCCGCGTCGGCATTGGGAAACTCTGGAAGGAAGCGGCCGAGCTTGTCGTCGAACGAAAGCTTTCCCGCCTCCACGAGTTGAGCGATCGCAAGCCTCGTGAAAGTCTTGTTGATCGATCCAAGATTGAACTTCGTGTCTATTTGGTTCTTCACATCGAAGCCGCGGTTGGCAAATCCCGCCGCTCGTTCGATCGCGATCTGCCCATCCTTGGCGACAAGAATCACGCCCGAGAAGCCCGCGGCCACCGCCTCATCGATCACAGCCGGAGCACCCCCGATGATGTCCCCCGCGGCGCGCGGCGCGGCTTCAGGTCCGCCTGCTCCGGGTCCCGGGCCGCCACCAAGGGGGCGAACCCCGATGTCGGCCACCGTGTAAGGCGGCGTCCGCTCGACCGCGAAGTGGAGAACGACCGGGCGGCCTCCCTTGCGGGTTTTGGATTCGATGTCGATCTCAAAGTCGGTCGACTTCGCGACTTTCAGGAAGTCGAGACCGCCACTCTGCTGGTAGAAATTGAGATCGCCGTCCGCCATTCCAGCGTCGCCGCCCCGGTCGGTGTGGAACTTCTGCAGTTCCTGCAACGACCCCGAGTTCAGCGCCTTCACGAACAATGAGACGGCCTTGCCGACCGGGGTGTCAGGAAGGATCAGGGCAGGCGGCGCGGTTTGGGCTCCGCCAGAAAGCGACAGGCAAAGAAGGAGTGTGCTCAACAAGAGGTGCTGCTTGGTCATGCCTCATTTGACGCCAGACCGCGTCGATCGCTTCCAGGTGCGCGGTTTTTTTACATCGCCTGAACAGAAATCGTGCCCGGATCTGGGAGCACATTTAGGGGGCGCGGAGCGTGTAGGCTCCTCCGACTTATGTTCCTCGGGTTCATCGCTTTCGTCATCGCCGTTGTCGCCTTGTCCAAGACGAGCGGACTCCCCGGGCGGGTCAAGGATCTGGAATCCCGCAACGACGAACTGAGTAAGCGCCTTCGCGTGCTCCAGAATGCGATCGAAGCGATTCGGGCGAAGGCTTCCGCCGACCTAAAGGCGAATGTGGGAGCGACTGTCCCGGAATCGCCGGTTGAGACCACCACGCGGGTCACGGCGGTCGACGAGATTGCGTCCGCAGCCATTCAGAGGTCCCGAGATCTCGCGGCGTCCCGCGCCACGACAGAAGCGCAATCGGCGACGCCCGACTCTGAAGTCGCTGCGACGCCGGTCGAGCCGATCCCCGAAACCGTCGCCGTTTCGCCCGCGGTTCGTCCCGCCGCCCCGCGACCGCCCTCTTCCGCGCCAACACCCGAACCGCCGCCTGTGCCCATCGACTGGGAAAGTCTGCTCGGCGTGAAGGGTGCCGCCTGGGTTGGCGGAATCGCGCTGATCGCCTCAGCGATCTTCTTCGCACGCTGGACGATCGAACAGGGATTGATCACGCCTGAGCTGCGCTTCGCCTTCATGCTGTTCGCCGGCATCGGCGCCCTGCTGGCCGCGGAAATGGGCCTGCGCAAGGGCTACGAACGCACCGCGAATCCCCTGTCGGGCGCGGGCATCGCGATTCTCTACATCGCTTTCTTCGCGGGCCATGCGCGCTACGACCTGATCTCCATGCCCACGGCGTTCGTCGGAATGGTCTTCGTGACGATCACGGCGTGCGTTCTGGCCATCCGCTACGACGCCTTCCCCACCGCCGTGCTTGGTCTGCTCGGCGGCTTCGTCACACCACTCGCCCTCTCCACCGGAGAGGACCGGCCGATCGGCCTCTTCTCCTACATCCTGCTGCTGAATCTCGGCTTGATCGCCGTAGGTCGGAGAAAACGTTGGAATGGGCTGTTCGAACTGGGCCTGCTGGGAACGTTTCTGATTCAGCTTGGGTGGTTCGGAAAGTTCATGTCTCCCGCCAACATGGTGGTGGGCGTGGTGTCCTTCTCGGTCTTCGGTATCTTGTACCTGCTCCTTTCCCTGGGTGCGGATGAGGCGAGCAGTGATCGGGTGAGCCGCGTGGGAGCTGCGGGAGGAATGATTCCGTTCCTCTTCGCGGGAGCGATGGCGGGCGCCCCTCAATACATTCCGCAATGGCCGCTGCTCTTCGGCATGATCGCTTTGCTCGACGCGGCGCTGCTGGCCTTCGCAATCCGCCGGGGCCGCGTCAGTCTGTTCTTCGTGGGCGCCATGGCGACGTACTTCACGCTCGCGATGTGGGCGGGACAAGGACTGAAGCCAGACAGCGGAGCGTCTGTCCTTGGCGCCACCCTCGTCGCCATCCTGATCACCGCGATCTTTGGACTCGCCCGGCGCACCGCACTCGCCTTTGGTGACCTGGACGACGGAGGGATCCGAGGCATCGAAGGCGCCGCGATCACCGCAGGGGTCGGCCTGGGCCTGTTTGGACTGATCATGATCGGGCACGATCAGGGGTCTCCCGCCGCACCCTTTCTCTGCATCGCGGCGGTGCTGGCCTTGATGCTTCTCGAGCGCGCGGGACACCGCCTGCGCATCAAGGGCGTGCTCCCCATTGGCGCATTGGCGGTCGCTACGTTGATCCAGATCTGGTTTCTGAGCGCAGTTGAGTCATCAACATTGCTTGGGTACCTGTCGGTCCCGGTGCTCTTGTCTCTGCTTCTTTCGATCTTCGCGGCACGGGACACGGGCGGCACGGCCGATGCGGAAGCGGAGCTGGCGGTGCGTGCTTCGGCATGGATCGGAATTTTTGGATTGTTCGTTTCGCTGGCGGAATCGAGCACGGGCGCTGAAGGCTGGCCGCTGTTCATCGCCCTGGCCGCTCAATGCGTGATCATCGTGGGATCGGTGCTTCGATCCGACTGGACCATCGGCCTCCCGGCATTACTTGGAGGCGTCGCCCTCCATCTCCTGGTGTGGGAGATGGCGTTCATGAAGCCGGACCAGTATGGAATGGCCCTGGCCTTCGCGGGTGCCTTCTATCTGGCTTTCCTGGCTTTGCCGATGATCGTGCCCTTCTCAAAGTGGCGCGACGCCCTTTTGCCCTGGCTCACTTCAGCGCTTGCGGGTCCTGCGTTTTTCCTTCCCATCTACACCGTGTACAAGGCGGCATTCGGTGAAGAGGCCATCGCAATTCTTCCGCTGACGATGGCGGCGATCTCAGTCGTCGCGCTGCGAGTGGTGTCGGGTCGCTTCGCGGAACGGTCGGGCGACGCGCTCAGCGCGAAGCTTCGTCTTCGCTACCTGGCGCTCTTCACGTCGATCGCTTTCTGGTTCATCGCTCTCGCGATCCCGCTTCAGTTGAACCGGCAATGGATCACGCTCGGTTGGGCGCTTGAAGCAACGGCCCTGTGCTGGCTCTTTGGACGCCTGCCGCATCGCGGCCTGCCCTTCTTCGCAGGGGTGCTCTATGCGGTGGTCGGAGTCCGGCTCCTGTTCAACCCCGCGGTTCTCGAGTACGCGATGAGAGCCACCCCGCTATTCAACTGGATTCTCTACACCTACGGCATCGCCACGGTGTGCTGCCTGCTGGGCCAGAGGTTTCTGCGACGCGCATCGGCCGACGCCCTCATTCACCGGCTCGCCGACGCGATCGCCCTGACCGGCCTGCTCCTCGGATTCTGGCTGGTGAATCTGGAGATCCTCGACTACTTCTCGCCCGAGGCGTATATCAGCTATCAGGGTGGTTACGCGGTCAAACTGGCGCTCTCCGCCGGCTGGGGTCTGTACGCGATCATCCTGCTGGTCACGGGCGTGATGAAGGAGCTGAAGCCCTTGCGCTATCTCTCGCTCGCCTTCCTTCTTCTGACCGTCCTGAAGGTCTTCCTCTACGACCTTTCTGAGCTGGGCGGCATCTTCCGGGTGTTCTCGTTCCTCGGTTTAGCGATCGCGTTGATCCTCGTCTCGCTCTTCTATCAACGGTTCGTCTTCAAGAAGAATCAGTGATCGGACAGTCAGCGTCGTGATCCTCGTCCTCGCCGCACTTCTTCTCGCGAGCGACAGCTCCGCCGACGCTGACCGCGCGGGGTGGGCGTTCAAGCGCAAGGTCACCGTCTCCGGAGACGCATCTCTCGCCTCCCTCACTCTTCCTCCGGAACTCTCCACGAAAGCCGGGCCTCACGGGCGCAGCTTGCGGCTGACGGATGCAAGCGGAGCGGAAATCCCCTACATCCTGGACGGCTCGGGCGAGCGCGAAGGTCTCGCGACCTGGCAGGCGCGTGTGCAGGATATTCGTCGCGAAAAGGAAAGCGACGCTACGACTTCGGCGGTAAGAAGCCAGTGGACGATCGATCTGGGTGAAGCGCGTTCCTTCACCGAACTCAACCTCGATATCCCAGACGTGGCGTTCGCGTGGCACGTGCGCCTCGAGTCGTCTTCCGACGGACGCTTCTTCAAGACGACACAGCCGGACGCCGCTCTCTTCGATCAGGTATGGAATGGAGCGCGGGTCAGGCGCACCAGCATTTCGTTCGAGACTCCGGTCATCGCGCGTTTCATCCGCGTCACGGCGCGGAGCGCGTCCGATTCCTCGATGCTTGATCTGACCGGCGCGTCCGTCACCTTGCGCCGACGACTCGTGAGCGACTCCTGGTCGATGAATCTCAAAGCCACGCCGGAGGCCGCGGACGGTCCTGGAGCGAGAGTAAGCCGCTACAAGCTCGATGGCTCAAGCCTGCTTCCCTTCGATCAAGTGGAGGTTATGGCAGGCGACCCGGCGTTTCTGCGCCACGCCCGCCTGATCGAAGTCGACGAAAGCTCGACGAGCCACGGCGAAACTCTGCTCGGCGAAGGCTCGATCTTCCGCCTCAAGACCGAGGACCGGATCGTGGGCGGCGAGTCACTCGCCTTCCGCGCGCGCAGTGGCTCTGGGGGCACGCTTGTGCTCGAAATCGAGAACGGTGGGAGTGCGCCGCTACGCGCGTTGGTCGTGCGACTGCGCGGGTCGCGTGTGCGCCTCCTGTTCCCAGTTTCAAATCGATCGATCACTCTCTACTACGGCAACGAAACAACGCGCGCGCCCCTTTATGACCTCGAAGGCATGCGATCCCGTCTGGTTCAAGCCATCGGCAAGTCGGCCGCAAGCCTTGGTCCCGAAGAAACGAATCCTTCTTTTCGTCGCGAACCACCGCTTCGTTTTCCCGCGCGAGTCGGCACGGTGGTCGATTCGCAACGATGGCAGCGTGAACGCAAACTGGCTCCCATCAAAGAGGAGGACGTCTACGCTCTGACGCTTGGGGCCGAGGATCTCGCGTCGCTCCGTCCCAATCTGGCCGACCTGCGCGTGGTCGATGGCGAGAATCGGCAGATTCCGTTTCTCGTTGACTCCGACTTCGCGGAGGAGCGCATCACGCTCAAAGTGGAAAAAAATCCAACGTCGACGCGGGGCGTGACGAAGTTCGACCTCAGCCCCCTCGCAGGATGGAGCGCGGCGCATCCTCCCAAGATCAGCGCGGTCGAGCTGGGAATTTCAGATCCGTTTTTTGAACGCGGCGCGCGTCTCGTCTCCGCGACCACCGAATCGAGACGCACCAACGCGTTCTCATTCCGCCTCGCTCGCAGGCCTCCGGAGACGGAAGCCTTGACGATCGACACGAATCTGCCTCTCGGGGCTCTGTCCCTCGAAGTCGACGATGGGGACAATGCGCCGCTGGATCTGCAGTCGGCGGTGGCACGGATTCGTGTGCCGCGCATCGTCTTCAAAGCAGCTCCAGGCGTCCTGCGCTTGCTTCTCGGCAACGCGAGCGTCGACCTGCCGAGGTACGACATCTCGGGCCTGAGAAGCGAGTTGCTCGCTTACTCCGCGGTGCCTTTGAGTGCCGGTCTTTTGGCGGACAACGCAGGCGCGAAACCCTCCTTGAACACGCGGCTCGACGGAGCGTCGCCCCGCGTGATCCTGTGGGTCGCTATCCTCGCCGCGATCGCCGGACTGATCGCGATCACCATCAAGACGCTGAAGAGCTGATCGCCGCTCTCTGGCGCCGCGGGGTCCCACACGGGATAATGCGGTCATTGGAGACCATGATGAACAAGACCGCACACAAGATCCTTGCCGTGACGCTCGCTCTCGGGTTCGTCGGCCCGCCCAAGGCTTCGGCCTGGGGTGAGCGCGGCCACGATGTCGTGACCCGCGTCGCCGTGCGGCTCCTGGCCGCGAAGATCGCGAAAGGCACGCCCCTTGCCCTTCAGTTCGGGCGCAAGGAGTTCATGCTCGGCCACATCTCCAACGCGCCCGACATCGCCTGGCGCAACCAGGGCGAGGCGATCGAGAAGGTGAACGCTCCCACCCACTTTCTCGACATCGAGTACGTGTCTCCCGAGGTCACCTTCGACACCATTCCCAGGATATTGCCGGACGGCGTGGCCCGGATGCGGCAGATGTGCGCCGACAAGAAGGCGGGCTATGTGTGCCCTGTCAAAGGAGAGGCCAACCCGAACGAGAGTTCCGCAGGCACGGCACCCTGGCGGGTCAATCAGATGTATCGCCGAACCGTGGAGAGCTTCAAGGCGATGAATGAGGGCGAGAAGATCGACGCGGCGGCCGTGGATCGCGCGCTCTTGACCGCGGGCCTGATGAGCCACTTCGTGGGCGACCTTGGAAATCCGTATCACGCCACCGCCGAATACGACGGCTGGGGGAACGGAGAGGGCGGCATTCACAGCTACTTCGAGAGCAGCGTCGTCCTAAGCTATCGCCTGATCCTCGACCAGGAAGTCTTCGACGCGGCCATGGCGGGCCACGCGATGGTGCGAGTCATGAAGCAGATCCCCGCGGCCTCGCGTGTTGAGCTCGAACGGGATCCCATTGCGATCGCGGTAGCCCTCGCCCTGGATTCCCACTCGCGACTTGCCGAGGCGAATCGCATCGACAAGACATTCGCGATCATCAAACCGAGCGGAATCGGTCCCGATGGCAAGCGATTCCAGGCCGAACGACGCGATGCTTCCGAGCTTCGCTTTAAGTATCACGAGCTTCACATCGAACGCCTCGCGACCGCGGCCGAAGTGCTCGCGAACCTGTGGTACATGGCCTGGGTCGATGCCGGGAAACCCGACTTCAAGGGCTATCAGAGCTTCGCCTACCCACTCGCGCCGGAGTTCATCCCGCCCGACTACCTCTCACCCGCGAAGTAGTTAGTTGCCTGAGCTGAGCGTTTCGATACGCTTGGCCTGGGCGGTCGTGAGAGGAACCACGGACAGGCGTCCCTGACGAACCAGGGGTGAGGACTCGAATTCCGGATCTGCCTTGAGCGCGCCGAGGGTCACCGGCTCCTTGAGCGCGGGACCCGCGACCAGATCGATCACGAAGAGCGAGGTCCGAGACGCCTGCGGATCCGGATAGGCGGCGGATGCCGCTCGGGCGGTCCCCACCACCGCCTTCTCGGAGCCCGTGTGATAGATGAAGACGCGGTCGCCCTTCGCGATCTCTCGCATGTGCTTGAGCGCCACCGGGTTGCGCACGCCATCCCATACCCCTGATCCCTTCGACACGAGATCGGCGAATGAGTAGTCGGTGGGCTCGGTCTTGAAGAGGTAGTCGGCCATTGAGTCTCCTTGAGTACGAGAGAAGTGTAGCCAATCGCATGGCTTGACATTCTTACAGTGCTATTTCATAGTCGCA
>JBDTQB010000143.1:0-10974 GCA_039932395.1 Vicinamibacteria bacterium | reverse complement strand
CTCGAAGCGTCGATCTGGGCCGATCAGACGGAGCGCTTCGCGAGGCTGCGCGGCGCGCTCGACGTGGCGCTTCGAGTCCCCGCCAGCCTCGACCAGGAATCGGCGGACGCCTGGTTGCCGAGACAGCTGGCTGCGGCACGGCCCGGAGTGGCGAGCGTCGTCTTCCACTCGATCGTGCAGGAGTACTTCAGCGATGAGACGCGGAACGCTGTCTTCGCGTGCCTCGCGGAAGCCGGGGGTCGCGCGACGCCCGAAGCGCCGCTGTTTTGGCTGCGCCTCGAACCCGTCTCGATCGTCGATGTTCGCTATGCGGTCACGCTCACGTCGTGGCCTTCCGGAGAGCAGCGGATCGTGGCGTGGTCAGGACCGCACGGCAGCGAGGCGCGGCGCGGCGAGCGCTAGGTCGTGTTTGGCGTTCCCGGCCGATGGTGCCCGCGACGAAATTCAAACCGGACGAGCCGATGAGAAGTAGCAAAACGACATAGCCACCACGTTCACGGGCGAACTTGGATGCGAGGCCGAGGGTGAACGAGCCCTCCGCGAGAGCGCTACGACTCCGGCGCGGATCGAGATCGTATCCTGCGCAGCCAGGGGCATCGCGACCAGGCCAGCCATGATCAGCACGGGGATGATCCTCTACGGTCGCTCCGACGGCCGCTCAGGCCGGTTCGGGAAATGGGAGAATCTTTCCGGATGCTGCGTCGCCACCAGAAAGCTACTGACAGCGAAGGGTTCGTCCGCCCGACCCAATGACGTTCAATTCGCTGCCGTTCTTGGTCTTCGCAACGATCTTCTTCACGATCTGGCCGCTGATGCGCCGGAACGACCAGACGCGATGGGGCTTCCTTACCTTCGCGTCCTTCATCTTCTACGGCTGGTGGGACTGGCGCTACACCCTCCTCCTCGCAGCCAATGGCTTCCTCGATTACGGCGTCGGCCGCCTTATGGAGACCCTGCCGCGGCAGAAGAAGCGGCTCCTCATCACTTCGATCATGGCCAACGTGGGAACGCTCGCAGCCTTCAAGTACACGGGGTTTCTCGCTCAGATCACGAACGCAGTGCTCACGCCCGCCACCGGAATGTCTGTGCCCGTGATCGCGCTGGCGCTGCCGATAGGCATCTCCTTCTACACGTTTCACAGCATGAGCTACGTGATCGACGTGTATCGCGACGACGTAAAGCCGACGCATTCCGTCCTGCACTTTTTTGCCTATCTCACGATGTTCCCGCACCTCGTGGCGGGACCGATCATCCGTGGCGCCGAAATGCTTCCGCAGCTGAGGCACGCCGTCACGCCAACCGAGCCCCAACGGTGGGAGGGGACGAGCTGGATCGCCTATGGCTTCTTCAAGAAGATGGTCATCGCCGACAACATCGCCCCCGTGGTAAATGCCGCGTTCGGAGGTGCGCATCCGGTGAAGTCGCTTCCGTACTGGTGGATCGTGGTGATCCTGTTCGCGGTTCAGATCTACTGTGACTTCAGCGGCTACAGCGACATCGCCTGCGGTCTGGCGCGCTGGCTCGGCTACGAATTCCCTAGAAACTTCAATCACCCCTATATCGCGACCAGCCTGCGCGATTTCTGGACGCGATGGCATATCAGCCTGTCGACGTGGTTTCGCGACTATGTTTATATTCCCCTCGGTGGGCGCGGGGACTCGGCCCGCGCGTGGCACATGAACATGTGGATCACCATGCTGCTGTCCGGCCTCTGGCATGGCGCGGCCTGGAGGTTCTTGGTGTGGGGCGGGCTGCACGCGCTCTACCGTTCTCTCGAGAGGATCTCCCGGTGGCCGGAGCGCCTCGCGGGCACGAGCGTCGGAAGATCTGTCGCGATGCTGCTGACCTTGGGCCAGGTACTCGTCGCGTGGGTGTTCTTCCGCGCAGTCGACATGCCGCAGGCGCTCGCAGTCGTCTCCGAGATGTTCAACCCGGCTCACATGTCATGGGCGCCTTTGGCCGGACTGACGCAGCCGGTGATCGCCTTCGTGACACTCGGCGTTCTCCGTGAGGTCCTTCTCGCGGGCCGCCTGGGAGAGCGCGTGGCATCGTTGATGGATCGGTGGACACCGCTGGAACCAGTTCTCATCGTGGCGGTCTTGGTGGCGACCGTTTTCTGGCGTGGCGAGGGAAATGTCTTCATCTACTTCCAGTTCTGAAATGAGAAGCACCTGGCCCGGGCGAACCGCGGTCACTCTGGTCGCCGCCGCCACGACCATTCTGGTCATCGGATGGGCGCGGACGCCGAATCCTCTGGCGTCGATGCCGGAAGGGGAGTTCTGGGAGCGGAAATTCACAGCCCCCCAGTCCGACATCGTTTTCGCTGGAGACTCGCGCGTGGGCATCGGAATATCGCCGGCCGCCGTGGAAGCGACGGCGGGATTATCGTGCCTGAACTACGCCTTCACGAGCGTCGGCTACTCGGGTGAATATGTGGCGGCGATCCGCGATCACGTTCGACCATCCGGCGTGATCGTCCTCGGCATCTCGCCCTGGACCCTCACGCCCCGGTCGCTGCTCGACAATGGATTCAAGGGTCTGAGCGCGCTACCGCGTCGCAGTCCGCGCCTGGCCCGGGCAGCGCTCGATTGGAGGCTGCGGTTCCAATCGACGATGAAGGCGCTCAACACGGCGGTGATGGACGAAGCCCACTTCGGGACAACATTGCACCTCGACGGCTGGATGGAAGTGCACGCGGAATCATCGGACCCGAAGAAGGCCCTTTCTCTCTACGCTCAGAATTTCGATGACAACCCGGTGAGTGACGAACTGGTGTCGAGGGTGATGGGCTCGGTCAGGGATTGGTCACGTCAGGACATTCTTGTTCTCGGCTTCCGCCCGCCTGCGACGCTGGATATGGTCAGTCTCGAGAACCGGAAGGGCGCCTTTGACGAGGCGGCGTTCGTGCGGCGCTTCAAGGACGCTGGTGGCGTCTGGCTCGATATCCCCCTGGAGTACGACACCTACGACGGCTCCCACCTGCTGGCAGCTTCAGCGCAACGTTTGTCACATGAGATTGGACGGGCGATCCGCGGCCGGCAGCGCCGATGATGGGCCGTCTTCATCCTCTGCAGACCCTCCGTCCAGCACTTGATCACTCCCGTGACCCCGAACTGGGCGAGCCCGCCGCGCTTGTACGAGCTGTCGAATTCGGTCCGTCGGTGAGGGTGCCCCGATAGTTCACCTTGACGGAATCGGTTGCCGCGGCGTTGCCCCCTGGCCGGGGGCTATTTGCCTTGGAAGACGGAATCCGGCAGATTGCGGCCCATGAAAACACTACGATTTGCCCTTCTCATCGCCGCCCTCGCCATGACCGTGAGCGCCGCGACGATCGAGCCCACTAAGGACAGCACGCAAGCCACGGTCCTGCAATCGCAGGTTGGCAAGACGGTCGAGCTTCATCTGAAGTCCGGCGAGAAGATCGGCGGCAAGGTCACGTTCGTCGGCGCGAACGTCGTGCATCTCACGGCGCTGACGGGGATGGACCTGTTTGAAGCCACGGTCACGATCGCCGACGTCAGTGCGGTGGTCGTCCGTACGGCCAAGTAGTCGACGCGGTGCCGAGGTCCATCCCGGCCTTCGCCATTCTGCGTGTCGGCGTCGGCCTGACCTCGATCGCCTCTTTTGCCCTGGTGGCTCTTGTCGTCTTCGCGCGGGATGCCGCTTCGACCGCCAGGGAAGGCGCGCAGGTCCTCGGCTACGTCGCGAAGCTGTTCGCGACCGCATTCACGGAGGGCTCGGCTCCAACGACGGCGCCGTGGCGGATCGGTGCATGGCAGATCACCATCGGCCTCTTTTCGCTCGCGATGTTCGCGTCGGTGTTCACCCCGGGATCGCGATGGTTCCTTCACACCGTCGCAGTGGTCGCGACCGTCGTCATGTTGGGTTACGCACGAACGGTCTTCACAGGCCTGACAATGGAGATCGTGTGCCTGCCGTTCCTCGCCGCCTGGTTCCTGTACTACTCAGCCTGCCTTTTTCGGAACGCGAGCAGCGGCGCCTCCCAATAAGACGCCTTCGCGATAGTCACCTCGTCTTCCCCCCGAACCCGGGAATGGCGGTGGCTTGCTTCATCCACGACGCGATCTGACGTTCGTTGAGGTCGTCAACGGACGCGAGGTCCACGCCGCGTGAGGTCTTGCCCATCCCGATCGGCGTAAGGGGCGGGACGGGCGTGAGTGAGGTGCCTCGCCCGAACGTGAGCTTGACGTGGCCGGCGAAGCCGCCGCAACAGAAACACCAGCCGTCACCGACGCCGTACCACGCCATCCCCCACTTCACGGAACGCCGCAGGTTCGGCAGCGTCTTCGCCGCCAGGGCATCGACGCGCTCGACGATCGAGCGTTGCGGCTGCGGCAAGCTGCTGATGTAAGCGAAGACCGGCTTGTCGCCTTCCGCGGCTTTCGCGGGGCTTGCTCTGCCCGTCATGGCAACCGGCAGCGTCGTGAGGACGTTGCCTTCCGCCGCCGTTTGCTCGCTGGGTTTGCGTGCCTTGGGCGCCGCGCGGGTTGACGGTGTGAGTGACGTTTTGGCGGGCCGGCCAGCGCTGACCCTTGGTCTTTTTCCCTTGTCCGACGACATCATGGTCGATCCTCCAGCAGGTTCATTGCGACGTTGGCTAGAAATACGTCTTGCCAAATTCATGTGACGAGTCTAACGTACAACCACATGGTTGTATTTAGAAAAGAGAGCGAGGAGTCGCTCAACCAGCTCTTCCGTGCTCTGGCCGACGGCACGCGCCGCGACATCCTGGCGCGCTCGCTCACGGAAACGCCGTCGGTGTCGGCACTTTCCGCGCGCTACAAGATGAGCTTCGCCGCCGTGCAAAAGCACGTCGCGGTGCTTGAGCGCGCGGGTCTCATTCAGAAGCGCGCCTGCGGCCGCGAGCAACAGGTCGCGACCAATCGCGCACGGCTCAAGCGCGCCAGCGAAGCTCTCGACCATCTCGAAGCGATCTGGCGCCAGCGCGTGGCGCAGCTCGACGACGTTCTTCTAACGAAGGAGAAATAGCCATGCCGATGACCTCGGTCACCAAAGACCCTGCACATCTCTCCCTGACCGTCGTCGCCGACTTCCCCGTCTCGCAGCAAAGGCTTTGGGACGCCTACGCGGATCCGCGGCAACTCGAACGGTTCTGGGGACCGCCCAGTTTTCCCGCCACGTTCACGAGCCATGATTTTAAGGCTGGCGGTCGCGCCGAGTACTTCATGACCGGACCGAACGGGGAGACGTTCACCGGCTCATGGAAGTTCATCGCGGTGAATCCGATCAGCTTTTTCGAGGCGCACGACGGCGAAGACAACGCGGATGATCCGAACGGGCCCGCCGGCATGACGTTCACGTTCGAGACCACGCCGACTGGCTCGCGCATGAGACCGGCGTCACTCGGTTTCCAAGCGTTGAAGCGATGGAACAGAGCGCAGCGGGTATGGAGGAAGGCATGCGTGCCGCCATGCCCCAACTTGACGCATTGCTTACGGAACAAAGCGCGTCGGCCGCGCGCGCTTAGGACTGACCCCGAATCCAAACACGGAGACTCAAATGAGAACACTCACAATCGCCGAACACATCTCGCTCGACGGCGTGATCCAGCACTCCGCCGATGGCGACGCCTTCCCTTACAGCGACTGGACCGCGCCGTATCGAAGTCCTGAGGGCCGCGACGCGGTGACCGCTGCGTATGGCGAGCGCTACGATCTGCTGCTTGGACGCCGTACCTATGACACGTGGTCGAGCTTCTGGCCAAAGGCGCCGAGCAGTCCGATGGCGGACCGCCTCAATGCGGCCACTAAATTCGTCGTGACCCACCGTCCGCAAAGTCTTGAATGGGGGCCATTCGAGGGCGTTGGACCAGACGTCGTCGAGGGTGTTCGTCGTATCAAGTCACAGGATGGTCCGAATCTGATCCTCGCGGGTAGCTCCACGCTGACATCGACGCTGATCGAACATGGGCTTGCGGATGAAGTCCTGCTGATCATCTCTCCCGTTCTGTTGGGCACGGGGAAGCGGCTCTTCGCGGAGGGAACCCCGGCACGCTCATTCGAACTCGTCAGCTCGAAAGCTTTTCCGTCCGGGATCGTCTTCAGTACCTACAAATTCGTCGGGCCTTTGAAGACCGCATAGACCGCCGGCGGTCGGCCGTCTCGCTTAGGCGTTGGAAGGCCTCCGCCGACCGTCTCCAACAGCCGCTGGTCAGGGCTGCCTGATTCCAGAGACGCCGCGCGTCCCCGCTCCGATGATCATGATCACGCGGCCCTCCGCGTCGCGCGCGAAGGCGTATGGCGTCCCGTCGTCGCGGATGAAGGTGGAAGGCGACTGGGGATAGAGCTCGCGGCGAACGCCCCAGCCTTCGACAAAGAAGTGCGTGCCCTCGCGCACGATGCGCGGCAGAAACCGTCCGGCGAAGTTGTAGACGGCGTAGGTGCCCGTGAATGGATCGAGAAGGCTCGGGTCCACCGCGACTAACTTGATCTTCTTCGTGTCGCTCTCCGGCCAGCCGAACTCGGCGCCGATGGCGAGAAGGATCTCGCGGAGAAGCCCCACGCCCCCTTCGCCCATGTTGATCATGATCGCGACACCCTGGCCGGATTTCAAAGACATGCGGACTTCGGTGACAAACCCTTCGGTCTGACCGTCATGGCTGAAGCCGAGGTTGTCTCCGGAACCGTTGAGAAAGACGCCGAGACCGATCCGTTCGTCCGCGGAGCGCCCCGGCACGGCAGAGCCGATGATCTGCGCCGCGGTTTTCTGCGACAGAAACGTCGTGGACCGACCGGTCATCGCATCTCTCATCGCAATCGCCCACGTCGCGAGGTCGGTCGGCGTGCTCCAGAGTCCGGCCGCCCCAAGCTCCGGATAGACGCGGGAGCCTCCTTTGACTGGGACGTCTTTCTCATGACCCTGCGCCGCGTCGGAGAGGAGGGCAGCAGGAAGCGGCTGATCGAAGGCGCTGCGTTTCATGCCGAGCGGGCCGAGAACCTCCCGCTGCAGCAACGTCTCGAATGGGACGCTCGTGACGTCTATGAGCACTTGCTGCATGACGGTGGTGCCGCCGCCCGAGTACCTGAAAGCCTTCCCCGGCAAGGTATCCACTCTTACGGGCGCACTGTTCGAAGGCGCCTTGCCCTCGAGCAACTCCGGCAGGGTCGGTCGCGGCGCGCCGACCTCGTAGCCGGCGAAGCCGCTCACCGTCGTCCCGCCCGTGTGATTGGCCAGCCGGCGCAAGGTCACGGGCTCCTGCCTCGTGAACTCGTTCTCCGGCAGCTTCCACGACGTGAGATAGCTGTTCACATTCGCGTCGAGAGACAGCGTGCCCTTGTCGACGAGCCGGAGCATCGCCGACGCAGTGATGGCCTTGCTGACGGATCCCGCCTGGAAGAGCGTCGTGGCGCTCACTCTCTCCATGCCACCGATACGTTGCACCCCAAAGGCCTGAGCCCAGATGATCCGTCCGCCGTCGATGATGGCCATGCTCACGGCGGGGGCCTTGTAGGCGGCCATCCGCTGCTCGAGCGACCACCGCACGGGCGCGCCTTCGATCTCAATCTTGGGTCTCAGGCCTTTCACGATGCGCTCGATGCGGGCGGCGGTGTCGCCCTTCGGTTGCGTGGGGGCTGCAACGCTTCGCTGCATGGCCACGGAGTCCACCGCCAGCGCGAGCATGCCTATTGCGAAGATCTGCTTCATGTTTTGTGTCTCCGGTAGCGGTGGTGTGGAGCGACAGAATAGCGGGGCATCGACGAGAATGGCGCCTCTCAGAAAGGCTTGCTCCCATGATCGATCGACGCGTGCTCGTGCTCTTGGCCTTGGTGTTCGCAACGACAGTCTCCGCGGGGGCGGCCGAGTCCCTGCCGACCGGCGATTATTACTGCTACACCTACAACCCCAAACCGTTACTTGTCGGCGTGTTCAGCATCACCGGAAGCTCGTACCACACCCGCACCGGCGCCACCGGCCAGTACCGCATGGCCGGTGGACGCATCGACTGGCTGGGCACGCCGCCGCTTGGATTCAAGGTGGGCGTGCTCGAGGAAACCGACCCAAAGGCCAAGGTCCGCATGTATCCCAGCATGGCCGACCTTGGCAACAAATGGAAGGCCGCCGTCTGCACGCTGCGCAGCGACAAATAGGTGAGGGAGTCTCCTAGACTGCGCCATCCATGTCGCTGACGCCGGGCTCACGGCTCGGTCCCTATGAGATCGTCTCTTCCCTCGGAGCCGGAGGCATGGGCGAGGTGTATCGCGCGCACGATCCGCGGCTTGGACGTGACGTAGCTCTGAAGATCCTGCCCGCCGCACTCTCCGCGGATCCCGACAGCCTCGCGCGATTCACGCGTGAGGCCCGTGCGGTCGCCGCACTCAACCACCCGAACATCGTCACCCTCCATTCCACGGAGGAATCGGACGGCGTGCGGTTCATGACCATGGAGTTGATCGAGGGCCGCACCCTCGAGCGGTTGATCCCTTCGACCGGCGTCTCCCGCGCGCAGTTCTTCGATGTGTCGATGGGCATCGCCGAAGCACTCAGCGCCGCCCATCAGAAGAACATCACGCATCGCGACCTGAAGCCCCTCAACGTGATGCTGACGAACTCCGGCCACGTGAAGGTTCTCGATTTCGGTCTCGCGCAGAGCAGATCCCAAGAAGCAAACGCAGGAGTCGAAGCAACTCGCGAGCTGTTGACCCAAGCGGGGATGGTCGTGGGCACAGCTCCCTACATGTCGCCCGAGCAGGTGGAGGCGAGGCCGCTCGACGGCCGAAGCGACATTTTCTCGTTGGGCATCGTGATGTATCAGATGCTGACCGGAGCGAGGCCCTTCCGGGGCGAGTCATCGCAGGGGCTGATGGCGTCGATTCTGCGGGATCAGCCGAAGGCGATTCGCGATTTTCGCTCGGACGTATCGGAAGGCGTGATCCGACTCATCGATCGCTGCCTGAAAAAGAGTCCGGTTGACCGTATTCAAAGCGCGCAGGAAGTCCTGTTCGAGCTGAAGGCGCTGCGCCGCGCGTCGGAATCGGGCGAAACGGCAACACGGGCCCGCGACGAGTCTGTGGAACCGACCGCTTTGCTGACAGCATCCGCTACGGCTCCGCGTTCAAGCCGACGACTCCTGGTGGCCGGAGCTGCCATCGTCATCGCGGCGTCCGTTGGATGGTGGGCGCTTCACGATCGAACCACGGAGTCCGCTGCCGGCCGGCCGTCGTCGAGCGATCGCAAACAGGACACCTCCATCGCCGTCCTCCCCTTCGCCGACCTGAGCGCGGATCAAGGGGGTGCCTATCTGGGCGCGGGCGTCGCGGAGACCATCAGCACGGCTTTGTCCAAGCTCCCCGGTCTCTCCATCACCGTGCGCTCGCAGGCCTCCTCTCCTCATGATCAGGCGGCCGGCCTGCGCGAGATCGGCAAGCAACTAGGCGTCGCGAACATCCTGACCGGCAGCATCCAGCGAGCCGGCGGACAGCTGCGCATCGCGGCGCGTCTCGTGCGCGCCGACACCGAGGGAATCCTCTGGTCGAATGTTTTCGATCGTCCGGCTGCAGACATCTTTGCCGTGCAGGACGAGGTGGCCCGGAACGTCGCCCAGGCTCTGGAGCTCACACTGAACACCGCGTCCACCACCGCTGCTCCAACCGGCGGCACGAAAAATACCGAGGCTTACGATGCGTACCTGCTCGGCAGATACCACTGGAACAGGCGCACCACGGACGGCATGATTCAGGCCACCGCGGCCTTCAAGAAGGCCATCGACCTCGACCCGAACTACGCGCAAGCCTGGTCTGGACTCGCCGACGCGTACTCATTGTCGATCCCGACGGAGTACAACGTGCCCAGCCTCGATCCGGCCGAGGCACTGAGACGTGCCGAGGAAGCGGCGCGGAAAGCGACTGCACTGGCGCCCGGCCTTGGCGAGGCACAGGTTTCGCTGGGCATGGCGCTCAGCAACAGCGGACGGTCCGGAATGGAGTCGTTCGAGCGCGCGGTGGCCCTGAGCCCGTCGTATGCGAGCGCCCACCAGTTCTACGCCTATGAGCTTGGCCCGGTGGGTCGCTGGGACGAGGCCACTCGCGAAATGGAACTCGCACATCGGCTCGACCCGCTATCGCACGTCATCACACTGTCGCTCGCCGCCACCTACGACGGCGCGGACCGCTTCGCGGAGGCCTCGCCCCTCTATGCCCAGGGTCTGGCCCAATCGCCCGAGGCTTGGTACGCGTGGGTGATGCGGTTCGCACACGACCTCGCACTGAGCAAGATGGACGACGCGGCGGTATCGCTTCGCACGGGTCTGAATGGAATCGCCTTCACCATCGTGACCAAGGACGAGCGCGCCCGGATGATCCGGCTCGCCGACGAGTGGGCAATCCCTGCCACTCGGGAGAAAGCTACGGAGAACATCATCCGAACCGGCGAGCCTCTTCAGGCGTTGGCTCTCGCACGCTGGCAGCGAGGAGACAAGGCGACCATCGAAACGCTCGAGGCGATCGTGCGGGATGACCGAAGAAAGGGCGTTTCCTCAGCCTTGGTGGTCTACGGCATCCTCGGCCCGAAGTTAAGGCTCGATCCGCGAGTTCAGGCCGTGGCGCGGCAACTCGGGTTTCCACCGCTGCAGACCTCGGCACGATGAGAAGCACTTTGCTATGTGACTAAAGCAGATCAAACGGTCACGGCGTTCGCGCGGTCCGCTCGCCGGCCCGTCTGTTCTGTGGCGCCCAGCGTGACCGGGAGCACCATCATTCTTCCGTCCGACGCGACGTAGAGGAGTTGCCGGCCATCCCCGCGCCAACGCGGCGTCCCAGAAGCACCGGTTGGCAGGGGAATCCGAGGACCCGAAACCGCGCCCTTTGACTTTGCCTCCGGGTTGAACGCGCGAAGGTACATCTCAAGCATTCCACGCTGTCCATCCCCATCGGCGTTGACCACGTAAAGCTCGACACGTTCGGCGCGGGCGGCTCTCCGCAGTGAAGTTCTACTCCG
>JBDTQB010000142.1:0-11018 GCA_039932395.1 Vicinamibacteria bacterium | reverse complement strand
TTCTGCAGCTACATGGAACGGAAATCGAGCGGCCTCTTGCGATCGTCATGATCGGTGGGCTCGTCACCTCCACGCTCTTCACGCTGCTGGTGTTGCCGGTGTTCTTTCTCAGCGTGCACAAGTGGCTGGACCGACGCTCAGCGCAGACGGAGGAATGAGGGACTTCAGTTCCGGAGTGAGCGCAGCTTTTCAAGAATAGGCGGCACGTGATGCATCACCACGTCCCACACGATATCGAGTGAAATTCCAAAGTAATCGTGTACGACACGATCTCGCATTCCCGCGATGTCCTTCCACGGGATCTCCGAGTGGGCGGAGCGCGTGTCAGGAGAGACTTCTTTACCGCTTCGCCCATGACTTGTAGGTTGCGGATGATTGCATCCTGGGTGCGCAGATCAGCACGGAAGTGAGTTTCGCCATCTTGGCTGAAAAGAACGATGCGCTCTGCGGCTTCGCGGATGTGGCTCAAGAAGAGCCGATCGCCCTTCACAGTGTCACAGCTTCCGCGAGGACGCGCTCCTTGATATGTGAACTCAGGCCGTCTTCCATGACCACGTCGACTCTTCGGTCAAGGGAAGCCTCGACCTCGCCGCAGAAATCCATGAGGTCTCGAAATCCTCGCCCTGGTTCGAGCGCGATCAGGAGGTCAAGGTCACTCTCCGGCCGTGCGTCGCCACGTGCCACGGAGCCAAACACCCTTACGCGCCGGACTCCGTGCCGACGCGAGGCCGCGCGAACGATCGCGGCGTCTGCAGGCGAGAGGGCGAAGGTGACGGGGGGCATGCGCCATTGTATCCGGCGCTGCTCTAGCTAGACCCGCCTTGCCGCGTTGGAGGTATCTGCTTCGGCCAGGGGATCCAACAGCGGCACAGGGGCGCCACCACTCGCGAGCAGGGCACTGACCGCGGGGTCGTTGGCGCCTCCTCCATCACCTCTGGTCGTGCCTCGACCCTCGGAGCCCAACGGGACCGGGGCTCAGGCGAGACTCGACGCCCGTGGGAGCTCGCCCGGTTCTCAAGCGGCCAGCCGCAACTTCGCCTCCAGGCCGGCTCGCGCAGCCAGGGTAAGGAGCATGTCCAGGCTGAAATCCTGCCACCGACCCTTGATCAGTCGCGACACCCGTGGCTGCGTAATGCCGAGGCGTTTGGCTGCTTCCGCCTGGGTCCATCCCTGCGCTTTCAGGTGCTGCTCCATACGGATCATTACTTCGGCGCGCAGTGCCATGACCTTGGCCTCGGCCGAATCGAAACCGAGGTCGAGGAACACGTTGCCGCTGCCCTTGACGCGACGGGTGTCGGAGAAGCGTGCCTCGGTGTTTTTCTTACTCATGGTTTGTCTCCAATCATCCTTTAGCGGACTCTGGCCAGTTCGATGTCCACCTTCGCTGTCTGCTGGGTCTTCTTCTGGAAGGCATGCAGTGCATAGACGGCGGCCTCGAATCTGGCAGATCGCCCGGTTGCTTCTCCTCGATTGGAATTCTGACCACCGCGATACTCCCGACTAGGAGAAGCCCAGAAAGTCCGAGCGCCCAGTTCGCCGACAGCACAAGCACGAGGAGCTGTCGCTGGCCAGTACGTCCAAAGGAGGGCGTCGGGTAGGAAGAACCATGTGAAGAGCGTTGCATAGAAGACGAGTCCCAGCGCGGCGCGCAGGCCAAGGAGGCCCGGCACTTCATGCGAGAGCTGGTTGAGGGAGCCCCCGTGCCGCCGAGATGCGAGGCGGGCCGTTCGTGCCGCGATGGTTGTCGCAAAGAGAAAGGCAACGACGAAAGCGAGCTTGAACCACATAGGGTTTGGCGCGTTCCTCGTCTACTCGCAGCGAAGGGCCTCGGTGGGCGGAACGGCCGCTCCCCTCCACGCAGGGACAATGCACGCCGCGATGGCCGCCGCCAGCAGAAGAGTCGGGGCCGCGATGAAGGTCAAAGGATCGAGAGGAGCCACGCCGAACAGCAGCTTGTCCATCGAACGCGTGACGAATATCGCCCCTATCAGACCGATGACGAGTCCCGCTCCCGTGACAAAGAGGCCCTGACGGAGAATCAAACTCACGATGTCGCTCCGCGACGCGCCGAGTGCTGTGCGCACGCCCATCTCCCGACGTCGCTGAGAAACGGCGTAGGACATGGCTCCGAAGAGACCGGCCGCAGAAAGCGTGAGTGCCAGGAGCGCAAAGGCGGTTACGGTGAACGCCGCGAATCGCGGTTGTGCCACTGCCGACTCGGCCCGCCTGGCAAGCGTAACGGTGTCGACGGTGACGGTCGGGTCCAACCCGCGGATGATGGAGCGCGTGTCCTGAGCGAGGGATGAGGCATCGCCCCTGGCTTTCACGACCAGCGAAAAGGACGCGGACAGCGCGTTGTCGAAACGCGGGAGCATGAAGATTTCAGTGAGGGGCTTGTCGCTCGGCCCGTTCTTGAGGGTGTTGCGGACGACCCCCACTATTTCTGTGGTCACCGGCGGCGTGACATCTTCAACCAGGCCCGTGAACCGACGGCCCAGCACGGGCTTCCCATCGGTGAGGTAAGTCCGGACGAACTCCTCGTTCACCAGGATCGTCTGCAGACTGGACGTCTCATCCAGCTCGCCCAGCATCCGCCCTTCCTTCAGCCTGATCGACAGCGCTTCCGCATATCCCGGAGTCATCACGTAAGCGGTCGCGCGGGCTTTGATGACGCCGCCGGGCGCGCCATCAGCGGGAAGATCGAAGCTGGAAATCGCGGTCGTGGAATCGAGAGGCGTCATATTTCCAGCGCCCGCGAAGGCGACGCCCGGGAGGCTTCGAAGGCGAGCCAGAATTCCGTCCGCCAGTTGACGCGATTTTTCCGCGCTGACCGGACGTCCTCCCGAGTCGATGCGCGCGATCAGCACTCCGTCACTCGAGTATCCGGGATCGACGTTCAGCAATGCGTTGAGGCTCCGGACGAGAAGACCCGCACCGATGAGCAGGATGACCGCGAGGGCGGCCTCGCTCATGACGAAGGCGGCGCGCCATCGCTGAGTCGCGGCGCCGGCGGACGCTCCCGCACCGTCACGGAGCGCGGGTGCCAGTTTCGTGGTCGAACTACGCAGGGCGGGGAGGACCGAGGCGATGACTCCCGCGCCCAAAGAAATGAGGGCGGCGAAGAGCAGGGCGCGTCCGTCAAGGGCGATGTCATCGAGCCGCGGGAAGTTCGCAGGAGCAATGGAGGGCAGGACGGCGAGCAGAGCCCATCCAAGAAACAGGCCCAGGATCCCGCCGCCCGCGGCCAGCAGAAGACTCTCGGTGGCGAGTTGGGTGACGAGACGTAGCCGGCTGGCGCCAAGTGCCGTACGAACGGCCATCTCGCGCTGTCGGGCGACGCCACGGGTCAATTGCAGACTCGCCACGTTGGAACACGCGATGAGCAGAATGAAGCCAACGCCTACCGCGAAAACAAGGAGCGCCGGTCGGACCCGCGCCGTCATCTCTCCAAGTAAGGATTCAACTCGCACCGTGACGGGTCCGCCTACGCCAAAAATGGCGTCGGCCAACTGTGCGCGCGCGCCGCCTCGGGCTCGGTTCGTTCCCTCTTCAGCGGCCTGCGCGATGGTGGCGTCGGGCTTGAGCCTCGCCACCGCGCCGAAGATCCAGATCGACGGTTTTTTCGGATCGGCGGATGGCTCGGGGATCCGGAAGGGCGTCCAGATCTGACCTCGGCGTTCGGGGAAATAGAAGGCGGCGGGTGCGATGCCCACGATCTCGTGCTTGTTTCCGTTCAACGTCAATGTCTTTCCGACGGCACGCGGATCCGAGTCGAAGCGCTCCTTCCACAGACCTTCGGAAATGACGACGACCCGGGGAGCGCCAGGTTGCGCGTCCTCGGCGACGAGCAGGCGACCTTTTACTGGCGTGACGCCTAGCAGGTCGAATGCTTCAGGAGAAACAGTTGCCCCGTAGACGCGTACCGGTTCAGGGCCGCTGCTCTCGGTGAAACGCGCGGTGCTGAAACCGGCGATCGGCCCGATGGTCTTGGCGTCCTTCCAGGCGTTGAACGTGAAATTGGTAAACAGCGAACCCGGAATGCCGGTGGTGGCACCCGGGTGATACTCCGAGAGACGGACAAGCCGACCCGGGTCCTGATAGGGGAGCGGCCGCAGCAGAACCCCGTACAGCACGGAGAAGAGCGCGGTATTGGCTCCGATGCCAAGGGCGAGTGAAAGCAGCGCGGCCACCGTGAAGCTCTTCTCGCGAACCAAAGAGCGCGCGGCCACGCGAAGGTCTTGCGCCAACTGGGCGGAGTTCATGTCACTACTGAATTACAAACGCCGTGCCAGTCGCCTGAGGTGTAAACCCCACGTTTTCGCCTCGTGGGCGGCCGTCCATGGGAATGAACGTCCCGGAAACGAACAGCCAGGCGTGTGCGGAAGAGCAGCCGACTGCCGAGTCGTTCCTGGAACTTTCTTTGGGCCGGTCTTCGCGTCCGGCATAGCGGCTGCGAGGCAGAGCGTCTCGGAGACCTTGCGCCTCCGCGACGGGGCTTGCTACGAATGATCGCGAGTGAGCGGAGACCACTGTGGGTCTCTTGAGTCGTACCACTCACGCCAGGCCGCCGGGTCGTGCGGAAGAGTCTTGCCCGTGATGTCGCGCAGTGCCTGGAACACCCATTCGCGCGTCTTCGAGTCGAGTGAAGTGTCAGCGGTGTAGTCCAAGAGACGGGGCACCGCGGAGCGTCGCTGATGTTCGTTGAGCATTCCAGATTGCGCAAGGCTGCAAGCGGCGCGCTCGCGGATGAGCAGGGACGGGTCGTCGTGCAAGGTCTGAAGGAGAGGCTCGATCGTATCGTCCGTACCCAGATGAGCGAGCCCCTCGACGGCCCAGTAGCGGACATCGACGTTGTCGTCATGAATCGAGTCCAGCAGGATCCTGGCGGCTCGCTGCGGTTCAACACCTCGGTTTCCGAGCAGGGCGATGTCCCACATCGCGCTCACTTTTGCTCCCTGGTCTCCCGATCTGGCCACGGGCTCCAGATCGTCCACGCTTGCGGAGTTGATTTCGCGATTTCGGGCGGCGAGGTTCACCTCGATCGCGGCAGCCCGCACTCTCAAATCATTCGAATTGAGAGCCGTCATGAAAAGCGACGTGAGTCGCGGGTTCATTTCGATGTGGCCGCGCCACGCGCCGACCCGTGCCGCGATCTGGTCGTTCGCTCCTTCAAAGTGGTTGATGGAGCGTTCAAGCAGAAGCTCGACCTGATTCTGAGGGGCCGTGTCGGCAAGTTTTTCGGTCTCGTGTTCCGAGAGGACGTTCGCAGACACCGGCTCCGGCTTGCCGCGGAGGGAGATGAATTGCGCGACCTCTTCGATGGCCGCGCGTACGGCGTCTCGTCCGAAGAAAACTCCGCCGGCAGCCAAAGCAACAATGGCGATCGCCCATCGACGGCTTTTGGTAACTCCCGGAACTTGTTCAGGCTCCGTGTTCATGACGGCAGTCTAGTCCGCTTGCAACTCCACCATCCGAGTGACGTGAAACGAGACGAAGCGCGGAGGCCGCTCGCGCACATCACTCAAATGTTAGGCCCGCCGGGTTCCGCTGCTTCTACAGAGCGAACCTCCCATCCGGGTACTGCTGGGCGGGGGAGGGTAGGTGCGAGGCGGTGGGTTACGACTGAAGCTTGGCGAGATAGTCGCTGATGCGGGCGGCGTTCTTGCCCACGTCGCTTCGCCCGACCCGGGACTTGGAGCGGACATCGATTCGCGACCCCGTGGCCGTGGCCGCCACACGGATCACAATATCGTCCTTGAAGCCGAAGAAGGCCGTGGTGTCGGTGGCTTCGATTCGGCCATCGCCAGGTTGCTCGGAAACGATGTCCCAACCCATGGCCCTCGCGGCCGCGAGAGCCATGTTGAAGGCTTCCGGCGCGGGTAGACGGAGATCCAGCGGGGCAAGCGCTGGATAGGCCTTTTTCTGTTGCGCGGCCGTGGCGGCGCCCGGGTATTCAGGCGGATTCGTGGCACCCGCGGCCTGCCGGAGAGGAATGACCGCCACGAACGGCGGCGGATTGTCGGTGTCGGTGCTGATGTCGTGGATCGCGGGCACGCCGCGCGCTTTCTGAACGAACAGGGCCGGTCCCGCCATCGCCGCCAGGCTCATCGCGAGTCCCATCATCAGGGATCGGCTGTTCGCGACCCGGAGCTTCGGCACGACCAGGGCCACCACGGCGATCGTGAAGGCGGCGATCGCGCACAACAACGCAGCCGCGAAAAGCAGCAGGCCGGTCCGGAAATGAACAAGTCCAAGCCGCGTCAGGGCTCCGGAGAGGATGAGAAGAACGAGGGCCAGCGACGCGAGGCCGACACAAACACGCGCGAGTTTCATCTCGTGATTGTAGGCGACGGCATCGCAGGCGCCTTTGCGAGGCCGACCCAAACCGCTGCGGGTCACTTATTCGAGAAATGAGGCGACGACGGCGAGCGCGCGGTCCACATCCGCTTCATTGTTAGCGAGACCCGGCGAGAGGCGAACCGCCCCGACCTCGACCCCCATGCACTCCCGAAACGTGGGGACGCTGAAGTCCGAGCCAAGCCGTTCGAGACACCGGCGCGTGCGATCCGCGTCGAACGCGAACGCCGCCTCCGCCGCACCGGGGTTGCAGAAACAGCCGCCCCGAACCGCGACCCGGGCCGTTAGTGCCCTGTCTTCCACGACCGAGTACGAAATCGGTTTGCCCGCCGCGTCGCGGAGGTTGAAGGCAACAGCGCCGCCGCGTTGCGCCATCTCGCCAGGTCCATAGATCTTCGCCAGCGCTTCTCCGTTTCGATGCTGGAGGGCCTGAACCCCCACGATGAAGCGCGCGGTCAGCCGGTCGATATGCGCGTTGAGCCGCGTCATGCCGACCTCCGCGAGCATCTTGAAACCGCTCTCCAGAGCGGCGATCGCCAGAAAACTCGCGGTGCCATCCTCGAAGCCCTCATGCGAAGGCCGCAACTGGTGGGCCTCCAGGGCGACCGAGACATAGTCGACGGTCCCGCCCGCGAACCAGGGTCGTCGCAGTTTCGCGAGCGCCTCGCGGCGCGCCACGAGTGCGCCCACACCGGTCGGAAACCCGAACATCTTGTAGAAGGACAGGACAGCGAAGTCGGCCGGACATGCGCGAAGGCTCAGAGCGTGCCCGGAAACGAAGTCCGCGACATCGAGAAGCACGTCGAATCCGAGCGACTTTGCCTTGGCCACGAGAGTCGCTGCCGGATGAAGGACGCCTGAGAAATTGGACTGTGCGGGGAAGGCCAGAAGTCCTCCGCCGTTCGTCGACTCTTCCGCCAGCACGCACTCTGGGTCGATGAGCCGCAATGTTGAATCAAGCGGAAGGTACCGCACGCGCGCCCCAGTACGACGCGCATACTCGCGCATCCCATTCACCGAGTTGTGGTTGTCGGCGGAAAGCAGCAAGGGCGCCTGAGGGCCGAAGGGATAGCTCTCGGCCACCAGCTTGATCGCGGCGGTCGTGTTCGCGGTGAAGCACACATCGTGCGTCTGTGTGTCGACGTCGAAGAACTCCAGCACCCGTGCGCGCGCGGTCTCGATGACGTGGCTGCTCGCTTCTGAGGCGGCATGCGTCGAGTGCGGATTCCCGAAGACGGAACACTCCAGCAAGGCGTGATGAGCGCGCAATTGAGAGATTCCGTAGAGAGCGCTGCCCGCGTAATCCAGATACGTCTCGCCCAGCGTGTCGAGCCGCGAGAACTCCCGCGCGCGCAGTTCACCGAAGAAGTCCGCATCGTGGATCCTTGGCGCGGCGATCAACATCCTCGCCGCCGCGTTTCCGAACTCGATGGCTTCTTGCGTGTGAACGCTGCGCTCTCTGTGGCGTCGAGCACGCGGGGCACACCGCCGAAGTACCGGCTCAATTCCGCGGCCTTCTCGAAGGCGGCCTTGTCTTCCGTGTTGCTCCCTGCAAGGAGCACTGGGTTCATGACCTCATCCAGCCAGCCGTTCAGGCCTCGTCGGAGGGCGAAGGCCTCGGCAACCGCAGGAGATCGCAGGCTCGCGAGCGCCTCCCCAAGGTCCAGATCCTCTTCGGAGTAGACGACAACGACATCTCTCTTGCCCAGCTCAATGGAAGGCGGTCCGCCCAATGGAGCGCTCAGGGAGCCCGGGAGATGAAAGACATCGAAGTCTGCCGCAGACCGGACATCGAGGATGCGCAGGCCAGGCTTTCGATCCTTGATCCAGTCCGCCAGCTGGATCGAGGTGATTTCGCGTGCGTTGAGTTTTGAGCCTGACTCGGCGGTTCCTCGGCCCCCTGGACTTGCGATGCTCACAAGTGCGGCGAGCGACCCGAGCGATGCCGCGGTGACGAGCAGAGCGCGTCGAAGCACAGTCACGCGTGGGCCTTTCGCTCAACCGCTTCGGCGACCGCGAAACCGAGAAGGGCAACGCCCACCACGATGAAGATCAGGACGCCGTCGGGCAGCCCCGTGATCTCCGACAACGTCTGCGGGCCCCGCGCGGCGGCGTCATAGAAAGCAGGCGCTCGCTCGAGGGTCAGTCCGGCGACAAGGACGCCGGCAAAGACCCTCACAACCGCAGCGAAACCATCGAGGCGACCCGTCGCCGCCGCGACGCAGGCCGTGCCCGGACACAGTCCGCCGGCCGCGAAGCCGACCCCGAAGACCAGGCCGCCCACGAGTTGCGGCCAGAGGAATGTCTCGGGGACATAGACCCTGGACAGGTCCAGGACGCCGAAGAAGCCGAGCCAGAAGACCCCGAGCATGGCGGTCACGATCGCGCTGAACATCACCTTAAAGACCGTGAGGTCGGTGAGATGGAACTGTCCCACAAGCTTTCGGGCGCTGCCGAGACCCGCCCTTTCGAGTGCGAAGCCAAACGCCAAACCGATAGCCACGCCGATGCCTTGACGCGTGGCTTCGGTAAACGCCTGCACCTCGGCGAAGGGCGCGATCATCGCCAGGACTTTCGGAAAAGCGGAGCGACGGCGTAGGCCGAGGCGAAGGTGGCGAGCATGAACACCCACGCGCCAACGCTCAGCAGCGCGCCGCCGGTGAGGGCGAGTCCGCTGGTGCATCCGCGGGCGAACACCGCCCCCACACCCATGAACGTCCCGCCCGCGAAGGCGCCGAGCATGCGGCGCGGCGCGGAGGCGTGTGGACCGCGTTCAATTTCGACCCGAACCCGTCCGGCGAGCTTCGCCGAAAGGAAGCCACCCAGCACCACTCCCGCGAGTTCGAAGACGATCCACTCCCGAAAGAAGCCATCCGGGTAGCGGACGAAGACGGGACTTTGGGCGGCGTACGGCGGAGTGGCCATTCCGACCAACGAAGCAGCCCCGCTCGCGAACGCTCCGGAAGCGCCGAGCCCCCGACCCATCACGACGAACGCGGTCAGAAGAACGAGGCCGAGACCCACTCCGGCGAGGTATGGATCCGCGTAGGCGCGTCCTCGATCAGGACCCACGGGCGTCAATTCTCTTTGGGCGCCGGCGCTTTGGATGCGGCTGCCGGATTCTCCACGGGGAAGTCCGGGAAGCGCGTCCAGTCCTCGAAGGAACCGTCGTAGAGAAGTACTTTGTATCCCAGGGTGCGTGCGGCGAACAGCACCGCGGTCGCCTGTTGTCCAAGGTGGCAATAGCCGATCACGGTGTCGCCTGGCCTGACACCGGCTTTCACGAACTTCGTCTTCAAATCATCCGGCGAGGCAAGCAGCAGGGCGTCGTCGGTGGTCTCGGTGAACGGCAGGCTGCCCGCGCCGGCGATATGTCCGGTCCGGTGGGGATGTTGGTTCCCGCCGCCCGTCTGAACACCGTCGTAGAAACCCGCGTTCCGCCCATCCACCACGGCGTGACCTGGCTTCCCCAGATGATCACGGACAAACTCCTTGGTGACCACGAGTGGCCGCACTTTCAAAGAGGAAAGCGTCCCCGGCTTCACCTCGGATAAGGACGCGGTGACAGGGTGGCCGCTGCGCACCCACGCGCCCTGGCCTCCGTCAAGAAGAGATGTCCGCGCGCCCAGGCCGGCGTAGTCCAGGGTGAAGATCACCCGGGTGGCCGGCGAGACCCAGTCCTTGCCGAAGTAAACGATGATCCGCGACGTGTCCGAAATGCCCAGTATCGCAAGCCGGTCATGCAGAGTTTCCGGGGGCAGCATCTCGAGCATCAGGCCGCTGTGATCGGAGGTCGCGATGTCGTCGAGGCCGACAAAGCGGGCGCCCGGAATATGGGACGTCGCGTATTCCTTTCTGTCCCCGACATGAAGGAGAACGAGGTCGGGATCCAACAGATGCTCGGCGAGCCAGGATGCCGAAACGACCAGTGAGTCTCGCGGCGACGTCGCGGCCTCCGTTTGAGAAGCGGCGACAAGGGCCAGAGTCAGGGCAGCAATCAGAGAAGGGTGACGTGAATAGCGCAAGGGGCCTCCAGAATCGGAAAGTGGATGTGCGACCGACGGATCAAGATACGCATTGAACCCGACGTCTCCAATGACATTGATCCGACACTTCGGGACTAGTTCAAGCTTGCGAATCCGTCCCCCCGCGGAGATCAAAGGGGAGTCATGAAACCGCGACAGTGCCGCCCCGCAAACTCTTTCAGCCCGGGGAAATTGCGTGCGTCCATCGAACTTGCCTATCCTCCACTCTCATGCTCGGGAAGACGATCTCGCACTACCGCATCCTGGGCGAGCTCGGCAAGGGCGGGATGGGCGTCGTCTACGAGGCGGAGGACATTCGGCTCGGACGCCGAATCGCGTTGAAGATGCTCGCGGCGAACCTTGCCGCTGACCCCCAGGCGATCAAAGGATTCGAGCACGAGGCTCGCGCCGCCTCGGCCTTGAATCACCCGAACATCTGTACCGTTCACGACGTTGGCGAACATGAAGGCGCGCCGTTCCTCGTCATGGAACGGCTGGAAGGGCAGACGCTGCAGGCGCGTCTCAAGCAAGGACCGCTGAGTGTTGCCGAGATCATCGACGTGGCGATCGCGGTCGCTTCAGGACTTCAGGCGGCGAGCGAAAAAGGCGTGGTTCATCGCGACTTGAAACCCGCGA
>JBDTQB010000141.1:0-11046 GCA_039932395.1 Vicinamibacteria bacterium | reverse complement strand
TTCGTACGCACTGTCGCCAAAAACAAAACCGTTGTCCGTGACCTTCAGCGTGACGGCCTCAGGACTGCCCACCCGCCCATTGATCGAAACTGCAAAACCCATGACGCGAAGCTTACCGATATCGACGCCGACGCCTGGAGCCCGAAGAGCCGTATGACTCTTGTTGAAGCCATCATCCTTGGGATCGTCCAGGGCGCCGCCGAGTTTCTTCCCATCAGCAGCTCCGGCCACCTCATCGCCGTGCCGTGGCTGCTTGGATACGAAGAGCACTCCTTGGCCTTCGATGTGGCGCTTCATCTCGGCACGCTCGTCGCGGTGGCGGGGGCTCTGCTCGGCGACTGGGTCAAGATGATCGGCGGTGCGTTCACCAGCCTCCGCGAGACGGGCAATCCTTTCGCATCCGAAGATGGGCGGCGGCTGGGTTTCCTGGCGGTCGCGTCCATTCCCGGTGGCATCTTCGGCCTGCTCCTCAATGACCTGGCGGAAAGCACGTTCCGCAGCGCGGCGCTGGTCGCGGTCACCATGGCGCTCATGGGCCTTGTCCTTTGGTTCGCGGATTCGAAGTCAGCCAACAATCGCCTGCTCAATGCCTGGACGCTGCGCGATGCCTTGATCATGGGCTTTGCTCAATCGCTCGCGCTCATTCCCGGGGTGTCTCGATCCGGCGCTACCATTTCCGCAGCGCGACTTCTCGGCTACGACCGGGACGCATCGGCGCGGCTGAGTTTTCTGATGGCGCTTCCCCTCACGCTCGGCGCCGTCATCCTCAAGGTGCCGAAGATGATGGCGGGCGGTCTGGACACCACTCTGGTCGTCGCCATCCTGACCGCGGCAGTGGTGGGGATCGTCAGCATCCGTATCCTCTTCACCTGGGTGCGCGCGCACAGCTATCTTCCCTTCGTGATCTACCGGCTGGTCTTCGCCGCGATCATCCTGGCCGTCTGGTTCTCCCGCTAAGCCAAAGGGCTAAGCCAAAGGTACGATGCGACCCATTCTCACCGCCGACGAAATGCGCGCCGCCGATGCCTGGGCCATCGTCCATGGCACACCGGGCACGACCCTGATGGACAACGCCGGCCTCGCGGTCAGCCGCGCCATCGAGTCGCGCTTCGGCAAGGAACGCCGCGTCGCCATCATCTGCGGCCTTGGAAACAACGGTGGGGATGGTTTCGTGGTCGCGCGCACGCTGAAGACCGAATGGACGCGAGTCTACGTCATGGGAGATCCCGAGACGCTTCGAGGCGATGCCCGCCATCACTACGACCGTTTGCGCAAGGAGCGCGCTCGCCTTCCCGTGACCGTCATCAAGACGGAAGCGGAGTGGGCCGAGAAGGCGGTCGAGTTCGGCCGATCGTCTTTAGTCGTGGACGCGCTTCTCGGCACGGGAGGGCATGGCGCACCGCGCGGGCTCGCCGCCGCCGCCATTCTTTCGATGCGCGCCGCGCGGATTCGCGGAGCTCGTGTGGTCTCGGTGGATCTGCCCTCCGGTGTTCCCGCCGATGCCGGACCGTTCGATTGGCCAACCGCCGATGCCGACATCACGGTGACGTTCGCCGCGAAAAAGCCCTGTCTGGTCTTTTCGCCGGCGTCTGAACTCGCCGGTTCAGTGGTGGTCGCGCAGATCGGCATTCCCGATGCGGGCCTTCAGTTCAACGAGCGCGGCCTGATGATGTTCGAACTGGAAGAGAGTGATGCGCGAGCCGTCTTCCCTCCACGACCGAAGGAATCGCACAAGGGCAAGTTCGGCCACGTCCTGATCGTCGCTGGCTCGATCGGCAAAGGGGGAGCGGCAGTGCTTGCCGCTCGCGCCGCCTTCCGCACCGGCGCAGGTCTCGTTACCGTGGCCTCAGTCGGGGAAGTCTGCCGTCTTGTCACCGTGTCGCAACCTGAGGTCATGACCGCGACGCTGGGCGAGGCGAAGGAGTGCGGCGATGTGAGCGGAGCCGCGGGGCAGATTATCGAGCTCTCGGCGTTCATGGATTCGCTCGTGATCGGCCCGGGACTTGGTCGCACCGACAAGACCCAGGACTTCGTCCTCGATGTGGTCGCACGGTGCGGCGTGCCGGTCGTGATGGATGCCGACGCGCTCTTCGGTCTGCGCGCTCACACCTTGTCGCGCGTCTCTCATCGGGACGCGCCCACGATCCTCACGCCTCATCCCGGCGAAATGGCGCGCCTCCTCGGCGTCGACATCGACACCGTTCAGCGCGACCGCGTGACCGCCGTTCGCCACGCGGCGACGGACACCAGGAGCACCGTGGTGCTCAAGGGACGCCATACCCTTATTGGGAACGAGCGTTCCGAGGTCTGGCTCAATCCCACGGGAAGCGCGAGTCTCGCCACCGCGGGAACGGGCGATGTTCTGGCCGGCGCCATCGGCGCCATTGTCGCTCGGGGCATCGCGCCCGATCTTGCGGCAGCGGCCGGAGCGTACGTGCATGGCCTGGCCGGAGAGCGCGCGGGCAAGCGTCGGCCCTGGGGAACCGTGGCGGGCGATGTCGTGGACGCGCTGCCCAAGGCCATTGCCTCACTGGGACGCTGAGCGTATGGCAGAAGTTAAGGCCGCCGTCCCATCGACCGAGTTCAAGGAATCTCGGTCTGAAGTCGAGACCGAGGCGATCGCGGCCGATCTTGCCCGCGGTTTCACGGGGGGCGAGGTTCTCTTCCTCGAGGGCGACCTGGGCGCTGGAAAGACGGCCTTTGTTCGCGGCCTGGCCCGGGGCATGGGAGCCGCGGATGAAATCGTCGCGTCGCCCACCTTCGTCATCCAAACTTCGTACCCGTGCGGTGACGGACGCCTGCTTCATCACGCCGATCTCTATCGGCTCGCCTCGGAACTTGGCGCGGAGGACGTCGGTCTCTTTGAGCTTCCGGGCCCGCGCGACGTTCTCGCCATCGAATGGGCGGCACGCATGAAGTCGTATCCCTGGAGGCGCGTGCTGCGCATCGACATCACTCATGGTGGCGACGGCGACGATCACCGTCGCATCGTGATCACCCGATGAAGCGCGGAGCCTTTTTTCTGATCGTCGCCCTGGGCGCGGGTTCCGCCGCGTGTCCGGGCCGTTCAGCCGAATCTGGAAAGGCGACGACCGCTCCTGCCGCGAAGGAGCGGCCACCCGTCGTTCTCATCACGATCGACACTCTGCGCCAGGACCACATGAGCGTCTATGGCTACAAGCGCGACACGACCCCGAGACTCGCCGAATGGTCGAAGAGGGGCGCCGTGTTTCAGCAGGCTTATACCTACTGGCCGAAGACGCGCGGGAGCTTCGTCGCCATCATGACCGGGCGCACCGCGGGTGAGAGCGGCTACTCGCCGAAGCATCCAGAACTCCACGCCTTCAATCCGACGCTGGCGGAGACGCTTCAGAAAGACGGCTACGACACCGCGGCCTTCGTGGACAACGCGAATGTCGCGAGTTCGCACGGCTTCGCGCGCGGTTTCAAGACCTACGTCGAGATGTGGAACGACAAGTCGCTCAAGCAGGATGAGATCCTGAGCACCGAAGAGATCACGCGGCGCGGCGTCGAATACATCCGCGCGAAGGGTGCGGGCGACGGATTCTTCCTCTGGCTCCACTACGTGAATCCGCACGCGCCCTACACGCCTCCGCCTCCGTTTGATACGGCATTCACCGATCATCCGAAGGGCGAGAAGCCGCTGAAAGTGGTGGATGGATTCTTCGGAGGCGTGTCGAAAGAATGGGCGGCCTCGATGCCGGGCAAGAAGGTTCTCTCCGACTTCGTCAATGCCTATGACGGGGAGATCGCCTACTCGGATACGCAGGTCGATGCGGTGTTGCGCGCCCTTGATGCGAGTGGCGCTTTGAAGCGCGCCACCGTCATCGTCTCTTCCGATCATGGCGAGAGCCTCGGCGAGCACGACTACTACTTCGACCACGGCGCCAATCTGTTCGACCCCGTGCAGCGCATCCCCTTCATTGTCCTTGGCCCCGAGGCTAGGCCCGTCCGATCCGATGTTCTGATTTCGACGCTCGACATCATGCCCACGCTGCTGGACGCCGCGCGCGTTTCTTTCCCGACGGGACTTGCCGGCCGAAGTGTTCTTCCCTTCGCCGCCGGACGCACTGAGTCGACCCGCGACATGTTGGTGGGCGAGAACGATCGCGGGCATCAGGGCATCTGGGATCAACGCTTCAAGCTGATCGACACCGAGCCGCTCGCCGCGAAGCCGGTGCGACAGTTCTACGACCGTTCGACGGACGAGTCAGAGATGCGGCCGTCGGCCGGGACCGTGGACGCGGCGAAGAAGTTCAGCCTGAAACTGGATGAGTATCGCGACGTGGGACAGCGATCGGCGCTGCGGACGCGAATGCAGCTCGACGGCAAACCCGCACCCGTGATGGGGCCCGGCGAGTGCGAACGCTTGCGCGCGCTCGGTTACATTTCGAAGTGTTCGTGACCCTTTCCTCCGCGGACTGACCAACGCATGACGCCTGCGCGGCTTTTTGTCCTGTTGACCGCGCTCTTCGCGGCGCTCGCGATCTGGTTCATTCCCCGCATGGATGCATCCGGCGATGAGCCTCACTACCTCATCATGGCGCAGAGCCTCTGGCGCGAACACGACCTGGACCTGCGTGATAACTACCAGCGCGAAGACTGGCGAGAGTTCCGCGGTGGCCCCACCGATCCACACTACGCGGCGCCCCGAAAAGACGGGCGGCCATTTCCCGGACATGCCCCCGGTCTTCCTTTTCTTTTGGCACCCATCTACGCGATCGGCGGACGACTCGCGTGCGCCATCTTCCTGGGTGCGCTGGTCGCGGCTGTGGGTGCGCTGACTTTCGGGATCGCAGCTTCCGAGGGGCTTTCCAGGCGCGCTGCCCTTTTGGGCGGCTTTCTTGCCGCGGGCCCTCCGCTCGCGGCCTTCGCGCTTCACATCTACACGGAAGCGGCGGCCGCGCTGGCCCTGCTCGCGGCCTACGCGCTGCTTCGTTTCGGGCGAAGGCGGCCGCTCTACGCTGGGTGCGCTGCCGCCCTCGCGTGTGGACTTCCGTTCCTTCATCCCAGGATGGCGATCGGATCGGTTGCGATCGCGATCGCCGTGTTCATGTTGCGCGACCGAGTCTTCCTTCCAGCATTCACGGGCGTGACCCTGATCGGCGCGACGCTGTACGGGCTCTTCTGGATGAGCATCTTCGGAACGCCGACCGGTTTGGGAACGTACGGCGGTGTGCCGGAAGACGCAACGTTCCAGCCCGCCCAGGCCTTCATCGGCTTCTTGTTTGATCGCGCCTATGGTCTTCTTCCCATCGCACCCGCTTTCGCTGGCCTGGTTCTGCTGGGTTCGCCGATACGTCCCATGGACGAGAGGGTTCGATGGATGCGGGTCGAGGCGGTTTTCGTGATGGCGGTCGTTTTGCCGGCCCTGCTTTGGCGGATGTGGTGGGGAGGTCAGTCACCTCCGGCCCGTCTGATCGCGCCCATGATTCCCTTCCTGGCACTCTGGCTTGCCCGGCAATGGGACACCGTCGTTTCTCCGGCTTTCCGCGGCCTCGTGATCGCCGCTACGGCCTGGTCGTGGGGGCTGTTCCTCTTCGCCGCGCTGCAGCCTGGGAGGCTTCTGTTCATCAACAAGCGAGTGCGCCCCACCCGTCTGTGGGATGCGCTCTGGCCCGGCGGTCCTCTCGATGGATGGCTGCCCGACATGGCCCGTCCAGAAACGTCGGACTGGAACCTGGGCCTCGCGTGGATGACGGCGCTGCTGGTAGCCGCCGTGATCGCGGCGATTTACAGAGTTAGAGCAGCGCCGCCTCGCGCTTCGAGTCACGGGTGATGATGTAGTACAGCACAGCTCGATGCTTCTTGTTGTTGCCGGGACCCATCTGGGCGAGCGCCTTGTTCAGCATCGTATCGAGCTTGGCGTTGTCTGGAAGTCCGAGCCGCTTCACCATGAAATTCTGCTTCACACGTTCGAGTTCATCGGCATCCACCGCCGAGATCATCGACGCGTCCTCGCGGTACACCGCCGGTCCGAGAGACTTCACCACCGCTTTCACCAGGACGTCGTCGACCTTGACTTTGAGCTTGCTGAGTTCTTTGCGGTACTTATCTATGAGTTCGATCTGCGTGGCCATGATCTTTCCAATGTACGTCCCCCCCGACGTTCTACAAAACGAACAATAAGTGTTCCCCTTGTGAACAGAGAGGGTGAAGGCGTCGGGGTGCGCTGATCTCGGCTCCGTCCCGTGTTCCGTCATATCCTCCGGGGCGATTCAATGATGCGCCGCGTTTTTTCCGCGATGATCGTGCTCGGCCTGCTCGCGGCGGTCGGACTCGCGGTCTCTCGGGCGATGCGAACGGCCCCGAGCGTCGTCGTTTTCGACCTGGCCGACCGGCTGCCTTTCGCCTCCCGGACGTCGGCGCGCGACTTCATCGCGTTCGGATGGCCCGAAGCGGAGAGACACCTGGTGTCTGGGTTTGGGGGAGATCCGGAATCACGCGGGCGTGAAAAATTTCTGTGGGTCAGGCAAGGAGCGACGATTCGTTTGGATGCCCCCGAGCCCGGTGACCGGGTTCTGATTTTCGACATCGAGGCGTACCAGGGAATCGAAGATCAGCGTCTGAGCCTGACCGTGAACGGAACGAGTCTGGGCGTGCAGGAGATTCCGTCGACCCGCTCGCGCGTCCGTTTCGACTGGCCGGTTGCCGCTCAGGGAGCGTCGAACGAGATCGGACTTCAGTTCTCCCGCTCCATCGTTCCCGCGCACGAGAAGGGCGGATCGGGCGACACGCGCGACTTTGCCGCCGCGTTGTTCAGCCTGTCGGTGGGCGAGGCGAAGGACAGTACGGTCGACCTTCTCTTAGAGCGAGAGACGCCGCGCGCGTTCGAGATCACCGATAAAGAGGGCATTCCATCTTTCGTGCTTCCCGGCGGATCTCAAACGTCCTTCGCGTTCCGCCTCCCTGCGAATGCGACACTCGAGTTTGAGGCCGCGCTGAACGCCTGGTCGGTGGCCTCCGGCGGCAAGGGTTCGCTGCAGATCACCTTCGAATCCTCGGACGGACGCGCAAGGAAGGGCGTTCAGATTCCGCTCGGCCGGGAAGCGACGCCTCCGACCAGGATCGCGTTGAAGGGCGATCCGGGAACGCCCTTCATCGTCAGCATGGACGTCGTGTCAGGGGATCCGGGCCTGACCTTCGCCACGATCCGCGCGCCACGGATTCTGGGCTCCGCGCCAGCCCCGGCCCCGCCGTCGCCCGCGGCGGCGAACAAGCTGATTGAAGACATCAAAGCGTTGAAGCCGAACGTGCTTTTCATTGTGCTCGACGCAGCGCGTGCTCAGTCGTTCAGCGCCTACGGGTACAAACGCGCGACCACACCGAACATTGATCGCTTCTCCAAAGATGGGTTCACCTTCGACAACGCCTACACGACCGCTGCTTTCACCAACTCGGCGATGTCGTCGATCTGGACGTCGGAGCAGCCGGACCGCCATCACGGGAATCTCTCCTGGGCGGCGAAGCTTCCCGCCGATCGGCTCATGCTGGCCGAGGTGCTGAGCGCGCAAGGCATCTACAGTGCGGGCTTCGTGGCGAACGCCGTGGCTGGGACCTACAACAACTTTGATCGGGGCTTCAAGGAATTCAGCGAGCCATTCCTGACGTACGGCTCGCAAGCTTCGGGGTTCCGCCATGTCCTCCCATCCTTTCTCGATCGAATGAAGAAGGAGGGCACGCGGTTCTTCGCCTACGTTCACTACCGTGAGCCGCACGAACCCTACGATCCACCGGCGCCGTTCAACACCATCTTTGGCCCGGACGAGCCGGTCCCCAAAGCGCACCGCGACGGCGGAGACGTGGCGAAGAAGTGGCTGAAGGACGTCAACGACGGCTCCGTGGCGATCAGCGCGGCCGAACTGGACCACCTCCGGCGCCTCTACGACGGCAACCTCGCGTTCGCGGATCAGGAAATCGGCTGGCTGCGAGGAGAACTGGAATCACGCGGCCTGTTCGAAAACACTCTGGTGATCCTGACCGGCGACCACGGAGAGGCGTTGTTCGAACATGGTTGGATCGGTCACAACGCCCAGGTCTTTGAGGAGAGCGCGCACGTGCCGCTGATCGTGTCCTTGCCCAAGGCGCTTCGCGCGGCGTACCCCGAGGCGCGCGTGGATTCCCTCGTCGATCACACCGACATCGCACCCACCGTGCTCGAAGCCTTTGGGCTGCTCGGAACCGGCGGGTCGGCCAAATCGTTCCAGGGACACTCGCTGTTCTCGTTCATGGCGGAGCCCGCCCGGGCTGCGAAGGTGGGTGACTCACGCGAGGTGCTGACCCGCACCATATGGGATCGCCCGATCTATGCGCTCCGGAATTCGTCGCACACCTTCATCCTCAACACCGCCAACGGAGAGAGTTCGCTGTTCGACCGGAGCACCTTGCCGCGGCTGGAGGACAAAAATCACGATCTTGGCCCGCGCGCGCCCAGAGCCCTTCGCGAAACCTATCGACAGGATCTGCTCGCGTGGATCGCTCGGCTGAAGCGAGGCGGCGACATCGACGATCGCCTGACCGGAATGACCAAGGACGTATGCGAACAGATGAAGGCGCTTGGATATCTCTCATCCAAATACCCCTGTCCGGCGGAGTGATCCTTAAAATGCATCCGCACACGGGCCTGGTTGCGTAAACTTCCCTATGCCTTTCGCTGACTCGCACACGCACATCGACCTGGCCGAGTTTGATTCCGATCGTCCCGCGCTGCTGAAGCGCGCCGCCGAAGCAGGTGTAGAGCGCATGCTTCTCATCGCTCAGGCCGACGACAGCGCCGGCCTGGACCGCGGTCTGACGACTGCGCGCGACTGCGGCCTCAAAGCGTCCGGCGGTCTTCATCCTCACGAAGCGATCCATTGGAGCGACGCTCTCGATGAACGCCTGCGCTCGCTGGCCGCGGGGCGGGAGATCTGCGCCATTGGCGAGATCGGTCTCGACTTTCACTACGATCATTCGCCGCGGGATCAGCAGGAAGAGGTTTTCCGCAAGCAGATTCGTCTGGCGAAGGACGTCAATCTGCCCATCATCATCCACACCCGCGAGGCGGACGATCTCACCATCGCTATTCTCAAAGAAGAGAAGGCGGACGAGACGGGCGGGGTGATCCATTGCTTCACCGGAACCCAGGCTCTCGCCGACGCGGCACTTGAGTTGGGCTTCTACATCTCATTTTCCGGCATCGCGTGTTTCACCAACGCAGAGGCGCTGCGCGCCATCGCGAAAACGGTTCCTCTCGATCGTTTCCTCGTTGAGACCGATTGTCCCTTCCTGGCTCCGCCGCCTCATCGTGGCAAACGCAACGAGCCCGCTTTCGTGGTGGATGTGGCCCGGCGCATGGCCGAGGTGAAGGACATTCCCCTCGAGATGCTGGGAGCCGCAACGGTCGAGAACTTCGATCGGTTGTTTGGGAGGGCCTGATCGCCATGGCTCTGAAGTCCGTCATCGTCGGCACCGGCAGCACCATCCCGCCCCAGCGCGTAACCAACGAGGACATGATGTCTCGCGAGTTCTGGGGACCTGACGGCATCAAGATCAACAAGAGCAACGATCAAGTGATCGCGCAGTTCGAATCGATCACCGGGATCAAGGAGCGCCGCTACGCGGATCCCTCGCAGGTGACGAGCGACCTTGCCGGACTCGCGGCCGTGGACGCGCTCGATTCTTCGGGAATCGATCGCGAATCGCTGGATGTGATCATCGTGGCCCACAACTTCGGAGATGTGCGGGCGGACACGCGCCACTCTGACCTGGTGCCATCGCTCGCCGCCCGGGTGAAGGCGACCCTGAAGATCGCGAACCCCCACGCCGCGGCCTTCGACGTGATCTTCGGATGTCCGGGCTGGCTGCAAGGGGTGATCATCGCTGACGCCATGATTCGCGCGGGCGACATCAAGCGTGCCCTGGTCGTGGGCGCCGACACACTCTCTCGCGTCTCTGATCCGCATGATCGCGATAGCTTGATTTACGCGGATGGAGCGGGCGCCGTCATCCTGGAAGCTCGGGAAACCGACGAACCTCTCGGGATCCTTGCTCACGCGGTTCGTTCGGACACGCTGGATCATTCGACCATGCTCGTCATGGGCCCTTCCTACAAAGAGGAAGTCTTCCTTGAAGCCATCTTCTTGAAGATGGAAGGACGGAAGCTCTACAAGTACGCGCTTCAGACCGTCGCGGGCGCCATCAAGCAGTGTCTCGACAAGGCGGGCCTCGCCATCTCCGACGTGCGCAAGGTTCTCATCCATCAAGCGAACGGCAAGATGGACGAAGCGATCCTCGACGCGCTGTACGACCTCTACGACGCCAAGCCCCCGGCGGGCGCCATGCCCATGACGATCTCCTTGCTGGGGAACAGTTCGGTCGCAACCGTACCCACACTGCTCGACCTGATCACGAAGCACAAGCTCAAAGGCCATGAACTGCGAAGCGGTGACACCATCGTGTTCGCCTCGGTGGGCGCTGGAATGAACATCAACGCCGCCGTCTACCGGTTGCCTTAGCAGCCCGTGGGCGGTATTTTTTGCCGATTCCCCGGGCATGGCCTTTGCATCTTGAGGCTCGTTGACTTCAATTGCCTGGACCGGTGAAGTGTTTCATCCGAAACACGCCTCCACGCACTGACAACGAAAGGAACGCGACATGAAGTTGAAAGAACTGGCTGCGGCCACTCTCGCCGTTATTCTGGGGCTCGGAGCCCTTCCCGCGAATGCTCAAGACAAGGGTGTCGTGGTGGATCGCAGTGCAATCGAACAGGCGCTCACCGAGAAGGCGCAGGCCGATAACGTCTCCCGCGACTCCATCCGAACGCTGCTTCAGCGCGAGGACGTGAAGGCGATGGCCGGCAACATGGGTCTGGACGTTCGTCGAGCGGAAGGTGCGGTCTCAACCCTCCAGGGCACGGATCTCGATCGGGTGGCTGCTCAGGCCGCCACCGCGAATGATCTTCTGACCACGGGCGGAGCGACAACGATTACGATCAGCCTGGTCGCGGTGCTCCTGATCGTCATCATCATCATTCTCCTGACCAAC
>JBDTQB010000140.1:0-11104 GCA_039932395.1 Vicinamibacteria bacterium | reverse complement strand
GGCTTCGAGTCGAAGGGGTCACCACTCTTCCATCTCGTACTTGAAGTTGCCCTTGACGCAAATGCGCTTGATGTCTTCCATCAGATCGCCGTTGCCGCACGTCAACACCGCGGTGAGCCCGCGCGGCATGCGCGCCTTGAGACCTTCGAGGTCGACCGCCGCGCCCAGCTTCGGGGCAATCGCCCGGTCTGCGGCCTTCTGAGCGGCGGCCACATCGCCGCTTGCTTCCTTCGCTTCGGTTACGAGTTCTTCTTCGCGCGTGGGCAGGCCAAGGATGGACCGGAACAGATTGTTCGCGCGTCCATGCGACAGCAGCGGGTCCGCGTCGTCGGCCGCGGTGGGCCGGCTGACCGACGGCACGTACTTGAAGTCGAAGCCGGGCAGATGCTCGGTGTGCAGCTCACGAAGAATCGCGTCGTAGCCCAACTCGGACGCGGTGCGATTGGCGTGGATCAGGGTGTAGCGAATCGGCGATCCAAGGCCAACGCGCGCGTCGTTGGCGACCTGCTTCATCATGCCCACGAATGGCGCAAGTCCGGTGCCCGTTCCCACCATGACCACGTTGTCGAAGTCGTTCGCTCTCTGGTCGAGCGTGAAGTTGCCGACGATGCGTTCGACATAGCCCAGTCTGTCGCCCGCGCGCGAGCCCGCGAACAGCGAGTCGGTGAAGCGCCCAAAACGCCCATCCCCCAGCTTCTCGAGCGTGACGTAGAACTCGAGCTCGCCGCCCGCCTTGGTCTCATAGGGGGCGGAAGCAATGGAATACGAATGCGTGACCGGACCCATCTTGGGCATACCTTCATCGGTCAAGGCCGGCTCGAAGTGGATGTGGCCGTCTGGATCCTTGATCTTGACGGTCAGGTGACAGTTCTCCCGGGTGAGCGCGATGTACTGGCCGGCCTTGTAGTCTGGAAAGGTCGTCCCGTCATGCGGCTTCAGCGTGAAGATAGACAGGCCAGGGGAAACATCGGCCCACTTGGTGATCGTCCCGAATCTCTTTTCTGCCACGGGGTGGATTCTAGTGTCCCCTCAACGATGGATCGGAACCGCCCCAAAGCTCAGTCAGTCGCTTCTGGCCGAAGTTCGTCTGAACTCAACACGTATGATCCTCAGACCAAAGGAGATGTTCATGATTTTGAACCCGAGGAAAGCGTTCCTCACTCTGTCGCTGCTCGCCCTGTCCACCGTGACTCCCGCCGCCGAAAAGGCGCGCATCGAGGTGGAAGAGTGGACGATGTCGAACGGCATGAAGTGGCTTTTTTATGAGCGACACGACGCGCCGACGGTAGCGACTGGTTGGGTGGCCCACGTGGGTTCGGCCAACGAACGCCCGGGCATCACCGGCATCTCTCACTTCTTTGAACACATGATGTTCAAAGGCACCAACGTCATCGGGACCAAGGACATCGCCCTCGACCTCAAGCTGATCGCCGAGCAGGAAGAGCTGCGAAGCGGCATGCGCGCCGAGATGGAAGTCATGCGTGAGCGCCTCCGTCGCGGCGAAATTTCCAGCATGGATGATCCGGCCGCCAAGACCGCGCGCTACAAGGAACTCGAAGCGAAGTTCGATGAGTCCGTGCTGAAGCAGCGCGACAACATCGTCAAGGATCAGATGGACCAGATCTACACGAAGAATGGCGGCGAGTTCCTCAACGCAACCACCAACGAAGACTCGACCGTGTATTTCATGCGCCTTCCCAAAAACAAGCTGGAGCTTTGGGCGTGGCTGGAGTCCGATCGTCTGCTGAACCCGGTCTTCCGGGAGTTCTACTCCGAGAGGGACGTGGTTTTCGAAGAGCGCCGTCTGCGCACCGACTCGACTCCTCTTGGCAAGTTCGATGAGCAGTTCAACTCGATGTTCTGGGAAGCGCATCCCTACACCTGGCCGGTGGTCGGCTGGGCTTCCGACATTCCCATGTACACGTTGCAGCAGGCGAAGGACTACTTCTCGACCTACTACGCGCCCAACAACATCACGGGTGTGCTCGTCGGCGACTTCAAGACGTCCGAAGCAAAGGTTCTCCTGGAGAAATACTTCGGACGCCTGAAGCGCGGCCCGGTGGCGCCCGACGTCGTGACCCTGGAGCCTGTGGCGCTCGCCGAGAAGCGCATGAATGCGGAGGCCGAGACCTCACCCACCGTTCGTGTTTGGTGGCAGGGCGTGTCCTTCGTCCACAAAGATTTCGCCGCGCTCGACCTCATGACCGACATTCTGTCGGGCCGCACCGGTCGTCTCACGAAGGCTCTGGTTCTCGACAAGAAGGTCGCGAACGGCGCGTCCGCGTTCGTGAACGCCCAGAAATACGGCGGCTACGTGGGCGCTGAAGTCACGGTCAAAGACGGCCAGGAGCCCGCCATGGTTGAAGCGTCTCTCTACGACGTCCTCGACAAGTTGAAGACGGAACTCGTTCCGGCCGAGGAACTTCAGAAGGTCAAGAATCAGGCGAAGGCGAATGCCTATCGCCGGCTCTCGAATGCGACTTTCATCATGTTCCAGCTTCTTCAAAATGAGGGCACGGGCGACTGGAAGAAGATCAACAACGCGTCAGTGGAAGTGGACGCAGTGACCGCCGAGGACATTCAACGGGTCGCGAAGCAGTACTTCACCAAAGAAACGCGTACCGTCGGCATTTTCACGCGCAAGGCCGCCGAAGCGGGCGCTGCGGCCGAACCGGCCGATCCCGAACTCGATGCCTTGCCCGATCAAGCGCAGCAGATGGCGAAGTCGGCGCTCGTGCAGATCAACGCCGAGAAAGATCCGGCGAAACTTAAGGAAGGAATCGAGCGCATGCGCGCCAGTGCCGGCCAGGCGCCGCCACAAGCGAAGCCGCTGATTGATTTTCTGTTGAAGAAAGCCGAGGCCCGTCTGGCCCAGCTCGAGAAGGAAGGGAAGAAGTAGTCATGAACCTCAAACGAATCGTGGCCCTTGGCCTTCCCGTCGTCTTCATTGCCTCTCTCGCCCAGGCTCAGTCCGTCCCCGACAATCCGGAGAAGCTGACCTACGCGCCTTTGACCTACACGCCGCCCGCGGCGAAGGACTACCGCGTCGTCCTCAAGAACGGCATGGTGGCGTACATCATCGAAGATAAAGCGCTCCCTCTCATCAACATTCAGGTGATCGTGCGGGCCGGCGTCTGGCTGGAACCCGCAGGCAAGGCAGGCTTGGCGCGTCTCACCGGCTCTCAGATGAGAGCAGGCGGGACGAAGTCACTCACCGCGGAACAGTTTGACGAGCGCGCCGACTTCCTGGCCGCGCAGATCGGAAGTTCGATCGGCGATACCTCGGCGGGCGCGTCGCTCAATTGCCTGGCCGACAACCTGGACGACTCGCTCAAGCTCTTCATCGAGATGCTGCGGACGCCGCGTTTTCAGGAAGATCGCTTGAAGCTCGCGAAGGAACAGATTCTTCAGGATATGAAGAAGCGGAACGATGAGTCGTCCGATATCGAAAGCCGCGAACTCAATGTGCTGCTCAATGGCGAGGACCACTTCACCAACCACTTCAGCACCGAAGCGTCGATCAGTTCGCTGACTTCCGCCGACCTGAAGGCGTTCCACGATCAGTACTACTTCCCGGCCAACATGATCCTTGCCGTCTCTGGGGCCTTCAACAAGGCGGATATGGTGAAGAAGCTGGACGACGCGTTCGCGGCTTGGCCTTCGCCCAAGATGATGACGCCCGCGATTCCTTCGACCTTGAAGACAGCGGCACCTGGCTTCTACCGCATCAACAAGGATGTGAACCAGGGGCGCGTTTCCGTGGTTCTTCCGACCGTCCTGCGCACGTCGCCCGACATCTACGCGCTTGAAGTCATGAACGAGATCCTTGGCGGCAGCGGCTTTACCTCGCGCATCACGCGTACCGTGCGCTCGAATGAAGGTCTCGCCTACTCAGCGGGGAGCGGTATCGGATTCGGGACGTACTATCCCGGTCGCTTCCGCGCGTCCTATCAGTCGAAGAGTTCGACCGTCGCCTATGCGCTTCAGCTGGTGTTCGAAGAGATCAAGAAGATTCGCGACACCCAGGTCACCGAGGAAGAGCTGGTCACCATTAAGAACAATCTGATCCAGACCTTCCCGAGCAGCTTCGAATCAAAGGCGCAGCAGGCGGGCCTCTTCGCGGCGGATGAATACACGAAGCGCGATCCACTCTTCTGGGCGACCTACCGCGACAAGATCCAGGCGGTCACCGCGGCGGACATTCAGCGCGTGGCGAAGACCTACCTGGTGCCCGACAAGATGATCACCCTGGTGGTTGGCAATCAGGCCGAGATCGGCAAGGGCGACGGCAAGCACGACATCACGGTCGACAAGGTCGCGAACGGCAAGGTCATCGAGCTGACGCTTCGTGATCCGATGACCATGAAGCGGAAATGACGGGGCGCGACGAACGATGCCCCCGTCATCCCGGCGAACGCCGGGATCCAGTTGGAGAATGACTATTCGATCTTGCGGATGACGAGAGCCTTTAGATAACGGCTCTCCGGCATGCCGAGGCGCACCGGGTGATCGGCCGACTGCGAACGCCGTTCGATCACCTGGGCCGTGATGCCCGAGTCGGCAGCGGCGCTTGCGACGACACCTTCGAACTCATCCTCGCTGACGTGATGCGAGCATGAGCACGTCAGCAGCACACCGCCCGGCTGGAGCAACTGCAACGCCCGACGGTTGATCTCCTTATAGCCGCGCCAGGCCGCATCGCGCGCCGTCTTCGTCTTGGCGAAGGCCGGCGGGTCGAGGGCGATGGAGTCATAGCGCGAGCCGGCTGCCACTTCGTCGGTGAGGAAGTCGAAGACGTTGGCTTCCAGCGTCTGGAGCGTGATCCCATTGCTCGCGGCATTGGTCTGAGCGCGAGCCAGAGCGTCGGCTGAGATGTCGACGGCCACGACTTCGTTGACCGCAGGATTCTTCGCGGCCTGAAGTCCGAACCCGCCATCGTGACAGAACGCATCCAGCACGCGCCCCCGAGCGAGACGGCCGAAGTGGACATGATTCGCGGACTGATCGAGGAACGTGCCCGTCTTCTGACCGCCGATGACATCCACGCTGAGCGTCACTTCGCCTTCGCGAATCTCGACGGACGCGGGCACATCGCCCCACAGCGTCTTCGTCTCGCGTGGCAGGCCTTCACGTTCACGCACCTTGACGTCGTTACGCGCGAGGATTCCACGGGGCTTGAGGCGAAGCACCAGGGCATCGACGATGGGGCCGATGCGCGTCTCCATGGCCGCGGCGAGGATCTGAACGGACAGGACATCGGAATAGCGATCGACAATCAGGCCGGGAAGGCCGTCGGACTCGCCGTGAACCAGACGGCACGCGCCATGAAGTCCAAGAGTGTCTTCACGGAAAGCGATGGCCGCGTCGATGCGATCCGATAACCACGTATCCGTCAGAGCGCCGCGCGACAGCATGCGTAGCGTGATCTCGGAATGCTGGGAGTAGAAAGCCTGGCCGAGGAAACGACCCTTCGCCACGACATCGACGATGGCTCCATTCTCGGCGTCCACCGGATCGACGTCCGACTTGAAGATCCAGGGATGCCCGGATTCGAGTCGGGAAAAACCGCGCGGCTTGAGAGTGGCTTCGCTCATGGGGAAGGAAGCATAGCTGTCCGCTCTTCCGCGACAGGCCCGACGGGCGCTGCTCGCGCGTGACGGCTACTTCTTCGGACCAGCCGCCCTTGGCTTCAGTTCAATCACGACCTCCGTCACCTGACCGCCTTGGGTCTGGACAACGACTTCTCCCACCAGATCCTCGGCGCCGGCGCGCACCACCGTTTCGCCGGGGAGGCTGAAGAGAGTCGCGCGTCCATCGCCGCCTACACGCGCATAGCCCGAGGCTGCGAAGCCATCGACGGTCGGAGTCACCACGCTGGCCTTCGCCACCGCGTCCTTGGGGCCAATCACGGTGATGTTGAGTCGCGCCGCAGGATTCAGGCGCACTTCCACCGAGTCGGTGGCCCCAGGCGCCACCATGACGAAGCCCACGTCACCGGCCTCGTTGCTCGCCACCAGACGCACCGTGTCGTCGGGCACGCCGGTCAGAGTGAAGTACCCATCGGGTCCCGTCCAGCGGCTTTGCACGTTTGTCTGCCCACGCTGGGCCAGATCGACCCGCGCCTGCCCAACGGACTGTCCTCGCAGCGTGACTCGTCCGGAGAGGGTTCCTCCGTGTGAGAGACCAATGTCGTCCAGGGACACTTCCGATGTCCCGACGGTGATTCTCTGGGCGGCCGAGGAGGTGTAGCCATCCGCGCCCACGGTGATGTCATAGTCGCCCGGTTCCAGTTCGAAGGTGAAGCGACCAGATCCGTCGGCTTTAGCGAACGAGGATCGCGGACCGGACGCATTCCCCGCGCCAGACTGAGGAACCGCAGAGGCGGATGCGTCGGTCAAGGCTCGAGAATCAGCCGCATCGATCACGCGTCCACTCACCCGCGTTCCGCCGAGATCCAGCGTGACATTGAACTCATCCTGATCCGGAACGTCCACCTTCTTCGTGAGAAGAGTGCCTGGTCGGTCGGCCGGAGACACCGACGTGTTTGCGGTCATCGGTCCGACGACCTTCAGAGCGAACCGCCCTTCCGTATCCGTGATCGCCGTCGTCCAGGGGATCTCGCCCACGAGACTCGACATCCGCATCGACGATCCGCTCATCATCGTGTTTTGCCCCGTCATGTTGACCTTCAGTCCACCCGGCGGATCCGCCGGCCGTCGGACCACTCCGCGCACGACGGTCGCCTTCAAGGTGAGATTCACGGTGGCGGTTTCGCCTTCCGCCACCGTCACCGCGGCCTGATCGACGTTCGTGTAACGGCCTTCCTGGCCGGTCATGAGAACCAGGCTCATCGAACCGGGATAGATATGTTCGATGACGAACGATCCATCCGATTGGGTCACCGTCATGGGTGGCGCGCCCGTGGGAGGTTTCAACGGATCATTGAAGCTAGTGGCGAACATCTGGACCAGAGCCTGGCCGACGGGCGAGCCATCACGGTGGCGCACCGTGCCCTCGATCCTCCCGCCTGTGCCAAGCGTGATCTTCACGTCATCCGGCTCTTCGCCCTCCTTCACCTCCACATAGGTCTGGCCCGACGTGTACTGCGAATGCGTTGCCGACAGTCGCACACGGCCCTCGCTGATTCCCGTGAGGTCGAACTGACCCTTGTCGTCGGTCTCCGCGAATGTGGCGGGGAACTGACGGGTGGTTTGATTCTCCACGCGCGCGCCCGCGATGGCTGTGCCCCGAGCATCGACGACGGTGCCGTGAACTTTCAGTCCTCTCGACAGAATCAGATCACCGAGGTCGAGACCTGGCGTCGCTTGAATGGCCTGGGTCAGTGGCTTGAATCCCTCGGCGGTGACGGAAAGCTGCATCTCGCCGGTCTCCCCAAGCTCGACGGAAAAACGGCCGTCGGTCGTGGAGACGGCACTTCCGCCCGGTCCATTCGTGCTTTTCTGAATCATCACGCGCGCGCGACCGACGTGCGCGCCTTCTGAATCCACCAGGTGGCCGGTCACCGCGACCACCGGCTTCATCGTGATCTGCAGGACGTCATCCGAGGGCGCGCCCTTGCTGGTCTGGGGCGCGAAGCCTTCGGCGGTCACCGCGAGTTGGTAGGTGTCCATGATGAGGCCTTTGAGTTCGAACCTTCCGTCTGTGCCCGCATCCGCGAAAAAGATGGAGGGTTCGGTGGTGAATCCACGCACCCCGCGCGTGGCCATGATGCGCGCGCCCGGCACCGGTGTCTCTGCGTCGCCCATCACGCGTCCACGAAGAACCAGACCGCGCTCGAACTTCACGTCTCCGAGCGCTATCACTTCACCAGCCTTGCCGACCTCCACCTTACGGTCCAGTTTCGCGAAGTCTTCGGCGCGCAGTTCGATGGAGTTCGTGCCCGTCTTGAGGCCAGAGAGTTCGAACGTTCCATCCGCCTTTGTGTCGACGGTGACGATGCGGTCCAGTTCGGTCGGAACCTTTTCCGAGGCGGCCCACGCTCTCAGACGCGCCGAACCCTTGATGGGTTTGTTGGCTTCATCGACGAATCGTCCTGTTGCGCGCGCTGCCCGCTCCAGTGCGATGGTGAGCGAGGACGTGTCGGCGCCCACCGCGTCTTTGAGCAACGGCGCGAAGCCGTCCGCCAGAACGGTGACGTCGTAGGGCGCCATCTTGAGCCCCAGCGCCTCAAAGCGACCACTCGCATTCGAGACCAGTTTGATGTTGTCCCCCAGGATCGAGAGCGTGGGCCGCAGAGTGACCTTTGCTTTGACGACCGGGCGACCGGCACTGTCGATCACAAGTCCACTGAGGGAACGTCCCGGCTCGAGCCGAAACTTCAAGCCGGTTGGAGGAATGGACGTCGCGGTAGCCGCGGCGTAACCGCGCAAACGGGCGCGGATAACCACGCGACCGGCAGACGAGATCCCGTTCAGGGTGAAGCGCCCCTTCGCGTCGGAGGTGGTCCGAATGGATCCGAAGTCCAGATCCATATCGGCATAAGGCGATTCATCCCATTCCGCACTTTCGATCGCCACACTGGCGAGCGGCTGGCTCGTGATCAGGTCGACGACCTGTCCGCTCAGGCTGGAGCCGGCGCTCAGCTTCAGGCTCAGACGGCGTCCTCCGCTGGCCTTAGGGACGGTCAGGACCGCGTAGGGAGCGAGCTGAGCGCGCAGGCTGAAGGAGGTCAGGCCGCGCACATCGAAACGAAATGCGCCGAACTCATCAGCGACGACGATCGACGGATTCGCGACAGCCTTGCCGACGACCCGAGCAGGAAGAAGTGCAATGCGCGCTTTCGCGGCCGGCTTGCCATCGGGGGTGACCACGGTTCCGACAATCTCTGTCGAGGCGATCGCTTCGGGCTTGGGAGTGACCGGAGTTGTAGACCCGGCAGGGCGCGGCGGTGGAGACTGTGCCGACGCCCACGTGGCTGCGGACAGAACGACGGCGACGGCGGTGGCGGAGATTCGCATCATCAGTGAAGTTCCTTGTTCGAAGGTTTGGCGGTTCTGGGTTTGAGCTCGATCTCGACGGATACGGTTTCGCCGCCGCGGGCCTGAACCAGCGCCTCCCCGGAGAAGTTAGTCGCCGAGGTTCCGAGAAGAACCTCACCCGGCGGCGTCACCAGCGTGGCCTGTCCCCGGGCATCCACGAACCCGAGAAGGCGACCGAAGTAGGCGGCGTTGTTCAATTGCCTGACGAAGACGATCGCTCCTGGAGCAACCTCGACCGCGCCGACCAGAGTCACCTTGATCCGCGCTCCCGGCACCAGCCGGATGTCCATGGGTTCGGACGGAATGCCGGGCAACTGGGTGAGCGCTATATCGGAGCCGTGAGTGATCGTCAGAGTGAATCCATCCTTCGGGAGACCGCGAAGGGTGAAGCGCCCATCCGGGCCGGTGAACGCGTTGACTGACACGGCACTGTCGGATACGCCCACCTGCGCCTCCACCGCGGGAGCGCCGGATGGCAGCAGGACACGCGCGGTCAGGGTGCCTCCTTTGGCAAGCGAAATGTCCGCCACTTCGCTCTCGGGAGGACTCACCACCGCCCGCGCGCGCGTAGAGAGATAGCCTGCCGCGGAGATCGAGAGCTGATACTCACCGGGCGCCGCATCCAGGGTGAAGGCTCCGGTGGCATCGGTCAGGGCGGATGAGGGAACGCCGGCATTCAGCTCACCTTGTTTGGGAATGGCGCGGCCTGAGACGTAAGCATCGCGCAGGCCCTGGCCAGTTTCCTCGTCGAGCACTCTTCCGCTGAGCTTCGCTCCGCCGAACTCAAGGTCGAGGGGAAACTCATCAACGTCTGGGATGTCGACCGACTTTGAGAACAGGGTGAGGCCGCGCTCCCCGCCGTCGACCACCACGATGCCTTTCAGCGGACTGACCACACGCAGTTCGAATCGACCCGCGGAATCGGTCAGAGCTGTCGTCCACGGAGTTCCTTCACTCAGACCGCGCACCGGCTCACTTCCAAAAAGGGACGTGGACTGGGGAGCGAAGACCGACACCTTGAGACCCGCCGCAGCGCCGCCGTTGCGACGCACGACGCCGCGCACGACCGTAGGTCGGAGCGTGAGGGTAGCGGAACTGGTGACCCCTTCTTCGATCGCCACATCGGTGGTGGTCACGCTGACGTTCTGACCCGCCATCAACATCAGACGAGCGGGGCCCGGAGCGAGCTTCTCAAAGGTGAACCCTCCGGTGGAGTTCGTGAAGGCCGTGTCGCTCCCCGGTCCCGAGCCGACATCGCTGGCCCGCGGCGTGTTCGACTCCAGGCTGCGAATCTGAACCGGGGCCTGCGAGACGGGTGACCCGTCGCGATAGCGCACGAACCCCTCGATCCGCCCGCCCTTGGTCAGCGTGATCTGAATGGGCTCTGGGGAACCGACCGTTCGCTCCGGAATGTCGACGGTGACCTGCGCGGGCGAGTAGTCACGGTGCCCGGCCGCGAGGCGGACCTGGCCCGCACTTCCGCCGGGAAGATCGAAGGCGCCCTTATCGTCTGTTTCCACGAAGGTGGTCCGCGACATCCGAAGCGTCTGATTCTCCACGCGCGCTCCGCTGATCCCCGTGCCTCTTGAGTCGGTCACGAAGCCACGAATGTGGATTCCGCGCGACAGGACCAGGTCACCCAGGTCCGCGTCCGTATCCACCTGGACCATTTTCGTGAATGCCACGAATCCTTCCGCATTGACCGCGAGCGTGAGCGCTCCGAGATCGGCAAGCTCCAGGGTGAATCGCCCGTCCGAGGTAGTGGAAGCGCTGCGCGCTTTCCTGCGATCGTCACCCCGTTGCGCCGACACCTGCGCGCGGTTCACGCCCAGACCATCCGGATCCAGGACGCGACCGCTCACTTTGACCGGGCGCGTCATCACCAGGGCCTGCTCGTCCGACGAGGGACTGAGGCTCATTTCCAGCGGAGAGAATCCCGGAGCCGCGGCCACGACGGGGTAGAGCCGGTCCGCCAGTCCCCGCAACGTGAATCGGCCTTCGCCATCCGACTCCGCGAAGACCGACTCCGACATGTTCCCGCGCCGGGCCTGGGCAGAGATCCGGGCGCCCACGACAGGGATGTCTCCCTTCTCGGTGGTGCGGCC
>JBDTQB010000139.1:0-11191 GCA_039932395.1 Vicinamibacteria bacterium | reverse complement strand
ATTCTCATCGATTGTTCTCTCTGACGGAATCGACGCTGGTTGCTGCGTCTTACCAAATCACACCCTTGTCGATCTCCGCGATCGAACGCCGTCCCGTGAGCGCCATCGCGATTTCGAACTCCTTGCGCAGGATCGACAGAGCGCGAGCTACTCCCGGCGCTCCCGCGACTCCAAGCGCATAGAGATAGGGCCGGCCGATGAGCACAGCACTTGCCCCCGAAGCGAGCGCCTTCAAGACGTCGGTGCCGCGCCTGATGCCGCCGTCCACCAGCACAGGCATGCGCCGGGCCACCCTCTCGACCACGCTCGGGAGGCTGTCGATGGTGGCCGGAACCGTATCGAGGTTCCGCGCTCCGTGGTTCGACACGATGATGCCCGCGACACCGAGCCTTGCGGCCTGGTCGGCGTCATCGGCGCTCTGAACTCCCTTGAGCAGAACCGGGACCTTCGCGAACGACCTCAGCCACTCGATGTCCTTCCAGGTCAGTGTGGGGTCGAGGATCGCGCTGAAGATCTCGCCTTCGCGCGGAGGGTGCGCCGCGTTAGTCAGGCCCTTGAGATGAGGCAGCTCGAGACCTTTCGGCAGCGCGAAGCCCACACGCTCTTCGCGGTTACGGACACCCGCGAGAGGAGTGTCGACCGTGACGCAGATGGCGCGGCAGCCTGCGGCCTGGGCGCGTTCGACCATCGACTTCGTGAAGCCGCGGTCAGGCTGAACGTACAGCTGGAACCACAAGGGCTCCTTCGCTACCCGGGCGATGTCCTCGATGGCGGTGTTCGCGAAGGAACTCACGACCATGGTCGCGCCTGCAGTACTCGCCCCGCGTGCCGTCTCCAACTCTCCTTCCGGATGCACGAGCTTGTGGTACGCGGTGGGAGCGAGGAGGATCGGATAGGCGAGATCCTGTCCGAGCAGGCGCGTTTTCGTATCGAGCTTCGAGACATCCACGAGAACCCGGGTGCGCAGGCGGATCTTGTCGTAAGCCTCGCGGTTCCAGCGCAGCGTGATCTCGTCGCCCGCTCCGCCGTTGATGTACTCCCACGCATTGTGAGTCATGCGTTCATGTGCCCGCGGTTCGAAGTCCGTGACGCTCGCGATCCCGGCGAACGGGTTGAGAGAACCTTCGGTGGCTTGCGTGGCTTGAGTCGATTCGAGGAGTGCTGCGCTCGCAACCTTGGGAACAACGTGCAACGCGGCGGCGGCGCCGGCGAGGCCGAGAGCTTGTCGACGGGATACGGGCATGGGAGAACCTCTTCTCTTGAATGGTGGGTCCGGCGAATGGCGCCATCATAGGAGGGTGTGAAGTGAGGTTTGATCAGCGGGAGGGGCAAAGACACGGATGTCGGAGACAGTGATCCAAATGAGCTACCGACGGCGGCGTCCTACGGCCTAAGCTGAGCCGTGCTCGAACTCCTCATGCGCGGCCGGGGGGACGACCTGAGGTTCCGCGGCCTCAGAAACATGGTGGGTAACACTCCGCTCATCTCCATTCACCTGCTGTACAAGGGCGAACGGCGGACGATCTATGCGAAAGCGGAGAACCTCAACCTAACCGGTTCGATCAAGGATCGGATCGCTGTCCACATCCTGCGCAAGGCGCTGCACGCCGGCGAGCTCCGCCCCGGCGGCTCTATCGCGGAGGCCACGAGCGGCAACACAGGAATTTCCTTCGCTGCGGTGGGACGGGCCTTCGGGCATCCCGTGCGGATCTTCATGCCCGACTGGGTAAGTCAGGAACGCAAGGACCTGATACGCAGCTTCGGCGCGGAGCTTCAACTCGTGAGCCGGGAGGAGGGCGGGTTCCTCGGAAGCATCGAGCTTGCCGAGGCGTTCGCGAACGCTACCCCGGGCGCTTTCCTTCCCCGCCAATTCGCGAACGCCGAGAACGCGCAGGCTCACTACGAAACCACGGGTCCAGAGATCTGGTGGCAGCTCGAGGCGCACAACCTCGTTCCCGACGCATTCGTGGCGGGTGTGGGCACGGGAGGCACCGTGATGGGGGTCGGCCGGTTTCTGCGGCTGCGCAATTTCAAGATCAAGGTCCACCCGGTCGAGCCCTCCAACTCCCCCACTCTCACCGCCGGCCATAAGCTTGGCAAACATCGCATCGAGGGGATCTCCGACGAGTTTGTTCCGCCCATCCTCAACCTGAATGAACTCGACGAAGTGATCTCCGTCGACGATGGTGACGCCATCCTCATGGCGCAAAAACTCGCCGCCGAACTTGGCCTCGGCGTCGGCATCAGTTCAGGGGCCAACGTTCTGGCCGCGCTCCAGGTTCGGAACCGAATGGGCGACGACGCTGTGGTCGTCACCATTCTGTGCGACAGCAACAAGAAGTACCTGAGCACCGACCTCCTCCGTGAGGAGCCCATCAAGCCAGGCTTCATGACCCCGGACATCGTACTGACAAGCGCTGAAGCCTTCCGCCGCGTCTGCATCACCTGCTAGCCGTCGGGCTTCTGGCCCACCTCATGAACACCTGCGATCTGCCTGAGTACCAGGAAGACGAGACCGGGACGGCTCACGACCATCCGCAGGCGACATATCATCTCGCGCGCGTTTCTTGCCTGTTCATATGAGGTGTTCGATATGAAGTTGTTCACGATCGTCGTCGGTCTTTTCGCGGCGGCCTCCGCCGCAGTGGCGCAGGAGGGTGGAACGCGCGTCGAATACGAGGCGTCGTTCGAGAACGCCGTTCATCACGAGGCGCGGATCTCCGTCACGTATCGCGCACTGGGGACAGCACCCATCGAGCTTCGGATGGCGCGGTCGTCGCCCGGGCGCTACGCGATCCATGAGTTCGCCAAGAACGTCTATGACGTTTCCGCGGTCGACGGAGCCGGGCGAGCGCTGAAGCTCTCACGGACCGACCCCTACTCGTGGCGAGTCTCCGGACACGATGGAACGGTCAAGGCGACCTACACACTCTTCGCCGACCGCGCCGACGGGACTTATTCGCAGATCGACGAAACCCACGCTCACCTCAACATCCCCGCGACGTTCATGTGGGCGAAGGGCTTCGATGCACGGCCGATCAGCGTGACCTTCCACACCGGCACCCGACCGTGGAGAGCCGCCACCCAGCTTCAACCCGGCCCTGAGACGATGTCCTTCAAGGCGCCGAACCTGCAGTACTTCATGGACAGCCCCACCGAACTCAGCGATTTCGCTATCCGGGAATGGAAGGTGGGCGACCAGACCATGCGCCTGACCACCCATCACGCCGGGATCGAGGCAGACATGGACGTCTTCGTCGAGCGCGCGAAGAAGGTGGTAGCCCAGCACATGCTGGTGTTCGGTGAACTTCCGAGATACGACTTCGGAACGTACACCTTCATCGCCGACTACCTGCCCTATGTCAACGGCGACGGCATGGAGCATCGCAACTCAACCGTCATCAGCGGTACCAAGGGGCTCTACGAATCGGACTTCCGCCAACTCGACACACTGAGTCACGAATTCTTCCACTGCTGGAATGTCGAACGGATCCGGCCCGCCGAACTTGAGCCGTTCGATTTCACCCGCGCCAATCCGACGCCGAGCTTGTGGTTCGCCGAGGGCTTCACTCAGTACTACGGCTCCCTCATGATCCGGCGCGCGGGCGAGTCTTCCGTCAAGGAGTACCTGGGCGGTCTGGGCGGTCTGATGAACGGCGTGGTCAGGGGTCCCGGACGGCGCTTCGGTTCACCGCAAGAGATGAGCCTGCGCGCGCCCTTCGTCGATGCTGCGACCGCCATCGACCCGACGAATTTCCCCAACACCTTTATCTCGTACTACTCGTACGGCGCAGCCGTCGCCCTGGCGCTCGATCTCACGCTACGCCAGAAATTCGAGCACGTGACTCTCGACAGCCTGATGCGCCAGATGTGGCTGACTCACGGCAAGACGGAAAAATCGTATGCGCCGCAGGATCTCATCCAGGCCCTGGGAAAAGTGACGGGCGACCCGAAGTTCGCGGCCGACTTCTTCAGCAAGTACGTCGAGGGCACCGACCTCCCCGACTACGCGCCGCTGCTCGAACAGGCCGGTTTCAAACTGCGACCGAAGAGTGCCGGAAAGGCATCCCTGGGCCGCGTCGCGTGGGCGCGCGAGGGTCAGAGCGTCACCATCAATCGCGTCGTGCTTATCGGTGAACCGCTCTACAAGGCGGGGCTCGATCGCGGGGATGAAATCCTCTCGATCGGCCGCTTTACCATCGACGAGGAAGGCGACGTAACTAAGGCCCTTGGTAAACAGAAGCCGGGCGACAAGGTCCCGGTGCGTTACCGTCGGCGTGGCCAGGAGCGGACCGCCGAGATCGTTCTCGATGAAGACGCAACGCTGGAAGTCGTCCGTCTGGAGGATTCAGGCGGCACTCCCTCGGAGGCGCAGCTCGCGTTTCGCTCCGCCTGGCTTGGGGCCGAGGTCAAGAAAGACGCTAAGAACTAACAGGCCTGCTCTTGACCACCACGTACTTCATTCCCGCCGCGGTGGCAGCTTCGAATCCAGGCCCCGCGTCCTCGAACACCAGACATCGTTCCGGCCGAACGCCCATCAGCCTGGCCGCGAGCAGGAACATCTCGGGCGACGGTTTGCCGTGCGTGACGTCCTCGGGCGTGACGACGACGGGAAACATTGCATCGAGCCCCATCAGCTCCAGCGTCTTTTTCACCACCGGCTTAGGACCACCAGACGCGACGCTCATCGGGGCGCGACCGTAGAGCCTCCGCGCGAAGTTCACGACGGGCTCGATCAGCGTCACCTCCGGCAGCATGTCCAGGAACAACTCTTCCTTCTCGTGGAACACTTGGTCGACGTCGATGGTCAGCCCGTAGTGATCCGCGAACACCCGCGCGACCTTGCGCGTCGGCATGCCTCCGAGCGAGTAGAAGAACTCCTCGCTCAAGCCTTCACGTAATCCGGCGCGCTGCAACGCTCGCTCCCAGGCGCGGAAATGCAACGGCATGGTGTCGACGAGGGTCCCGTCGCAATCAAAGATGTACCCGGCGAAGTCGCCCGCGGGAATGTCGAGTTTGATCCCGGCGGCGCCGTCCGTCTCTTCAGCCTGTTCCAACACGTGTGCGGTTCCCTCAGCCATCGGCGGATCATGGCATGCGGCAGTGAAGCGACGCGATCTGCCAGCGACTTCGGCCATCCCGACGTCCAACTTAGGATACGCATGGAGGGACTCGATGCTTCACGACCTGACCCATGCCTGCCGGATGTTTCTGCATGCCAAAGGCTGGACCGCCGTGGTTCTGCTGTCGCTGGCCCTTGGCATTGGCGCCAACACCGCGCTCTTCACCGCCGTCAACGGGCTGATGCTGCAGACCGTGCCGGTTCCCGAACCGGAATCGCTCGTCGGTGTGAAGTGGGCGGGCGAGAATGACATGGCGCACGACACCAGCGAGTACGGGTTCAGGCTGCCGTACCGCGGGCTCCCCGTCACCAACACCGTTCCCTACCCGACGTACCAGGCGCTCCGCGCCGCCAACCGGACGCTGACCGACCTCGCCGCGTTCGCGGACATGGAAGGTCTCAACGTCGTCGTCAACGGCTCCGCGAACATCGCCACCGCGTTTCAAGTTTCGGGCAACTACTTCGACGTGGTCCGCGTGCCCATGGCGATCGGCCGAGGAATCGTGGAGGCCGACGATGCCGCAAGCGCTACGCCGGTGGCCGTGATCAGTCAGCCGTTCTGGCGCCTGCGGTTCGGGTCGGATCCGAAGGTCGTCGGTCAGAGCTATCGGATGAACAACACGTCCGTGACCATCGTCGGCGTCACTGCGTCGCCGTACTCCGGCATCATGCGGCTGGGCGACACCCCGCCCGACGTGACCGTTCCGATCGCGCATGAGCCCACGCTGAACCCTGTGAACTCAAAGCGGCTGACCGAGGGCACCAATTACTGGCTGCTCATGGTCGGACGCCTGAAGCCTGGAGTGACCTACGACAAGGTGGCCGGCAACCTCGGCGGCCCGTTCCAGGCCTCGATTCGTCAGGGATCGGATGACTACGACGCGGCCCGAAGCGCTGCCGCGCGGGAGCCGACGCGAAACAAGAAGGAGGAGCCGACAAAGACTCCCACCCTCTTCGCCGACTCCGCGAGCCACGGTATGTATGACCTCTCGCCCGACACCGCCAAGTCCGCCACCGTCTTGAGCGTGGTCGTGTTGCTCGTGCTGTGCATCGTTTGCGCGAACGTCGCCAATCTGCTGCTGGCGCGAGCGACAGCCAGGAACAAGGAACTTTCCGTGCGACTCTCAATGGGCGCCTCGCGGTGGCGACTCATCCGTCAGCTGCTGACCGAGAGCCTGCTGCTGTCGGCTCTCGGCGGCGCGCTCGGCATCCTGGTCGCCTACTGGACGAAGACCTTGCTGCCGTTTGGACAGGAGGCCGTCATCGACGCGCGCGTGCTGGCGTTCGTGGTCGGCGTCAGCGTCGTCACCGGCCTGGCCTTCGGACTCATTCCGGCGCTGCGCGCCACCGGAGTCGATCTGGCGGGTGCCATGAAGGAAGGCGGCCGTAGCGTGACGTCGTCGCGCTCATGGCTGAGCAAGGGACTGCTCGTGTTGCAGGTTGCGATCTCGTTGGTGCTGTTGGTGGGCGCCGGTCTGTTCCTACGCACGCTCAGCAACCTGCGGTCTGTGGATGTCGGATTCAATGCGAACAACCTGATGGTGTTCCGCATCAACCCCGCGTTGAATCGATACGAGCCGGCGCGCGTAGCGCAACTCTTTCAGCAGATTCGCACGGAACTCGAGTCGCTGCCCGGTGTGCGGTCGGTGGCCTACACGCGGAGGGCGCTGCTCGGGGGGGGACGCAGCACGACGTCCATTCACATTCAAGGTCGTCCGGGCGAGAACAGCATCCACATCATGAACACGTCGCCCGAGTTCTTCGCGACGCTTGAGATTCCGCTCGTTCTTGGACGCGGCCTCACGGAGCAGGACGTCGCGACGCCCGGCTCCGTGGCGGTCATCAACGAGGCGGCAGTGAAGAAGTTCTTTCCCGGTAGGAATCCGATCGGCGCGCGCTTCGGCTCGTCGCCCGAAGAGGCGGGTAAGACGGAGATTGTGGGCGTCATCCGCGACACGAAGTATGCAAGCCTGCGGGAGCCAGCACCTCCCACGATGTATCAGACGATCCCGCCCACGACCCGGCAGATCACCGTGGTCGTGCGAACCGCAGCGAATCCCGAGACTCTGATGGAGCCGGTGCGCAAGGCGCTGCACAAGGTGGACCCCGAGGTTCCGATCACCGCCATGACCACGCAGACCGAACAGGTGGACGCGCGTATGGCGCAGGAGCGTCTCTTCGCACTCGCCTATGCGCTGTTCGGCGGGCTCGCGCTGCTGCTCGCCTGCATCGGCCTGTTTGGAGTGATGTCGTACACCGTCTCACGCCGCACCAGCGAGATTGGCATTCGCATGGCCCTGGGCGCGCAGCGTGAGGGCATTGTCTCCATGGTGATGCGTGAGTCGATGGGTCTGGTTGTGCTCGGAGTGGTGCTTGGCCTCGGGGCGACGCTTGCGGCGGGGCAGTTGGTCGCCACTGTGTTGTTTGGGTTGGCGCCCACCGACGCGTGGACGATCACCGCGGCGGTTGCATTGATGATCACGGTGGGTCTCGGCGCGGGTTACTTGCCGGCACGGCGCGCGTCGCAGGTGGATCCGATGACCGCGCTGAGGTACGAGTAGGGTCGACCCTTGACTCTTTTGCACAACCCGCGTATCAAGGAATGGCGCACCCCAACTTGGACCGGTGCCGAAGGAGATCAAAACATGAAACAACGCATCCTGGTTCTGGCGACCGCCGCTCTGGCGACCGGACTCTTCATTGGGAATTCATCCGTCGAGGCCGCAACGAAAAAACACCTGATCATTGTTCATGCGAGCGACAACACCGGACAGGGCACCATCACGGTGGACAAGGGCAAGCTTCATCCGGTGCCTTCGATCGATGCCACTGCGATGGAATGTTCAAAGGCCGTCTGTGGCGCCAGCTACGCCGTGGGCACCCGTGTGACCCTCACCGCCGTCGCGGCCGAGGGCAGCACCTTCACCGGCTGGGGCGGCGATTGCTCCGGCACGGCTCCCACCTGCACGGTCAGGATGAGTCGAAGCCTCGACGCGATGGCTCACTTCAGCAAATAAGCGATGGCAGTCCTTGGTTCGGCTTTCATAGCGACGCGGGGATCAAGGGACGCCGTCCACTGATTGGCGAGTGTCGCAGGCTCTGTACGAGATCTTCGATCATCGGCGACTCGGCCGATCCGGGTGCTCTCACCGCGCGTAAGACGAGGCCAGGCAACTGAGGCCTGACCGTCACTTCCGCCAACACACCGTCACGGAGTTCCTGCTCCACTGCGTGGGCAGGCAGAAGCCCCAACGCGGTTCCACTCGCAAGCACGCCACGCTTCACGCCTTCGATACTGCCGAGCGCCTGCGTCCGGGGAGATGGAATCTGGGCGGCCTCGAAAAGCTGACGAAGAACCTGGTGATAGTTCCCCGCCGCATCGCTCATGAAGATCTCGCAACGACCGACTTGATCGGTCGACGCCTCTCGCCGAGCCAGCGCGTGAGAGGGCGACGCGAAGATCACAAGACGGCCCTTCGCGAGAATCACTCCGTCGGATCCTCCGCCTGCTTCCAGGGTCAGGCCAAGATCGTACTTCCCTGCGGCCACACTCTCGCGGATCTGGGTGCAATCGCTGGTCACCACTTCCACGCGCGCCTTGGGCCAGCGTGAGCGCCAGGCCGCCAGGTGCGATGGCAAGACGTAGGCGCTGAGGGACTCGACCGTACCCACGGTTAAGAGGGCGATGACGCTGGTGGAGACCTTCGCGAGGTCGGCGATCAGCTCGCTCGTTTGATCGAGGATGCGATGCGCGTGCGGAAGGAGGGCTTCTCCGGAAGGCGTCAAGACGGATCCCTTGGCGACTTTGCGAAAAATGGCGGTCCCGAGCGTGCGTTCGAGCGCGCTGAGCGTTTCCGACACCGTGGACTGAGAGAGGCCAAGGACCTTGGCGGCACCGGTGTAGGTGCCGGCCTCAACCACGGCCACGAAGATGCGGAGATGTCGCAGTTCGAGTTCCGTCTTCATCGCTTCCGCACTCTATCGGTGCTGCCGATGGAGTCCATCGGCACTTTGGTTTGGTCCGGACACGTCGCTACTTTGCCACATGCTTCCGCTTCCGATGTCCCCTCGCGCCCTTGGCGCTATCACCTTGTTAGCGGCTCTCGCCGCCTTTGCTCCCGCGCAATCAGCACGACCGGAACAGAGCGCGACAGCGAAGGCCGCTCCTGCCGCGGCGAATCCTCAGAAGGGAATCGAACTGGGCGACCTCAATCGAAGGATCGACCCGTGTACCGACTTCTACGAATTCGCGAACGGAACCTGGCGCACCGAGAACCAGGTTCCGGCGTCGACATCGCGATGGAGCCGACGCATCACGTCGCGTGACTCCAATAAGCAGCGTGTCCAGAGCGTCGTTGAGGATGTTTCACGGAAAAAGGACTGGACCGCGGGGAGCATCGAGCAACAAATCGGCGATCACTTCGGCGCCTGCATGGACGAACCGCGCATCAATGCCGCGGGTCTGACGCCGCTCACGCCTTTGCTCAGCTCAATCGACAACGCTCAGACTCTCGCCGACATCCAGAGCAGCATCCGCAGGCTGCATGAAGTGGGTGTTGCGGTTCCCTTCGGCGTGGTCGGCACGATGGACTATCACGCACCGAAGAACTTCATCGCGAATGTCGTGGCCGGAGGACTGGGTTTGCCTGAGCGCGACGACTACATGGAGGCGGGCCAGCGTTTCGTGGAAGTGCGCGAGAAATACGTGGCTCACGTCGCGAACACCCTGGCCCTTGGGGGAACGCCGGTGACGGAGGCGCGCGACGCGGCCGATGCCATCTTCGCGATGGAGAAACGCATGGCCGAGGCTTCGCTCGCAAGTGCCGCGGCGGCCGACCAGGCCGGGACGGATCACAAAATGACCTTCACGCAACTCAAGCAGATGGCGCCCCACTTTGATTGGAATATCTACTTCGCCGAAGCGAAGCTGCCTCAGGTCGATCTCAACGTCGCCGAGCCGAAGTTCATGGCCGCGCTGGACAAAGAGTTCGAGACCACACCGATCTCGACGTGGAAGGCGTATCTGAAATGGCGGCTCCTCGACTCGGCTTCTCCCTGGCTTTCCCAGCCCTTCGTCCTTGAATCGTTCAACTTCAAAGACAAGTTCCTCGGCGGGGCGATCGAACTCGCGCCGCGCGCCGAGCGCTGCGCTGAATTGACAGAGGCTCTTTTCGGAGAGCCGGTCGGCAAGAAATACGCCGAGCGGTACTTCCCGCCCGCGGCAAAGGCCAAGGTTGATGAGATCTCGCGCGCCTTGCTCGAGATCCTTCGCGAAGACGTCAAACAGAACGATTGGATGACGCCGGGAATGAAGAGCAAGGCCCTCGCGAAACTCGGGATCACCAGGGTGATGGCGGGATATCCCGACGTCTGGAGGGACTACTCGAAGGTCGCGGTGCGGCGCGACTCGTTTTGGGCCAACGTAGCGGCGGGCCGCCGTTTCATCGTTGACGACGATCGCAGTCAGATCGGCAAGAGGACCAATCAGAACCTCTGGCTCCTTCCGGCCTCGTCTCCCGGTGCTTACATCGACCTTCAGCTCTACAAGCTCGTCCTCCCTGCCGGCTTCCTTCAGCCGCCGTTTTTCGACATCAACGCAACCGACGCCGTGAACTACGGAGCGCTTGGTATCAACCTGGCGCACGACCTGGCTCACGCCATCGACGCTCTGGGCGCGGAGAACGACATCGAAGGACGGCCGGAGAACTGGTGGTCCGAGGCGGATCGCGCCGCTTTCGATGTCCGCGCGCAGTGCGTGGTTGATCAATACGAGGGCTATTTCATCGAGCCTGGCATCCATCACGACGGCAAACGGGTGAAAGGCGAGGCGATCGGCGACATGACCGGCGTGAGCGTTGCCTACCGCGCGCTCCAGAAGTCCCTCGCCAGCCATCCGGCGCGGCTCGCCGATGCGTTCACGCCCGAGCAACAGTTCTTCATTTCGTGGGGCCAGACGACGGGCGCAGCCATGACCATCGAAGCGCAGCGCAAACTGGTCGCAGGCGACCCGCATCCGACACCGAAGTTCCGGGTGATCGGACCGCTGTCGAACTCGCCGGAATTCGCGCA
>JBDTQB010000138.1:0-11195 GCA_039932395.1 Vicinamibacteria bacterium | reverse complement strand
CGTCAACCGTATCGGCAAAAGCTCGCATTCGTCTACAAGAAGTTGCAGGCGACCCTCGAAGCGACCGCCCGGCCATGGCGTGCGGACCATCGTCCCGTGCCTGGGACGTATGCCTCCGCCACTCACTTCCTTGAAGACCTGCGCGTGATCCAAACCAGTCTGCGAAGGCGCGCGGGCAACCGTCTTGCCGACGGTGCGCTCGGCACGCTCATCACGCAGGCCGAGATCTTCGGCTTCCATCTCGCGACCCTCGACCTGCGCCAGCATGCGCAACGGCACGCCGATGCCTTGGCGGAGATCTTCGGTCGCTACGGGCAGGGTGAGGCGTGGAGGAGCGGGAACGACGCGCAACGCGCCGAGATGATCACCGCCGAACTCGTGAGCCCGCGTCCTCTGACCGCGCGGCTCGACTTCAGCAAGAACACCAACGAAACCCTCGAGCTTTTCCGACTGGTCAGGCGCGCGCACGACCGGATCGGACGCGCCGCCATCGAGACCTACATTGTCAGCATGACCCGCGGGGTCGCGGACATTCTTGGCATCCAGCTTCTAGCCAAGGACGCAGGAGTCGACGAGGCGCTCGATATCGTCCCGCTCTTTGAAACCGTGGCCGATCTTCATCAGGCGCCTTCGACGATGGAAACCCTGTTCCAGAATCCCGCGTACGCGTCTCATCTTCGGAATCGTCCGGCGGGGCAGACGATCATGATCGGGTACAGCGACTCGAACAAGGACGCGGGCTACGTCGCCGCCAATTGGGAGCTGCAATTGGCGCAGCGCTCGCTCGCCGCGTTGGCCTCGGCTCGCGGTGTGAGCCTGACCTTCTTTCATGGTCGCGGCGGCTCGGTCGGCCGAGGCGGCGGCCCAACGAACCGCGCCGTGCTCGCTCAACCTCCGGAGTCAGTGGGCGGTCGCCTGCGATTTACGGAGCAGGGTGAGTCGATCACCGCGCGCTATTCAGACAAGCAACTGGCACGACGTCACCTCGAACAGCTGCTGCACGCCGTGCTCTGGACCACCGGCAAGAAGCCGATCTCGAGTCCATCACGAGGAGGAGTGTGGGAGGTCGCCATGAACGCGATGGCGCCCACCTCGGAAGCCTCGTACCGCGCTCTCGTCGAAAACGAAGATGGGCTCGCGTACTTCCGAAGCGCTACGCCGGTGTCGGAACTTGGCCAGCTCAACATCGGAAGTCGGCCGGCGCACCGTGGAGGTGCGGTCAACTTGCAGTCGCTCCGTGCCATCCCGTGGGTTTTCGCCTGGACCCAGAGCCGCGTCACCCTGCCGGGTTGGTACGGTTTCGGTGCGGCGATGGCGAGTTTCACCGACAACAACGACGGGCGCTGGGAGACCCTGGCCCAGATGTACCGCAATTGGCCGTTCTTCCGCACCCTCGTCGACAACTGCCAGGTTTCGCTCCGAACCGGCGACCTGCGGATTGCCGAGGTGTACTCATCACTCGCGGAGGAGCCCGTGCGAGGCCGGGTGTTCGCGCTGATCCAGGCAGAGCACGAACGAACGGTCAAGGGTCTGTGTCGTCTGACCGGCCAGCACGATCTGCTTGATCTGTTTCCGTGGCTTCAACACTCGATCCGCGTTCGGAATCCGTACATCGATCCCATGAACTACGTGCAGGTCGCGTTGTTGCGAAGGCTGAGAGCGAAGCCAGACGCGCTGGAGGTTGACGCGTTGCGCGATGTGGTGCTGCTGTCGGTGAACGGTATAGCGTCGGGCCTGCGCAGCACCGGCTGACATGCTCTTCGCGCGACGATTGAGGGAAGGAATCCGGCGGGGTGAGATCACTTGCAGCGTTCGGATCTGGATGCGGCCCAGGGTGACCATCGGAAAGCGCTATCGGATGGGCGAGGGCGCGGTCGAAGTGGATTCGATTCTGCCCATCTCGCTTCAGGACATCACGCCCTCGCTGGCGAAAGCGTCGGGCTTCAAGGGAGTCGTCGATCTCCTGAAAATCGCCAAGCACGGCCCGGGCGAGAACGTCTATCTCATCAGCTTTCACTATGTACCGCCGGGCATATGATGCGGGCCTTCGCGGCCATCACGAGTCGCGTTCCACGGGAGGACACGATGCGTCGAACAGGTTTTGCCGTCTGGATATTGATGTTGGGGACGGTCGGCGCGAACGCCCAGCCTCTTTTCACGGATTCCCTCCCCAAAGAAGAGTTCCTCGAACGACGCGCGAAGCTCATGCAGAAGATCGGCGACGGCGTCGCGATCATTCAGGGGACCACGGAAACCGGCAACTCGCTCAAGTTCCGGCAGGGCAACCAGTTTTACTACCTGACCGGCGTGGAAGTTCCGCGCGCGATGCTCATCATCGACGGACAAACCAAGCGGTCGATGCTCTTTATTCCGCCTCGCAATGAGCGACAGGAGAACACCGAAGGTCCGGTGCTCGTCCCCGGCGCCGAGGCGGTGAAACTGACCGGGATGGATTCGGTCGAAGTACGCGACGCGTTCGAGGCCGCTCTCGCCGCCGCTACCAGCACGAAGCGCACGGCGTATATGCCGTTCCGTCCCGAGGTCCTCGGCGGGGCGTCGGTGAGCGATCCGCGCGGTAAGTGGAACGCATCAGCGGCGGATCCGTGGGATGGCGGCAAGCCTCGCGAGACGCTGTTCATCGATAAGGTGAAGGCGAAGGCTCCCTCGCTTGACGTGCAGGATCTCGATCCGCTCATCGACGCGATGCGCTTCATCAAGAGCCCGCGTGAGATCGCGCTGATTCGCGAGTCGACGCGGATCGCCGGACTGGCCATGATGGAGTCGATGCGTTCGGCGCGGACCGGGATGTACGAGTACGAGATCGAGGCCGTCGGCGACTACGTTTTCAAAGCCCACAACTCGCAGGGCGCCGCGTACTTCGCGCTCGTCGCCGCGGGCAAGAACAGCGCGTATCCGCACTATCACGGCGCCCAGACGCAGACGAAGAGCGGCGACCTGGTGCTCTTCGACTATGCGCCTGACTACAAGTACTACGCATCCGACGTCACGCGGGAGTTCCCGATCAACGGCAAATTCGCGCCGGAGCAGCGAGAGCTGTATGGCATCTACGTCAAGATGTACAAGGCCCTCATGACGTCCGTGAAGCCGAACGTGCCGATCAAGACGATCCTCGAAGAGGTCGTCGCCAAGATGGACGCCGCGATCGCGGGACACACGTTCGCGAATCCCGCCTACAAGGCCGCGGCAGTGCGTTTCGTCGACGGTTACCGTCGGCGCTTGAATCCGCCGCCGCCAGCACCCGGCGCTCCGGTGCGGACCGGCGGCGGCGGAAGCCTTGGGCACACCGTCGGGATGGAAGTCCACGACGTGAACACCCCTCACGGAGACGTCCTGGTGCCCGGCATGGTCTTCACGATCGAGCCTGCGCTGACGATCCCCGAAGAGCGCGTGTACATCCGTCTTGAAGATGTTTTGCTGGTCACCGAAACCGGCTACGAGAATCTGTCCGCGTTCGCTCCCATTGAAATCGACGCGGTCGAGAAACTGATGGCCGAGCCGGGCATGTTCGAGAAATTCATCCCGCGGCCCCAGGCTCGGTGATCGGCGTGGGGCCGATGGCTGAAGTGCCGCGTCGGTCGCGCTGACTCATAGCAGGCCGATCGGCGTCGCCTCTCGTCCGAGAGGATCGACTTCATGTTAAAAGCTGCGGATGTTCATCGGGCACTTCGCAGTCGGACTCGCGGCCAGCCGGATCGAAAAGCGGCTCCCGCTGGGCACCGCTCTAGTGGCCTCTCAGATCCCGGATGCACTCTGGCCGTACCTTCTTCTCACCGGAGTGGAAACCGTGACCATCGCGCCGGGTGACACGGCCATGACTCCTCTCCGCTTCGACGCCTACCCCTGGTCCCATAGCCTTCTCATGGTCACGGTCTGGGGCCTGCTCGCGACGTTCGCCTACGTGGCGGCGGGACGTCCGAAGCGCGCGGCGTGGCTGCTGGCCCCGCTGGCGATCAGCCACTGGTTTCTCGACTTCGCCACTCATCGACCCGACATGCCCCTCTTCCCCTGGAGCGGAGTGAAACTCGGCCTCGGCATGTGGAACTCGGTTCCGCTCACCGTCGCGGTGGAGGTCCTGATGTTCGGAGGCGCCACCGCCTTCTACGCCTCTGGTCGCAAACTCTCCTGGGGATTCTGGGCGCTCATCGGCACGCTCGGCCTCAGCTACGCAGCGAACGTCCTGGGGCCGCCGCCGCCCGGGGTGACGGCGGTCGCGGTTTCCATGATTGTTCTCGTTCCCCTGATCTGGGTGTGGGGAAACCGAACCGGCTTTCGCTCAGTCTGACGCGAGCGCGCGTAAGGAATGGAGGTTCCATTGCACACACTGTTTCTAGCCGTCACTCTGCTGAGCGCCCTCACCGACCCGCCCGAGGCGGTCTACTACAACGCGCAGGTCTTCACCGCCGACGCCACCCATCCAACCGCCGACGCGTTCTCGGTCGCAGGTGGTCGGATCGTAGCGGTCGGCCGTGCAGAGGAGGTACTCAAACAGAAGGGCCCGGGAACCCGCGTGATCGACCTGGGAGGCGCCTTCGTCTCCCCAGGTTTCGGCGACAGCCATCTTCACTTCCTCGACGGCAGCCTGACCCTCCAGCAGCTGACGCTCGAAGGCCTGACCGGCATCAAAGAAATTCAGGCGCGGATCGCGGAGCATGCGAAGACCCACCCCGGAGCCGGCTGGATCACGGGACGGGGATGGAGCTACTCTGCGTTTCCCGGCAGCCTGCCCGATCGGAAGTGGCTTGACGAGATCGCGCCCGATCGGCCGGTCTTTCTGACCGCGTACGACGAACATACCGGCTGGGCGAATACCAAGGCCCTGGCCCTCGCGGGCATCACGCGCGACACCGCTGATCCCCCGAATGGATCAATCGTGAGGGACGCGAGAGGCGAGGCCACCGGCGCACTCAAAGAAGCGGCACAGAACCTGATTCGACCGCTGTTGCCGAAGCCCAGCCCCGAGGAAAAGTACCAGGCCCTCAAGGCCGGCCTCGATCGCGCCGCATCCTTCGGTCTGACCTTCGCCCACAACGCGGGTTTCGACCTCGATGCGTTGCCGATCTACGAACGGGTGCTTCGCGAAGGCGGGATGAAGGTCCGCTTCTACAACGCGGTCTACTTCAAGCCCGACCCTGACCCTGCGACGCTTGCGCAGTTCAAGGCGCTGAGAGAGACCTACTCGGGACCTCTGTTTCGCTTCGGCGCAGTGAAAGCGTTCGCCGACGGCGTGGTCGAGTCCAAGACCGCGTGGATGCTGCAGCCCTACGCGGGTGGCGGCGGATCCGGGAAGCCTGTTCATCCCGTCGACGTCTTCAACCGGAGCATCGCCACCTACGACCGCGAGGGCTTCCAGATCCTCGTCCACGCTATCGGGGATCGCGCGATCCGCACCACTCTCGACGCCTTCGAGAACGCGGCACGCCTTAACCACACCTCGGGCCGACGGCACCGTATCGAGCACATCGAGGTGCCCGATCCGGCGGACATCGCGAGATTCAAGCCGCTGGGCGTCATCGCCTCGACCCAGGCGCTTTTCGCGACACCCGACGACGACCCGACCCCGGGCGCTTACTTCGGAGCGCTCGGACCGGTTCGGTCGGAACGCACCATGCCCTTCAAGGCCATCGACGATTCCGGCGCGGTGCAGGCCTTCGGCAGTGACTGGCCGGTGTACTCGATGGAGGTGCTCCGCGGGATTTACGTCGCGGTGTCGCGTCAGACTCCGAACGGAATGCCGCTTCAGGGTGCGCAACCCCAATCACGCATCAGCGCGGCCGCGGCCCTTCGGCATTTCACGGTGGATGGGGCCTACGCGGGCTTCAGCGAGAACGACTTCGGACGCATCGCCCCGGGCCTCTTCGCGGATTTCGTCGTCCTCTCGGCAGACATCACGAAGATCGCCCCGAAGGACATCCTGACGACGCGCGTCCTTCTCACCGTGATGGGCGGGAAGGAAACCTATCGCGCGAAGGACTTCAAGGCAGGGCTACCCGCGGACGAACAGTAAAGCCCATCGGCGGCCGGCTGAGTGTTATCTTGCCGGGCATGAAGCGTCATCCTTTTCTGTTCGCCGTGAGCCTGACCCTGCTATCGGCCAGTGCGCTGTATGCCCAGGCGCCGGCCCCTGACGAAACCGCCCGAATCAACGCGTGGTTCGAGACCAAGTTCGAAGAGCAGCTCGCCTTCAGCCCGATTCAGCAGACATTTCTAGGGCGAAAGTCCGGTGCGATCGACGACATGTCTCTGGCCGCGCAGGACAAGCAGGTCGCGTGGCAGCGCCAGTCCGTCATCGAGATGAAGAAGTTGTTCGACCGCAAGAAGCTCAGCCCGGAAGCACAGACCTCGTACGACATCTGGATCTATCAGCTCGAACAGACGGAGGCCGCCCTTCCCTTCCGCAACGACGCCTACATCTTCGATCAGATGGGCGCGATCCATTCGTTCTTTCCTCAACTGCTGATCGCCTTTCATGCGGTTGACGACGCGTCAGACATGAAGGCCTACATCAACCGGATTCGCGAGTCGGGCCGGGCGCTGCGGCAGTTGATCGTGCTCTCAAAGGCCAATGCGAAGGCAGGAGTTCGACCGCCGCGGTTCGCCTTCGACTTCGTCATCGACGCCTCGACGAAGATCATCACGGGAACACCTTTTGACGCGAGCGGGGCCGACAGCGCGTTGTGGACCGATGCAAAGGCCAAGGTTGCCGCGCTGCAAAAGAAGGGGACTCTCGACCAGAAGCAGGCCGACGCGATGCTCGCCGATGCGCGAGCTGCGTTCACCGGCCCGTTCAAGGGCGCGTATGAAGAGCTCATCGCCTGGCAGAAAGAGGATCGTGCTCACGCCCCGGAGAAGACTTCAGGTGTGGGCAGCCTGCCGAACGGCGCCGCGTATTACAAAGAACGGCTCGCGAACAACACGACCACCACGATGACCGCCGACGAGATCCATGCGATCGGTCTCTCCGAAGTCGCCCGGCTCCGCGGCGAGATGATCGCGATCAAGGACGAGGTCGGCTTCAAGGGTGATCTGGCCGCCTTCTTCAAGGACCTGCGCGACAGCAAGGACAATCCGGCCTACTACTACCCGAACACGGATGAGGGCCGGCAGGCGTACCTCAAGGACGCCACCGCCGCCATCGACAAGATCAAGCTGCTCCTCCCCCAATACTTCGGCATCCTGCCCAAGGCGGACCTCGTGGTTCGCCGCGTCGAGTCGTTCCGTGAGCAGGCGGGAGCGGCGCAGCACTACTTCCCCGGCACGCCGGACGGTTCGCGCCCGGGCGTCTACTACGCCCATCTGCTGGACATGAAGGCGATGCCCAAGTCCGAGCTGGAGGTCATCGCGTATCACGAGGGGATTCCCGGTCACCACATGCAGATCGCGATCGCTCAAGAGCTGACCGGCGTGCCGACCTTCCGCCGACAGGCCGGCTTCACCGCCTATGCGGAAGGCTGGGGGCTGTACGCCGAGTGGCTGGCCCGCGAAATGCCCGGCACGTATCAGACACCCTACTCACGCATGGGACGGCTCGGGTCGGAAATCTGGCGGGCGATTCGTCTCGTGGTCGACACGGGCCTGCATGCGAAGGGCTGGTCGGAGGAGCAGGCCGTGCAGTATTTCCTGGCGAACTCGGCGACCACCGAGGCGCAGGCGCGCTCCGAGGTCCGGCGTTACATGGTGACACCCGGCCAAGCGACGGCGTACAAGATCGGCATGCTCAAGATTCAGGAACTACGGCGCAAGGCGGAGACGACGCTCGGCCCTCGCTTCGACATCCGCGCTTTCCACGACACGGTGCTTGGCGGCGGAGCGCTTCCTCTCACCATGCTGGAGACGCGCGTGGACCGTTGGATCGCTTCCGTCAAGCCGTAGACCCTTCGCGGCATTTGTGAAAGGCGCGCCGCGCAAGGCGTGCGCGCCGACGGTCCGCTAAACGCAAGATTTGTCGGACTCTTCGACTGCCCGCCACAAGAAGCAACACAAAAGGGGCTTCGCCCGGGCTCCCGATCCCTCCACCGTGGCACCGCGATTGCTGCTTTGCAGTACAGAAAGAGCGCAACGGCCGCAGCGGAAGACGCGGCAGGACGCCCGGGAGGAAGCAATGAGAAATCGAATCACGGCAATTGCCACAACGGTGACACTCGCGTTTGGTGGCCTCGCGGTCGCACAGAAAACGCCCGAACCATCGAAGCCAGGCGCGGACATCCTGCAGCAGGCAGCCGGACCCGACGTCGGAGAGGCGGCGCTTGGGTCAACGATCTATCTCCGCTACTGCGCGGTCTGCCACGGCAGGTCATTGAAGGGAGACGGACCCATAGCGGTCGGCCTCATCAACAAGCCCGTGGACCTGACCGCTCTGGCCGCCAAGAACAAGGGGACGTTCCCCTACGACAAGGTGGTCGCGATGATCGACGGGCGGCAGACCACGCGGATGCACGGAACTCCCGACATGCCGGTGTGGGGTGACGTCTTTACCTTGACGGAAGGAACGGATGCGCCGAACGCGGAGATCGCGATCAAGCGACTGACCCACTACATCTGGTCAAGTCAGACGAAGGCGAAGGAAGCCGCTCAGCCTAAGTAGCCCGACCGTGGATGGTGGCACCGCCCAAACAAGACGGGGCACTGGTTCTCAGTGCCCGTCTTCAGTCCAGAGCGACGTGCCGAAGCCTGAGGGCGTTCGTGATCACCGAAACTGAGCTGAGGCTCATCGCGGCGGCCGCGATCATCGGAGACATCAGGAGACCGAAGAACGGGTAGAGGAGGCCCGCCGCCACCGGCACGCCCAGAGAGTTGTAGACAAAAGCGAAAAACAGATTCTGCCGGATGTTAGACATCACCGCTCTCGAGAGAGCCCGGGCGCGAACGATTCCCATGAGATCACCCTTGACCAGAGTGATTCCGGCGCTCTGAATGGCGACGTCCGTGCCGGTGCCCATCGCGATTCCTACCTGAGCCTGGGCGAGCGCCGGGGCGTCGTTGATTCCATCTCCCGCCATCGCGACCTTTCGGCCAGCATCCTGAAGTTTCTTGATCGCGCTCACTTTGCCTTCCGGCAGAACTCCGGCAATGACTTCATCCAGATCGAGCTTCCCGCCCACCGCCAGCGCCGTCGCTTGATTGTCGCCCGTGAGCATCACAACCTTCAGACCTTCCTTCCGAAGGGCCGCGATCGCTTGCTGGGTCGACGCTTTGATCGGATCCGCGGTCCCGAGCAAGCCTGCGAGTTTCCCGTCCACCGCGAGGAACATGATGGTCTGTCCTTCGCTACGCAGTGCTGACGCTCGCCCCGAAAGGACCGCAGCATCGGCCTTGATCTCGGCAAGCATCTCTTCATTCCCGAGGGCCATGATTTTTCCGTCGATCGTCCCGATGACGCCCTTGCCGGTCACCGAACGGAAGGCGGTGCCTGTCGTCAGGACCAGATTTTTTCGTTCCGCCGCAGAGACAACGGCGGCGGCGAGCGGATGCTCGCTTCCTTTCTCCAGGCTTGCCGAGAACCGAAGGACGTCATCCTCGGTGAATCCGGATGCGGCGACGGTGGAGACAACCTTCGGTTTACCTTCGGTGAGTGTGCCTGTCTTGTCGACGACAAGCGTGTCGACCTTCTCCAGAGTCTCAAGAGCCGCCGCGTCTTTGATCAAGACTCCTGCGCTGGCGCCGCGACCCACACCAACCATGATGGACATCGGTGTGGCCAGACCGAGCGCGCAGGGACAGGCAACAATGAGCACGGCAACAGCGTTGACCAGCGCGTGGGCCAGGCGGGGCTCCGGTCCGAGCGTCGCCCAGAGGATGAACGTCAACCCTGAAACCGCGATGACCGCCGGAACGAAGTAGCCGGCCACGACATCCGCGAGACGCTGGATCGGTGCGCGGCTTCTTTGCGCATCGCCGACCATTCGGACAATCTGCGCAAGGAGAGTGTCACTTCCCACACGATCGGCCTTCATGACGAGACCGCCGGTGCCGTTGACCGTCGCGCCTGTCACGCGGTCGCCGACTTTCTTCTCGACTGGCACAGGCTCGCCGCTGATCATCGCCTCGTCCACACTGCTCGATCCTTCGAGCACGACCCCGTCCGTTGGGACCTTCTCCCCGGGTCTCACCCGAAGTCGATCACCCACCTGGATCTGTTCAAGGGGCACATCCGACTCGCTACCGTCAGCGGCCATGCGCCTTGCCGTTTTCGGCGCGAGGCCTAACAAGGCGCGGATGGCGCTGCCCGTCTGACTGCGGGCGCGGAGTTCGAGAACCTGTCCGAGCAGGACCAGCACGGTAATCACACTCGCCGCCTCAAAGTACCGATCGACCTCGCCGTGATGCCCGCGAAACGAGGCAGGGAACCACGACGGAAAGATTGTTGCGATGACGCTGAACGAGTAAGCGGCACCCGTCCCAATGCCGATAAGCGTGAACATGTTGAGATGGCGATTCACGAAGGACGCCCACATCCGCACGAAGAAGGGCCAGCCCGCCCATAGAACCACGGGCGTCGAGAGAGCGAATTCTGCCCACGCCTGGACGGAGGGACTGAGCACGCGTTGAAGCGGCGCGCCCGGAAGCATCTCGCTCATCGCCATCAGAAAGACCGGCACGGTCAGCGCCGTCCCAACGTAGAACCTGCGGGTCATGTCGACCAGCTCCGGGTTCGTCTCCTCGGTCGCGGCAACCGTCCGCGGTTCGAGCGCCATGCCGCAAATGGGACAGGCTCCGGGCTCGGACCGAACCACTTCGGGATGCATCGGGCACACATACTCGGTCTGATCCTTCGGCGCCGTCATCTCGGCGGGCTCAAGCGCCATGCCGCATTTCGGACACGGCCCCGGCTTGTCGGCACGCACGTCGGGATCCATCGGACAGACGTAGCCCGCGGGTTGCGGGGCTGGGGTCGAGATCGGACGAACGCGGGGCTTCAACTGAATCGGAACGAAGGTTTGCCCGGCGGGGTCCGTCATGGCAGAAGGGGAAGGCGTTCCCTTGAGATAGAGCTCCGGATCGGCGGCGAACTTCGTCAGGCAGCCCTTGGAGCAGAAATAGTGGGACGAGCCCTCGTGCTGGTGCGACCACTTCGCGGTCGCGGGGTCCACGGTCATGCCACAAACTGGATCTTTCATCGATATTCCTCTTTCATCCGTCTAGACGCACGAGTCGGCATGCCATTACAGCGGCCGGCC
>JBDTQB010000137.1:0-11197 GCA_039932395.1 Vicinamibacteria bacterium | reverse complement strand
ACCCCACCCCAATGGTCGCCGTGGCAGGGTTGAACGCCGTGGTTGTGATCGACAGGGACGCGGTCGCGGCGACAAGCGTGTCGGCACCGGACTTACTTGGGTCGCCTTGGCTACCGATGTCGATCGCACTCGCGAGGTAGTTGTAGGACTGCCCATTGGTCACGTCCGCGTCTGTGCAGGGGGGTACCGCACCGAGGTTCGCGCAGTCCATGCTACCGACGATCTGGCGTGTCGACTTCATTGTGCCGCGAAAGGCCCGATAGCCGGTGTTGCCTGCCGAGGCGCTCAGATTCTGCGTTGCGCCCGGAATCGCCGCCGCGCTTGGCGCAAATCCGCCGATGACCAGCAGACACAAACTCAAAAGCCAAGTGCCGCCTGCGGAGGCAAATGTTCCGTCGACACGCGATCGCATCATGGCACTCGACCTCTAAGTTGTTTGAAGGAGGATTCAGTGTAGCAGCGAAGGCGGGTCGCGACTGGACGGACGTATCGCACTATCCAAAATGTAGCCTTGAGCGGTATCAAGGGTCCTTTTGACCCGGTAGAAAGAAACGGCTCTGTTCCAGAATCGGTGACGGCCCCAGTATCGACGGGGTGACGTAAAAGTGGGCCTCCCATGCCCGATGATCCTGCTGTCTATGGCAAGGGAGCATCGAGATGGAGAGACCCGAGGGGATCTTAGGCCGGATTCTGCGTTTTCCGGGCTATGTGGCGTTTTCAGCAGAGTTCGACGAACGCCGGGTGCGACTGACCCTGAGGGTCCGTCAGAACGGGAGGGATCCTTGGCGGGTGTGCTCGGGGTGTGGGATTTCGGTGCGGGACACCATGGGCTTCAGGGAGCGGACGATCCGGGATCTTCCGTGGGGTCCGTGGCGAGTTTTCCTGGTGGTCGAGATTCATCGGTTCCAGTGCCGCCGCTGCGGAGTGAGGACGGAGCGCCTTCCGTTTGCATCGGGGAAGAATCAGCAGACCGATCGGATGCGCGAAGCGATCGCTCGAGAATGCGAGGACGCGCCGGTTCGACGGGTGGCCGCGAGGTGGGGCCTGTCTCCACAGACCGTGTTCCGAATCGACAAGGAACAACTGAGGAAGTGGGCGCGGTCGAGGCGTCGGAAGGCCTTGAGACAGATGGGCGTCGACGAGATCTATTGGCGGAACGGGAAGTGCCTCACCATTGTGTCAGACCTCGAGACCGGCGAGCCCATCTGGGCGGGTCCAGAGAACAAACGTGCGACTCTCGACCGATTCTTCGCGGAAGCTCTTCCTCCGCGCCTGCGCCGTGCGGTGAAAACGGTCTGCATCGATATGTGGAAGCCCTTCCTGCTCAGCGTCAACAAACATCTTCCAAGGGCCACGGTCATCTTCGACAAGTTCCACGTCATGATGCACGTCAACGAAGCAGTGGCGGAGACCAGGCGCGCCGAGTTCTTCCGTCTGGGGGGCGAGGCCCGAGCCGCCCTCCGCGGCAAGAAATGGCTACTGCTGACTCGCTACAAAAACCTGAAAAGACACCAGAAGACCGAACTCAAGACCGCGCTCTCGCTGAACCGGAAGCTCTTCAAGGCCTACTACCTCAAGGAGAGCATCGAGAGGCTATGGAGCTATCGCAACGAGCGCGCGGCCGTGAACTTCTTCTTTGCCTGGAAGGACTCGATTCGCTGGCAACGTTTGCCCGCATTTCAGAAGCTCATCGGAACCCTCGAACGTCACCTTGTCGGCATCATCGAACACTGCAAGCATCGCGTCCGCTTCGGCGTCGTGGAAGCGATCAACGGAAATATCCGGAGCGTCATCCGGCGCGGTCGCGGGTACAAGGACCACGAGTATCTGATCCTCAAAGTCCAGAAGGCCACAGCAACGATCCGATCTCAGGCCTTCACGCCAGTCGTGGCCTGATTACACATTCTGGTACAGAGCCAAAGAAACTAGGGGACTAGTTAACGGGACGCTACCGTGGGATTCGCCAGATGTGACTCCCCTCCTTTCCGGATGTCAACGACCCGTATCGCGTCATCCAAAATGTAACCCTGAGGGGTATCGTCGAGACACTTGACTCGGTACCTCGTGGACGGTTGCCGTGGTGGAAAAGAGTTCAGACGAGAGCAGTTGGCGTCGACTCACATGGGGTATCGACCGTCGAGCCGGCGGCGCCGCGCTCGGATGCTGGATGAGTTCTGTGAGGATTCGGGCTACCACCGCAGGCACGCGCTTCGCCTTTTGAACGGGCCGCCGCCGGACGCCGCTCACCGCAAGCGGCCGCCGCGGGGTGTTCTACGGGAAGAGGGAGGTGCAGGCTCTGATCGAAATCTGGACGGCCGCAGGGTATCCCTGGTCGATTCGCCTGAAAGCCGGTCACCGCCAGGTTCGACTTGCTGGTCTTCACGACAGCGGCGTTCCCGGGAAGCGTGAAGGTGTCAGTCACGCCAATTTGAGCGCCCGTTGTCCCAAAGCGCGCATGGTGATCACGATCGGCTGGGAAGTGTTGTTGTGAATCTCGTGGTAGGCGTCATGTCCGTTGGACGTAGTCACGAAGGACCAGGGTGAGAACAGCGTGGTCTCGTGCGCGACGATGCGAATGTCGGTCGCTCTCGCCGAGGGCTGGCCCAGAACGCGGAGCGGGTAGACACGACGTATCCGCAGTCTGTCGATTCAACCCTGAAGGAGAGCGATTGATTTCATTTGTCCCCCGATGCTCAGTCCTTCGGCTCCGGCATCGGCTTCGGTGAGCTCGAACGGATCCCAAAATCAAACACCCTGCCGCCTCCCCCGCCCCCCATGCCATAAGTCGCTGCTGGTGCCGAACCGCCGTAGAAGAAGCAGTATTCACCATCGTCAAGATCGGCGCGGGGAGTGACCTTGTAGACGCCGGCCGCAATCTTCTCGAAGTCAAACTGCTGGATCGCTTTGTCTTGGACGCCGGAGGAACTGCTGAACGCCCCGATTTCGCCCACGACCAGTTCGCGAGAGTTAGCCTTCAGTTCAGTTCTCGCCAGCGCGAACTCGTTAGCACTCGTCGCGGCGCCAAAGTAGCCGGCCCATACGCCGGGGAGTCCAGTCTGCGCACCGGAGCCGCTGAGTCCCGATTGCTTGACCTCGAAATAGAAATAAAACGTCGGTCGCCTGACCGGGAGCTGGAATGTCGCGTGAGCGCCGTTCAGCACAGCCTTCGCCTTCGACTTCATGAGGCCAGCGGTGAGCATCGACTTGAACATACCGCCGGATTTCGCCTGCTGGTACACGGTGGGTTCGAGGGCGGTCATTTTCGGAGTCCCACCCGTGTCGTCGTAGAAGTAGATTCCGGCCTCATGCTGGGCGGACGGATCGTCGCGGCCGGCCTCCTCGGCCTTGGCGGCCGACTTCTCCTCACCAGTCTTCCTCGACGCACGAATCATTTCCGAGATGACTGCACTCGAGACCCCAGCCGCCTTGAGTTTCCGGAGGCCGTCGATCGTGACGTCGAACTCGCAAGCCGTTCCCCGGATCTTTTCCAGGATGACTTCCTCACCGAGGCCGAGCTGGCGAAGCTCGATCACAGTGGCGTTAGTCAGTTTCTCGGCGGGCTGTGAGCGTTCGAGCGGGGGCGCGGGCGTTGCCAAACCTGCGGCGCAAAGGAGCCCAAAGGCCAGCGCAACGCGACAGGACCGTGGGCGCGTTTGAGTCGGCATAGTCTTCGACCTCCATAGTCAACGACATGAACATGGACTGGACTTCTTCTGTACTGTTGGTTTGTGTACTGTTGGGGTGGCTGAATGATCCGCTTGCGCCGCCCGTATGTCAACTCCGCTGAGGTTCAACGTGGCCAGGGCGGTGAATCACCTCCCGAACCGACGGCAACCGCCGTTTCCGAGCCGAAGCGCGAGATCACCGCGAAATACCGCTTTGCCCATCCATCGAGTCCGCAAGCCCACACCAATTGCGAAGATGCTGGGAGCAGCAACCGAGGCCGTGACCATATCCCAGGGTTTTGAGGTCCGGGAACGCTCTGACTCCCGCGCGAATCACGCTGCGGTCCATCACCTGAACCTCCGCCTCGACCGTGCCGTGAGGCAGGCCGCGGCCAAAAGGTTCACCCGAAAGGTAGCCGTGGTCCACAAGGTGCGGCGCACGCAGCAGCAAGGGCCGCCCTGGTCCTTCTCCGGCCCCGTGCAAGATGGCCAGGGGTGCTGCATCCGAGGCGCGGCGTCCATCCATGCGTCCACGAATCGTGACCTTTCGGGGAACGATTCGACTTCGCAACGCCAGCGTGCCGCCGAACTCGGTGAAGCCCGGCCGACAGCCACCCGACGCGTTCCGGCGACGAGCAGCGCGGCATGGGCTCGGGCCAGCCTCAACTCGGTCGCCCCGCGCTCGAAGGCGGAGGGACGCTCCGTGGCAGAGCTGATGGGGCGTACCTTCGCGGTTGCGCCCTCGCCCATCCGCCTTGCCAGCGACGGGTGGTAATGCCCCGTCGTCTCACTTGTTCCGTCCGAGATCGACTCCGATCTGCGCGGCGTCTACCGTACCGGAAGTCCTATCGTCTGCAACGCCCGGCTCGTGTACGGCGAGTCGAACGAGAGCCCGGTCGCACCAGACAGGGTTGTCGTGTTCGCGGATATGGCTCCGAAGGCCCCGTTGTGGGTCAGGATAGTGCCTCCAAGCGCATCGGGAGCCACGCCGAGATCGCCCTTCGTGGTCTTGAAGACGGTGGCGTTGGCCGGGATCGAGAACGTGGTGACGTTGCCAAGAGTCGTGCCGGTGGCATCGACAGCACGCAACGTCACGGCGACTGCCTGGGATGTGTTGTTGTGAACGGTATGGTACGACTCGTACTGGCTGGCGGTCGTCACGAAGATCCAGGGCGAGAAGAGCGTCGTTTCGCGCGCCACGATGCGGATGGCGGTCGCGCCGGCCGCAGGCTGTCCCAGAACGCGGAGAAGGTACTGGCCAGAGGCTGTGGGTTGGAACAGGGTCGACTGACTGAACGTCGGCGACAGGTTGGACGATCCTTCGAGCACGCCTGACGTGGTGGTCGGCGACGGCGTCGCGAGGGTGACTCCGGCCGCATCGGAGAATAGCGCCAAGTCGACTGCGGTCACGCCGGCCGTTCCATCATCCTCAACCACGAACGCCGAGAACTGATACGACCGGCTGGCGTAGAGCGGAACTTTGTACCAGACCTCGGAGCGGCTCGTGCTCAGTGAATCGCCGGCTTCGCTGTTCATGGCGATGGCTCGCGCACGCGCGGCCACAGTATTGTCCGGGCCGACCGCGCAAGCGGTCGTGGTGACGCTCTGGTCGGGTCCGTTCGTCGTGCCGCCGCCATTCTGACCCACCGCGCGGAAGTGATAGGTGGTGGCACAACTCAGGCCGGTAGCGACGAAGCTCACGTCAACCCCGCTCGATCCATTGCCAATGGCGACATTCGGCGTGGTCGTTCCATAACCCACGGTCAGACCGTATTGGAACCTACGGCTTGTAGTCCCACCATTCGGATTCACCTGTCCTCGCAAGGTCGCGCCAGTCTGCGCGATCGCGGTTGCCGCGACGGTCGTGACCGTTGGCGGCGGCGGGCACGTCGCGGTTGTGAAGGTGCTATCGGCGCCATTCGTGGTGCCCGCGCTATTGGTGGCGGAGATACGGAAGTGGTAGCTGGTGGCGCAGGTGAGATTGAAGGCCGGAACCGACCAAGGCGCGGACGTCGTCCCCGAGCCGACGTTGGTCACGCCCGTCGAGGTGCCATAGGCGATCGTCGGCCCGTAGTTGAACACCATCGTCGTGGTAAGGCCTTGTGCGTTCACGGTTCCATTGAGCGCCACGGATTCGTCGATAATTGATGAAACGCTTCCAGTGACAACGATCGGCTTCTGGGTGTCGTCGTTGTTGATCGTTCCCTGACCCTGGCCATCAAAAATGGCCGCATTGGAGGCGCCACTGAGGTTGACGAAAAAGGTTTCGTTCGACTCGAACAGAAGGTCTCCATTGATCGTGACCTGAATTTGCTTTGAGGTCTGGCCGGGAGTGAAAGTCAGCGAGCCGGAGGCCGCGACGTAGTCGCCGCTCGCCGCAGTTGCCGTGTTGTCTGCGGTGACCCAGCTCACGGTGATTGTGCTTGCGGAAGGCGCGGAGAGACTTACGGTGAAGGTGGCGATGGACGTCCCTGAGTTGCCTTCCCCAACGGCCTGGTCGTCAATTGAGAGTGTCGGAGTCGGAGTCGCAGTCGGTGTCGGTGTCGGCGAACCGTCGTCGCTGAGTGTGATCTGGAGACGGTAGGCTTGGACGTTGTCGTTGGCCGTCGCTGAGAAAACACGGACGAAGAAGGTGCCGGCGCCGCCAAGAGAGGTCGCTCCGATGGTTTCCGTTCCGCCGATCCCGGTGGCGTTCGCAGAGGCGAGGATCGAGGTGCCGTTGGTGTTGCGGAGTTCCACCGCCAGGTCGTTGACGGTCCGGAGGTCGAAGGAACTGCCCGCGGAGCAAGACCCATCGCCGTTCTGGGGCCCCGCGAGATACGCACTCGTGACGGGGGTTGGCGTGCCCCCCGGAATCGGCGGCGCAGGAATCAAGGTAGTGGGAATCACGGTGACAGACGCTTTTTTGCCCGTCGGAACCGTGAACTTGTAGAAGTCGATGTCGGCGTTGCTGTTAAGGGATACGTCCTCAACGTTCGTCGTGCCGTTCCCAAGAGATCCGAGATCGCTCGCCGTGGCGGATGTCTCGTTCTTTTCCCGGTCATCGCCGTTCGCCCGCCACGACCCAAGCTTGTCGTCCGCCTGGACTCCAGTGAATGCCGTCGTCACGAAAGGCTCCATCAGCTTCGTTTGCTGGATCGGGCAGGAGTGCGAAAGGCCCAGGCCATGCCCGTGTTCGTGGGCCAGCACGTTGACCATCCTCTGGGAGTTATTCAATGTGTTGTTGTAGAAGGTGTCGCCCGTATCGATGACCATGTCGCCGAAATCTGGGAAGAAGTTGTAGGCCAGAACGTTCGATGGGCCGTCGAGGAAGTGCCCCGAGATACGAATGTCGGCGCGCACGTTGAGGACGCCCGTGTTGGCATTCGAGAGCTGAGAGCCGTCGTCGTAGTTGACGCGAACATAGGTCACGCCGTTGATCGCGCCCCACTCATTGAAGATGCGGTCAAAAACCGGAGCCCACCCGGCCTCGTTCCCGTAGATCGAGTTGAGAAAGGCGCGGAGATCGCTGCCACCAGTGCTCTCGGTCGCGATTCCGCCAATCTTGCCGATCGGGGTACCGTCCGGGACAATGTTCCAGGTCAGCGTGACGGGGGTTCCATCCGGCCGGTTGTTGACGAAACCATCGGTGGCGGTGCCCCACCAGTTGGCGCCCGAGTCATATTGGAAACGACCCGACCCGCCACCCAGGGAGGTCTGCAAGCCGCGCTCGCCCAGAGCGGCGCGCCCCTGCGCGTACCTGCGGACCACCTCAGGAGATGTGCCCGGAGCGAAGCAAGCCTCGGGAAGCGGAGGCTCACGGCGCGCCATCGCCTGGCCGGAACTGGGTCGCACCCCCGCGGTGGACGCCCCCTGTCCCTTTGCCACGGTTTCCGACGCGCCGGTCAAGAGCGCGACCGAAAGAAGTCCCAAGACCTTGATAGCTCGCATCTCAACTCCTTCGCGACCCAGCCAACGTTGTGGCGAATCAGGGCGAGAGCGTACCAAACTCAACCTCGATTTTTTCGCGCGCAATGGCGCCCTCTCGGATGAGTTTCCAGCGCGCTGTGGTAGGCCCTTCGATCTCGACGATGGTGGACGGAGCGCCGTCCAACAAACCCACATCGAAGATCAGATCAACCGAAGGAAAGGTCGCGACCGCCGCCTCGACGGTCGTACAGGGAGCTTGCCCGGCCAGATTCGCGGACGTTGAAACCAAGGGACCGGCAAGGCCTGCGAGCAGCCGCGCTGGACCCGACGCGGGTACTCGAACCGCGACTCCGGTCGAGCCGGCAAGAAGCTGAGGCGGCAGATCGGGCGCGGCGGGAAGAATCAGGGTCAGCGGGCCGGGCCAGAAGACATCCGCCAGCTTCTGCGCAGCCGCCGGCCAACTGGACGTGAGCGCGCGCGCCTGGAGAAGGTCGGCCGCGATCACGGGAAGCGGCTTATCCCCTTCCCTGCCTTTGGCCGCGCGAAGCCGCTCCAGTGCGGCGGGATTGAACGCGAGGCATCCGATGGCGTACAGCGTGTCGGTCGGATAAATGATCAGCGCGCCGGCAAGAAGTTGAGTGGCGATCTCTCTCTTTTCATCATGAGTCAGGATTTGTTTCGCCAGATCGAATCGCGCCACGCCGTTCATGGAGGCATCGTACAAGAAGCTGTTTCGCTCCGGCTCCTTATAATCCCGTCCACTCGTGATCGAACGACTTCTTACGCGCTGGCCGTCGCTTCCCAAAGGGTTGTCGGCGCCCCTTTCCATCATCACCCTGATCGTCTGGGTGGGTGCGATGGCGCTGGTGGTTCGGAAGGCCACCGAGCAGACAGCACTCGCGCTGACGAGCGATCTGGCGGCCTACGGCGAACGCGCGCGCTGGAACGGCATCTACTACCGCGGAGAGAAAATCGGATTCTCGGTCAGCCAGACCACCGAGAGATCCGGCGGTTACAAGCTCCAGGAAGACGGTCAGATCTTGTTGACGTTGATGGGCGCCACCACCGCGTCAAAGCTTCACACCGAAGTGAACGTCGACCCTCAGTATCAACTTCAGGACTTCGCTTTCTCGCTCGACCCTGGCACCGGTCCGATTTCGATCAAAGGAATACTGGAAACACCGACCCGCCTGGCCGTTCGCATCATCACCGCATCCGGCGAGCGTGCGCGCATCTATGACCTGAAAGAGCCGCCAGTCCTCGGCCTCAACCTTCCGAAACGCCTCCTCGCGCTGGGCCTGGAGGAAGGTGCTTCGCGAGAGATCCAGATCTTTGATCCGGCGACCCTGACCAACGGCCTCGCTACCATTCAGATCGGCAAGCGCGAGGTCATCCGCATCCTCGACAAGCCCGTGCCCGCCTTCAAGATGGAGATGAAGTACTCCGGCATCACCACGACGTCGTGGATCACCGAAGTCGGCGAGATCATCAAAGAAGAGAGTGCCATGGGCATGGTGGTGATCCGCGAGAACCGCGAGCGCGCCACCGCGATGGCCATGTCATCCGAGGTGAAGGCCGACATGATCGAGGCCGCCGCGATTCAGCCCTCCTCGGCACGCCCGATCGATGACGCCGCCTCGCTTGAGAGCCTTCGTCTCGAGTTCTCCGGCGCTCCTCTGCCCGGAACACCGGATGAGTTGAATGGCGCGGGTCAGACGACCAACGGACAGGTCGTGGACATCATGGATCCCAACAAGCTGAAGCCCTTCCCCATTCCCGCGGACATTGGATCATTCCTCGCACCGGAGGCCTTCATCGAGAGCGATGCGCCGGAGATCATCGCGGAAACCGCGAAGGCGCTGGAGCGCGTGGGCGAGAACGCGACGTCGCGTAAGAAGGCCGAACTGCTGGTGCGCTACGTCAACGCCGCGCTGGACAAGAAGCCGACCATGAGCCTCCCCTCCGCCGTCGAAGTGCTGCGAACGCGCGTGGGCGACTGCAATGAGCACACGGCGCTCTACGTGGCGATGGCGCGCGCCGCGAAGATTCCTTCCCGCATCGCGATCGGCCTTGTGAGTCTCCGCGGCGCGTTCTACTACCACGCGTGGGCGGAAGTTTTCGTCAACGACGCGAAAGCGACGACAGACGGCAAGACCGGCGTCTGGATCCCGGTCGATCCGACGTTGAATCAGTTCCCTGCGGACGTGAGCCACGTACGCCTGGTGCGCGGCGGCTTCGACCGGCAAGCCGCGATCCTTCCCCTTCTGGGCAAGGCGCAGATCAAGGTTCTTCAGATGGTCGATGGACCATCGCAAAGCAACACCACCGCCCTCGTCGGCAACGATCGCCCTGACATGCCCACCCTGGCGTTGGATCTGCCGGCGCCCGTCGGCAAGGACGACTGCTGGCGCCGGCCGGCTCGTCGCTGACCCCTCTTCTATGATCAAAGTCGACAACATCTACAAGCGATACGGTTCGTTCAACGCGGTCAACGGCGTGTCGATTGAGGTGCCGTCGGGCCAGATCCACGGCTTCCTCGGGCCCAACGGAGCGGGCAAGACCACCACGATCCGCATGATCGCGGGCCTGCTGAAGCCGACTTCGGGAACGATCACCATCGACGGCTCCGATCTCGCCACGAATCCGGAGAAGGCGAAGGCGGGTCTTGGCTTCGTGCCGGATCGTCCGTTCATCTACGAGAAGCTGACGGCCTTCGAGTTCCTGAAGTTCTGCGGCGGCCTGTACGGCATGGAAGGCCCTACGCTGGACGCGCGAGCCCTCGAACTCCTGGAGCTGTTCGAGCTGACACGCTGGAAGGATGAACTGATCGAAGCCTTCTCGCACGGGATGAAGCAGCGCGTGGTCATGTGCTCCGCCTTCCTGCATCATCCGAAAGCTGTGTTAGTGGACGAGCCTATGGTTGGCTTGGATCCACGCGGCGCGCGCCTGATCAAAGACATCTTCCGCGTCATGGCGAAGAAGGGCGTATCGATCCTGATGAGCACGCATACGCTGGAAGTGGCCCAGGAGATGTGCGACTACGTGCGCATCATCCTCGCCGGCAAGATCATCGCCGAAGGCACGGTCGACGAAGTGATCTCGATGGCCGGTGACGGCCATGAAGCTTTGACTCCGGTTTTCCTCAAGTTGACCGGCGGTTCCGGCTTCCAGGAAATCCCCGACGCTATTTAGCAGGGCGACGGGCCGCGCGGTGGGAGCCTAGAGAAGCAGGGCATCCACGCGATGAGCGTGGACGATCTCTTCGCATTGCGACCACTTGAAGATGGTGAAACGACCATCCTGAGAGGCTACCAGGGCACTGGCGTCGCGTTGATCGTGGACGAACTGCGCGGCGGAGAGATGACGGGTTCCGCCCAACTGCGCGGGAGCGGTCAGGGTGCGCGTGTTGTCTTCCACCGGCTCGGTGTAACTGACTTGTTCAACCGGAGCATTGCCGCGACGACGGGTGATCTTGGCACCCAGGGCTAACAGCTCATAGCGGTCGTTGATGATGGTCGCGCCATCCACCGCGGTGAGGCCGGCGATGGCATCAATCGAACGGCGCACTTCCTCCTGCCATTCGTGCTCGCCTGCGGCGTTCTCGGGACGCGCCTTCAAGACGT